>NZ_MZMV01000013.1 GCF_002210435.1 Micromonospora wenchangensis
ACCGACCCCAACTCCCCAGAAAATGATCACCAGCGACCCACACACCCAACACAAGACCCATAAATATGACTGCTGGGCATATCACTTCGCGCAGACATGTCGGCCGCCCCGCGACACGCCCGGCCACCGCAGAGATCGTGGAAGGGAACGGCCTCCAGAGGGGCCACTTCCGCCAGGGTCTCGCGGAGGGCGGCAGCGGGGTCAGTTGGCGCGGGTGAGGGAGGCGTAGATGGCCAGGTGCCGCTTGAGGACCACGTCGGGGTGGAACGTCTGCTCGTACCGCAGCCGGGCCGGAGCGGACAGCAGCGCGGCACCGGCCCGCGCGACCGGGAGCGCGGCGGCCAACGCGGCCGGGTCCGGCGGGACCACCCAGCCGGCGGTGCCGCCGAGCAGCCCGGCCGGGACCGCCGGCGGACCGGCCGGCGGCGGGGCGTGACCGGCGACCGCCGAGGCGACGGCGGCCGGGCCGGTGCCGGCGGGCTCGTGCGCGACGTCCGCGCCGACCAGGTACGGAATGCCGCCGAGCGCGGTACCGAGCACCGGCCGCCCACTGGCCAACGCCTCGATGATCACGGTGGGCAGCACGTCGTGCCACATCGAGGCGGCGATCACCACGGCGCTCGCCTCGACGGCGGCGCGTACCCCGGCCCGGTCGAGCTGGCCCAGGTAGACGACGTCGGCGCGCTCGGCGGCGGCGGCCTCGACCAGCGGGCGCAGCTCGCCGTCACCGGCCACCCGCAGCGTGCCGAGGCTGCCCACCGGGTGCCGCCGCCAGGCGTCCAACAGCAGGTCGAGGCCCTTCTCCGGGGTGAGCCGGGCCAGATAGAGGAAACCGTCGCCGAGCGGGGTAGGTGCACCCGGGTCGGGCACCGCGTTCGGCTTGACCACGATCCGCTCGGCCGGGATGCCGTAGTCGGTCAGGTGGTCGGCGATGGCCGAGGTGAGCGCGATGAACCGGTCCACCGAACGCCAGGTGCCCCGGTGCACGGCCAGGGTGGCCGCCATCAGCGCACTCTGCGCCCGGGAATCCCGGTAGCAGCGGTGCACGATCGACGGCACCGCCAGCGCCCGGCCCTTGCAGTCCTGGCAAATGACGCCGTCGCGGAAGTAGATCCCCGACGAGCAGACCTGCCGATAGTTGTGCACCGTCTGCACCACCGGCACCCCGTGCCTGTGCGCGGTCCGCACCACCCAGGGCGAGAGCAGCGGGTACGGGTTGTGCAGGTGCAGCACGTCCGGCCGGTGCTCGGTGAGCAGCCGGGACAGGTCCTGCTGGGCGCGCGGGGCGTAGATCGGTGAGATCGGCAGCAGCGCCTTGGCCGACTTCGGCATCGACGGGATCTCGTCCGAGCTGCGGATGAACGGCAGCACCTCGACCCCGGCCGCGGTGAGCTGCCCGATCTCCGAGTCGACCATCGTGTTCTCACCCGACGGCTGGGCTTCCCGGTACCGGTTGTGCGCCACCACGATTCTCACAGAGCTTGCCTTTCGATCGCGACTGCGGGACTCGCAAGCTCATTCCTCGCGCTCACGGGAACGAAGGCTACCGTGATGTGATGCCCGAACTACCGGAGGTGGAGGCGCTCGCGGGGTACCTGCGTGAGCGTGCCGTGGGGCGACGCGTCGACCGGGTCGAGGTCGCCGCGATCAGCGCCCTGAAGACGTACGACCCGGCGCCCACGGCGGTGTCGGGCCGGGCGGTGGCCGACGCCCGGCGGCACGGCAAGTTCCTCGACGTGATCTTCGACGGTGACCTGCACCTGGTGGTGCACCTGGCCCGCGCCGGCTGGCTGCACTACCGGGAGGCGTTCCCGTCCACCACTCCGCTGCGCCCCGGCAAGGGCCCGATCGCCCTGCGGGTACGCCTCGACGACGGCTCCGGGTTCGACCTCACCGAGGCGGGCACCCAGAAGAAACTCGCCGCCTACCTGGTGACCGACCCGGCGCAGGTCCCCGGGGTCGCCAAGCTCGGGCCGGACGCCCTCGACGCCGACCTGGCCACCTTCACCGAACGGCTGCGCAGCCGACGGGGGCAGGTCAAGGGCGTGCTGACCGATCAGGCGGTGCTCGCCGGAGTCGGCAACGCGTACTCCGACGAGATCCTGCACGCGGCGAAGCTGTCCCCGTTCGCGATCACCGACCGGCTCACCGACGACCAGCTCGCCACCCTACACGCCGCCACCCGGACGGTGCTGGGCGACGCGGTACGCCGCTCGGCCGGGCACCGGGCGGCGGAGCTGAAGGGGGAGAAACGTTCCGGGCTGAAGGTGCACGCCCGCACCGGGCTGCCCTGCCCGGTCTGTGGCGACACCGTACGCGAAGTCTCGTTCGCCGATTCGAGCCTCCAGTACTGTCCGACCTGCCAGACCGGCGGCAAACCGCTCGCTGACCGTCGGTTGTCCCGACTCGTACGGTGAGTCACATCGCGCCATTGTTACGGAGAGGTATCGTCCCTGGCGCGCGGAACGTCCCCGTCCGCGCTCTACCCCGGTGGCCGTCCATCGGTATAGTGGCTCGGTCCCCGGCTTCGAAAACTGACGTGAAGTCGGCCGGTTCCTCGTCGGCAACGCCAAACGCAAAGCCCCCCGGCTCCGCGTTTGACCCGCTGCCAGCGTGGGAGACTGGAACGGTGGGCGACCCGGGCCCCTCACGGCGAGTGAGCGGCGCGTGTCATGCGGGAGGACATGGGTTGAGGTGACGACAAGCCTCCAGCGCCCGGTAACCAACACAGGCCGGAGCAAACTCGTGCGGCACGTCGACAGCTTCGAGATCCAGCCGCCGACACCGCCGTCACACAACGGGGTGCCCCGGTCGGCATGGGCCCGCGCCCGACGCCGGGTCTCCACCTGGCACCGCCCGTACACGGCGGCGCTGCTGCTGCTCGACTTCGCCGCCGTGGTGCTGGCCGACTGGATCGCCCAGGAGGCGTTCGGTCAGGCACGGGCCGGCTTCTACAACGCGCAGGCGGACCCGACCTGGTTCTACACGGTGGTCTTCCTGCTGGTGCCCCTCGGCTGGCTGGCGGCCCTGTGGGGCAACCGGGCCTACGACAGGCGTTACCTCGGTCTCGGCCCGGAGGAGTACAAGCGGGTCATCCGGGGCGGCGTCGCGGTCACCGCCACCGTCTCCTTCATCGCCTTCGCCACCAAGACCGACCTGTCCCGGTACACGGTCGGTTTCGCCCTCGCCGGGGCGTTGGTGCTGGTCCTGTTCTTCCGGATCTCCGCGCGGTTCGTGCTGCACCGGGTCCGGGGTCGCGCCGGGCACGCCGGGCACCGGATGGTGCTGGTGGGCACCCTGCCGGAGTGCCTGGAGGTCTACGTCGCGGTCACCCGCAATCCGGCCGCCGGCCTGGTGCCGGTGGCCATCCACATCACCGACGGGTACGCCGCCGCCCGGGGCATCCAGACCCCCGTCCCGGTGTACGCCGGCCGGGACGTGCTGGCCCTGGTGCGGGAGGTCGGCGGGGACACCATCGCGGTCTGCGGCTCGGCCAGCGCGGAGCCGGGTGAGCTGCGCCGGCTGGCCTGGCAACTGGAGGGCTCCGGCGTCGACCTGGTGGTCGCCCCGCAGCTCACCGACATCGCCGGCCCCCGGGTGCACATCCGCCCGATCGAGGGTTTGCCGCTGCTGCACGTGGAGGAGCCGACCCTGTCCGGGCCGGCGCTGCTGGCCAAGAACCTGATGGACCGGGTCGCCGCCGGGCTGGGCCTGCTGCTGCTCGTCCCGGTCTTCCTCGCCATCGGGCTGGCCATCCGGCTGTCCGACCCCGGGCCGGTCTTCTTCCGCCAGCCCCGGGTGGGCCACGAGGGGCGGACCTTCCGGGTGTGGAAGTTCCGCACCATGTACGTCAACGCCGAGGAGCGGCTCGCCGGGCTGGTCGACCAGAACGAGACCGACGGCATGCTGTTCAAGATGAAGCAGGACCCCCGGGTGTTCCCGGTGGGCCGCTTCCTGCGGGCCTCCTCGCTCGACGAGCTGCCCCAGTTGATCAACGTGCTGTGGGGGGAGATGTCGCTGGTGGGGCCGCGTCCGCTGCCCGCCGACGACGGCGACTTCCTCGGTGACGTACGGCGGCGGCTGCTGGTCCGTCCCGGGATGACCGGCCTGTGGCAGGTGTCCGGCCGTTCCGACCTGTCCTGGGACGAGGCGGTCCGGCTCGACCTGTACTACGTCGACAACTGGTCGCTGGCGTACGACCTGAGCATCCTGTGGCGCACGGTCGGTGTGGTGCTGGCCCGCAAGGGCGCGTACTGAACCCCTTGGCGTGGCGGGCCGGACAGGCCAGGATCGCGGGGTGGGTGGCAACCTCTCCGCCGTGGCCGGCGTCGTCTCGCTGGTGACCGCGCTCGCCGCCGCGCTCTGGGCGGCGCTGCGGCTGCGCGGTCGACGGGGCATCGCCACCGCCACCCAACGGGCCACCTACGAGGTGCTGCACACCGCCGGTCTGGCCGCCGAGCCGCTGCGTACCGGGCTGCACCCGGCGGGCGCGGCGAAGGCCGTACGCCACCTGCGGGCCCTGGTGGGGGCGGCCGGGCTGGCGTTGACGGACGCCGACACGCTGCTCGCCCTCGACGGGCGCGGCGGGCACCACGGCGACCAACTGCTCGCGGCGGCCCGGCGGGTGGCCGAGACCGGCCGGTCGACCGTGCTGGGCGAGTCGGAGCTGCACTGCGACCGGGTGGACTGCCTGGTCCGGGGGGCGGTGGTGGCACCCCTGTCGGCCGACGGCCGGGTGGTCGGGGCACTCGTCGCGGTCGCCGACGGGCCGCCCGCGCCGGGCCTGGTGCAGGCCACCCTGGAGACCGCGCACTGGGCCGGCAACCAACTCTCGCTGGCCGAGCTGGACTCGTCCCGGGCGCGGCTGGCCCGCGCCGAGATCCGGGCGTTGCGGGCGCAGATCAGCCCGCACTTCATCTACAACGCGTTGACCGCGATCGGGTCGTTCGTGCGCACCGACCCGGAACGGGCCCGGGAGCTGATCCTGGAGTTCGCCGAGTTCACCAGGTACTCGTTCCGGGCGCACGGGGAGTTCACCACCCTCGCCGAGGAGTTGCGTTCCATCGATCGCTACCTGACCATCGAACGGGCCCGGTTCGGTGACCGGTTGCAGGTGCGGTTGCAGATCGCCCCGGAGGTGCTGCCGGTGACCCTGCCGTTCCTGTGCCTGCAACCGTTGGTGGAGAACGCGGTACGACACGGGTTGTCGCGCAAGCCCGGTACCGGCATGGTGAGCATCGAGGCCCGGGACGCGGGTGCCGAGTGTCACATCACGGTGGAGGACGACGGAGTGGGGATGGACCCGGCCACGCTGACCGCGGGGATCGCCGAGCTGACCCGGGCCGGCAGCGACCCGACCGACGACCCGGGCCAGCACGTCGGCCTCTCCAACGTCGACGAGCGGCTCCGGTCGGTCTTCGGCGACGGGTTCGGCCTGGTCGTCGAGACGGGCCCCGGCTCCGGTACGAAGGTGAGCCTGCGGATTCCGAAGTTCCACCCGGGCGTACGGGCCGGCGCGTGAGCGAGCGGACCGGCGCGGTGAACGCCTCCGGGTTCCTGCGGGTGCTGGCGGTCGACGACGAGCCACCGGCGCTCGACGAGTTGGCGTACCACCTGCGGGCCGATCCCCGGGTGGCCCGGCTGCACACGGCCGGTGACGCCACCGAGGCGCTGCGGGTGCTGCGGGACACCGACGTGGACGTGGTCTTCCTGGACATCCGGATGCCCGGCCTGGACGGGATGGAACTGGCCCGGGTGCTGCGCCGGTTCGCCCGGCCCCCCGCGATCGTCTTCGTCACCGCGTACGACGACGGCGCGGTCGACGCGTTCGACCTGGGTGCCACCGACTACGTCCGCAAGCCGGTACGCGCCGAACGGCTGGCCGAGTCGCTGCGCCGGGTGATGGGCTCCCGGGTGGTGCCGTCGCACCCGGCGGCGTTGGCCCGTGCCGAGGAGGACCCGACGATCCCGGTGGAGCTGGCCGGGACGACCCGGATGCTGCCCCGCTCGGCGGTGCGCTGGGTGGAGGCGCAGGGCGACTACGCGCGGCTGCACACCGCCGACGGGTCGCACCTGGTCCGGGTGTCGCTGGCCACCCTCGCCGAACGCTGGGCGGACGCGGGGTTCGTGCGCATCCACCGGTCGTACCTGGTGCAGTTGCGGCTGATCGCGGAGCTGCGCCTGGTCAACTCGGGGTACGTGGTGCTGATCGACGCCGCCGAGTTGCCGGTGAGCCGCCGGCACACCCGGGAGCTGAAGGACAAGCTGGTCCGCGCCGCCAAACAGGACTGGAACCGCTGAGCCGGGCGCGGCCATGATCGTCGCGGTGCCGGCGCGCTGGCGGTGCGTCGACGGTCATGACCGTCGCAGTGTCGGCGACGTTGCGGTGACCGGGCGTCCGGATGCCGCAACATCGGCCCCCCTGGCGCGGGAACGGCGAAGGGCGTCCCGGCCTCGGCCGGGACGCCCTTCGCCGCAGGTGGCGGGTCAGCGTGGGGAGGGGGTGCCCACGCCGGAGTCGATCACCTTGAGCCTGCTGCCGGGGGACGTGGCCCGGCCCGTGGGCGGGGCGGCCGTACCCGGGTAGACCCAGAGCGTGCCGACCACGTCGGCGACCACGTGGGTGTTACCCGAGTGGTTGTAGACGTTGAAGCCCTGGGTCGGGCCGAGGATGCCCAGCACCGCGTTGGAGACGGTCTGCCCGGCGGCCGGGTTGAGGTTGCTCGCCGTGGGCCGGGTCATCGCCGAGTCGGCCGGCCACACCGTGAGCACGGTGTTGCTGGTCGGGGTGACCGCGGTGACGTTCATCGCGAGCACCTGCGTGCTGGGGGTCAGCATGCTCGCCGGTGCGGTGACCTTGCCGACCGCGGTCGGCCCGAGCACGCTCGGCAGGCCCTGGCCGATCCGGCTGTCCGCGATCCGGGTCGGCGACATCGGGGTGAACCGCAGGCCGTCCGGAACCGTGCCGTCGTCGATCACACCCACCACGTCCACCACCAGGTGGGTGGTCTGCGAGGTGTAGATCGAGAACTCCGGGGCCCGCCTGCCGCCGCACTCGGTGCACTCGACGGTCTCCACGATGGCGAGGTTCGGCACCACCTTGCCCGCCGGGTAGTTGACCGTGGACGCGCTCGGGACGTTCCCCTGCCCGTTCCAGGCCGTCAGGTAGCCGGCCTTGCGGGGCGAGACGGCGGTGATGTTGACGACCAGCGCCTTGACGTGGGTGTTGAGGTCACCGAAGCTGAGCCAACTCCACATGATGTAGTCGGCCTTCAGGGGACCGCCCTCCTTCCGGGTGTCGTAGAGGCGGTACGGCTTGATCCACTGGTACTGACCGCCCTGTCCCCGGCTGGAGAGCGAGTTGTTCCCGGCCCAGACGCCCGCCACGTCGACCACGACGTCCGTCGACCCGGCGTGGTTGTAGACCGACACCTTGCCGCCGGAGCCCACCTTGACGGTGACGCTGTTCGAGCCGAGCCACGACTTCGCGAAGTTGACCGAGGACGCGGTCGGGCGGCTCTCACCGGCGGGGTAGAGGGTCAGGAAGCTCCCCGCCGTCGGGCCGACGACCGTCACGTTCAGCACGACGGAGCCGACACCGCTGCTCGGCACTCCACCCCGGCCGGTGACCTGGAGGTCAACCTTCTTACCCGGGCCGATCTTGGCCTTGGGCGCGCCCAGCCCGGAACGGGTGTCCATCAGCCGCTTCGGCGCCAGCGGGTAGTAGCTGCCGGTGACGCCCCGGAACCCCTCGACGGCCAACTGCACCCGGCGGGTGCCGGAGGCGCTGTCGTCGGCGAGTAGCAGACTCGCCTGCTGCACCCCCTCCCTGGTCGGGTTGGCCGCGACCGAGACCGTGCAGGTCTGCCCCGGGGTCAGCGTCCGGCCGGTGCAGTTCGAGCCGAGCAGCGCGAACGCCTCGGGCGTCGGGCCGCCGAGGCTGGCCGCCCCGAAGGTGACCGGGGCGCTGCCGACGGACCGGAAGGTCACCGTCCTGGCCGCGCTGGGCACCGCGATCTCCTGGTAGTTGAAGCTGACCGGGTTGGGCTCGCCGTGCGCGACCACGTAGTCCACTGACGAGTTCCAGCGCAGCTCACCGCTCACCGTGCCGGTGTAGTAGGTGCTGTCCCGGCAGCTGTACTCGTAGGCGGCGGCGAAGGCGTCGACCCGGCCGGTGTCGCTGTCCCGGTCGGCCTGCCGGACCTTGATCCAGCCGGTGACGTGGCCGCAGCCGCGCCCGTCGGAGGCCAGGTCCATGGCGGCGGTGCCGCCGTCGCCCTGCCAGGTCGCCTGGTAGGTCTGACCGGCAGCCCACTGCTCGCCGGCCGGTGGCTGGATGGTGAGCCGCACGTAGGAGCCGGACCGGTTGGTCTCGACCGCCAGCCGGTCGTTGCTCTGCGCGACGACCGAGACGGTGGAGTTGTCGCGGTCGAAGACGTCGGACCGGTAGATCGGATAGCCGCCGGTCTGGTCGCCGACGTCGACGGTGAGCACCGTGTACGGCGCGGTGGGCGCGGCCAGCGCCATCCCCGGCAGTACGGCCAGCGCACAGGCCCCGGCAACGCTCATGCCGAGTAGAGCGCGAAAAATGCGCATGCATTACCCCGTGAAGAAGGAAGAGTGATTGTGGACCACACACTATGAGCGGTGATCACGAGCGGCAAGGCCATATCGATGGAATGCCAAGAAAGGGCAATGCACCCTTACCGGATCGACGACCGGCACGTGAGCCGGGCCTCCGCCGGAACCACCGCTACCTTCGCGCAAACGCGAGAGCGCCCCGACCGCATGGTCGGGGCGCTCTGCGGTGACGACTGACGGTCAGCCGTCGTGGCGGTTGTCGGTCAGCTCCGGTTCGCGGCCGGAACCGCGCTCGGCTTGGCCTTGCCGCCCTTGAGCGACGTGGCCGACTTGGCCGTGGACGCCGGCGGGTAGTAGAACGTGCCCACCACGTCGGCGACCAGGTGCGTGGTGCCGGACAGGTTGTTGACGTTGAACGCGTAGTTCGGGCCGATGACACCCAGCACGCCGTTGGAGACGACCTGGCCCGCGTACGGGTTCAGGTTGCTGGTGGCGGGCTTGCCGACGCCGTCGAAGTCCGCCGGCCAGGTGGTGATGACCGTGTTGTTGGTCGGGGTGACGGCGGTGACGTTCATCGCCAGCACCTCGGTGTCGGGCGTGACCAGCGCGTCCGGGGTGGTGACCTTGCGGGTGCCGTTGGCCGGGATGGCCCCGGAGATGCCCAGGTTGGAGCGGCTGTCGACGATCCGGGTCGGGCTCAGCGGGGAGAACCGCATGCCGTACGGGGACTCGCCGTCGTCCACCACGCCGACCAGGTCGACCAGGACGTGCGCCGCCTGCGAGGTGTAGATGCTGAACTTCGGCGCACCCACGGTGCACCACCCGTTCAGCTCGGTGCCGGTGCAGGGGGTGGTCTGCACGAAGGTCAGGTTCGGCACGTTCTTGCCGGCGAGGTAGTTCACCGTCGACGCGGCCGGCCGGGTGCCCTTGCCGGACCACGCGGTGAGGAAGCCGGACTTGGCCGGCGACACCGCGGTGACGTTGAAGACGAACGACTTGACGTGCGGGTTGTAGTCGTCGCCGAAGTTGAGCGAGTATTCCAGCACCTGGCCGGCCGGGGGCTTGCCCTCCGGGTCCTCGCGGCTGTCCCACATGCGCTCCGGCAGGTACCACTCGTACTGGCCGCCGGCCCGGTTGGTGAGGCTGTTGTCGCCCGCGTAGAAGCCGACCACGTCGACGATCACGTCGGTCGAGCCGCTGTTGTTGTAGACCGAGACCTTGCCACCGGAGCCGAGCTTCACGGTGACGTTGTTGGAGCCCAGCCAGCCCTTGGCGAAGTTCACCGAGGAGGCGGTGGGGCGGGACTCGCCCGTCGGGTAGGCGGTGAGGAAGCTGGCGGCGCTGGGACCGGTGACGGTCACGTTCAGCACGACCGCGCCGACGCCGCTGGCCGGTACGCCACCACGGCCGGCGACCTGGAGGTCGACCTTCTTGCCGGCGCCGATCTTGCCGACCGGGGCGCCGGTGCCGTTGCGGGTGTCCAGCAGCCGGGCCGGGGAGACCGGGTAGTAGGCGCCGGTCACGTCGTCGAGGGCCGCCGCCTTCTGCAGCGGCGCGGAGACGGGAGCCGCGGAGGCCGTACCCGGCACCACGGCGAGTGCACATGCTCCGGCGAGACCGACGCCGAGGAGAGTGCGAATTTTGCGCATAGAAACCCCGTGTTCGAAGAGAAAGGGATTGGCTGCCCCAGCGTAGGGGCCTGGGTCAATGCCGGCAAGGCCGTTACAGATGATCTCCGGGTGACGTTCCGGTGAGGACGAATCAGACGTAACGCCATGGTGGTCATCAGGTCGCCCACCGTCGTCCACAGGCCGGTCGCCTTGTCCACAGGTTGTCCACACCCCCGGTGGACGACACTTGACATTCGGGTGGGGCGGACGAGACTGCCCGGGTGACCGCCGACCACGACCCCGAACCGCCACCGGTGGACCCGGGGCCGCCGGCCGTCCGGTCGACCGGACGGGTACGGATCGTGCTGGCCGGCGTCTCCCGCCGGGACACCCAGGCCGCCCACACCCGCACCGAGCTGACCCAGCAGACCCGGGTCGGTGAGGCGCTGGTCCGGGGCCTGGTCCGGGCGCAGCTCACCCTCGCCCTGCGGCTGAGCCTGCTGGTGCTCATCGGGTTGGGCGGGCTGCCCTGGCTGTTCGCCGTCGCGCCCCCGGTCGGCCGGGTCACCGTGCTCGGCGTCAACCTGCCCTGGCTGCTGCTCGGGGTGGTCTCGTTCCCCTTCCTCATCGCCGTCGGCTGGGCGTACGTGTGGCTCGCCGAACGCAACGAACAGGACTTCGTCGACCTCGTCCAGCGACCGGAACGCTGAGATGGGCAACGGGTACGTCGTACCGGCGATCGTCGCGGTCACCCTGATCACCGTCGGCATCGGCTTCTACGGACTGCGCCTGGCCCGGACCACGTCCGACTTCCTGGTGGCGTCCCGGACGGTCAGTCCGACCTGGAACGCCGCCGCGATCGGCGGGGAGTACCTGTCGGCGGCGAGCTTCCTCGGCATCGCCGGGCTGGTCCTCAAGTACGGCGTCGACGTGCTCTGGTACCCGGTCGGTTTCGCCGCCGGCTACCTGGCGCTGCTGCTCTTCGTCGCCGCGCCGCTGCGCCGCTCCGGGGCGTTCACCCTGCCCGACTTCTGCGAGCTGCGGCTCGGTTCCCGCCGGCTGCGCACCCTGGCCACCGTCTTCGTCATCTTCATCGGCTGGCTCTACCTGGTGCCGCAGTTGCAGGGCGCCGGGCTGACCCTGGCCACGGTGGCCGGCTCGCCGTACCCGGTGGGGGCGCTGCTGGTCGCCGCGGTGGTCACCGCCAACGTGGCGTTGGGCGGGATGCGGGCGATCACCTTCGTGCAGGCTTTCCAATACTGGCTGAAGTTGACCGCGCTCGCCGTACCCGCGATCTTCCTGGCCCTGCAGTGGCAGGCCGACGCCCGCCCGGCGGTGACCCCGCCCGACGGGCCGGCGTTCCGCACCGCCACCACCGTCGTGGTCGAGCACCGCGCGGCCCTCACCTTCCCCGACGGCACCACCCGTGAGGTACGCCCCGGCGACGAGCTGAGCTTCGCCGCCGGCGACCCGGTGCCCGAGGTGTCCGGGGTCGCCACCGGGGCCGCCGACTGGCTGCTGCCCAGCGCCGCCGGGGACGACGACCGGGGCCTGTTCGCCACCTACTCGCTGATCCTGGCGACCTTCCTCGGCACCATGGGACTGCCGCACGTGCTGGTGCGCTTCTACACCAACCCCGACGGCGCGGCGGCCCGGCGGACCACCCTGGTGGTGCTGGCCATGGTCGGCGTCTTCTATCTGCTGCCCACGCTGTACGGCGTGCTCGGCCGGATCTACACCCCGCAACTGCTGGTCAGCGGGCAGACCGACGCGGTGGTGGTACTGCTGCCCGAGGCGGCGCTCGGCGACGGCGTCACCGGGCGGCTGCTCTCCGCACTGGTCGCCGCCGGGGCGTTCGCCGCCTTCCTGTCCACCTCGTCCGGGCTGCTCACCAGCGTCGCCGGGGTGATCTCCACCGACGTGCTGGGGCACGGCTCGGTACGCGGCTTCCGGCTGGCCACGGTGATCGCCGGCGGGGTGCCGGCGGTGCTCGCCCTGAACGTCTCCGGGCTGGACGTCTCCCAGGTGGTCGGGCTGGCCTTCGCCGTCGCCGCGTCCAGCTTCTGCCCGCTGCTGGTGCTCGGCATCTGGTGGCGCGGCCTGACCGACCTCGGCGCGGCGGCCGGGGTGCTGGTCGGTGGCGGCGCGGCGATCGGCGCGGTGCTGGTCACCGTGCTCGGGCCGCCGCTGACCGGCTGGCCGGCGACCCTCACCACGCAGCCCGCCGCCTGGACGGTGCCGCTCGCCTTCACCGTGATGATCGCGGTGTCGATGGCGACCCGCCGCCGCACCCCGGTCGACGTCGGAGCCACCATGCTCCGCCTGCACGCACCCGAGTCGCTCCGTTCCTGACGGTTCGTCCCGATCGGTGGGCGTAATGGCCCACGTACTCCCGGAACCACCCCTGCCAGGTCGTCCGCCTGCGGGATGATCCGGGATCGTCCCCTGGCGGGAGCGGCCCCTCGCCCGGTCCGGATACGGTCGAGGCATGACTGGTGAACACCCTGCGCTGGCACTCCGTGGCCTGGCCAAGCAGTTCGACGGCAAGGTGGCGGTCGCCGGGGTGGACCTGGCCGTCCCCGCCGGCTCGTTCTACGGCCTGCTCGGCCCCAACGGCGCCGGTAAGACCACCACCCTGTCGATGGCCGTCGGGCTGCTGCGGCCCGACCACGGCAACGCGTGGGTGCTCGGGCACGACGTCTGGGGCGACCCGGTCGAGGCGAAACGGCTGCTCGGCGTCATGCCCGACGGCGTACGCCTGTTCGACCGGCTCAGCGGCGCGGAGCTGCTGGCGTACCACGGTCTGCTGCGCGGCATGGACCCGGCGGTGGTCGACCAGCGGGCGGCGGAACTGCTCGACGTGCTGGCCCTCACCGACGCCGGCCGGACACTGGTGGTCGACTACTCCGCCGGCATGAAGAAGAAGATCGGCCTGGCCTGTGCGCTACTGCACGGCCCCCGGCTGCTGGTGCTCGACGAGCCGTTCGAGGCGGTCGACCCGGTGTCGGCGGCGCTGATCCGCGACATCCTGCACCGGTACGTGGTCGGCGGCGGGACGGTCGTCTTCTCCAGCCACGTGATGGAGGTCGTCGAGCGGCTCTGCTCACACGTGGCGATCCTCGCCGAGGGCACCATCAAGCGGGTCGGCACCCTCGCCGAGGTGCGCGGCGACCGGTCCCTGGAGGACGTCTTCGTCGAGGTCGTCGGCGGCCGGACGGCGACCGGTGAGGAGCTGGCGTGGCTGTCCCGGTGACCGTGGCCGAGCCCGCCGCGCGGGTCCGCGCGGTCTCCCCGCGCCACTTCGTCCGGCTCAAGCTGCGGGTGATGGGCAACAACTTCCGGGGCCAGGGCTGGCGGGTCGCCCTGTTCGTGGTCGGGATCCTGGTCGGGCTCTGGTTCGCGGCCGGCGGTTTCCTCATGTTCGCCGCCCCCGGCTTCGCCGACGAACCCCGCTACGCGGTGATGGCCGCGGCCTTCGGCGGCGGGGTGCTCGTGCTCGGCTGGCTGCTGCTGCCGCTCGTCTTCTTCGGCGTCGACGAGACCCTCGACCCGGCCCGGTTCGCCCTGCTGCCGCTGTCCCGCCGCACCCTGGTCACCGGGCTGTTCGCGGCGGCCCTGGTCAGCGTCCCGGTGTTCGCGGTGCTGGTCGCGGTCACCGGCCTGGTGGTCAGCGCCGCCCTGCTCGGCGGCGCGGTAGCCGGGGTCGTCGCCGCCCTCGGCGTGGTCGCCGGGGTGCTGCTCTGCGTCGCCGCCAGCCGCGCGGTGACCAGCGCGTTCGCCACCATGCTGCGGTCCCGCCGGGTGCGCGACCTGGCGGCCGTGCTACTCGCCGTGGTCGCCGCGCTGCTCGGCCCGTTGCAACTCGTGGTGCTGGCTGCGGTACGCACCGCCGACTGGGACCGGCTCGTCGGGGTGGCCCGGATCGTCGGCTGGACCCCGTTCGGCGCGCCCTGGACGATCGGCCTTGACGTGGCCGAGGGTCGGGCCTGGGCGGTACCGGTCAAGCTGCTCATCACCGCGGTCACCATCGGGGCGCTGCTGCTCTGGTGGTCCCGGTCGCTGGAGTCGGCGATGGTCGGCGCGGCCAGCGCCGCCCCGGCCAAGGCCCGCCAGGCACCGACCGGCGGCGCGGTCGCCCAACTCTTCCCCCGGGCCGTCGGCTGGGCCCGTCGGGACCGGTTCGGCGCGCTGGTCGCCCGCGAGTGCCGCTACTGGTGGCGGGACGCCCGACGGCGGGCCAACCTGATCACCATCGCCGTGGTCGGGATCTTCGTACCGGTGATGGTCAACCTCGGTGGCGCGGGGTTCGCCGTCGGCGAGGAGGGCTTCGAGGCCACCGGCGACCCGTCACCGGTGCTGCTCAGCATCTCGATGCTCTTCGTCGGCGTGCTCGCCTCGGTGACCCTGGCCAACCAGTTCGGCTTCGACGGCAGCGCCTACGCGGCAAACGTCGTGGCCGGGGTGCCGGGTCGGCTGGAGCTGCGCGCCCGGATGACCGCCTTCTCCGTATACGTGGTGCCGATGCTCGGCGTCGTCTCCCTGATCATCAGCGGGGTGCTCGGCCGGCCGGAATGGTTCGGGGTCGCGGCGGGCGCGCTGCTCGCCTCGTACGGGGTGGGGTTGGCGATCAACGGGTTCATCTCGGTGCTCGGGGCGTACTCGCTGCCGGAGACGAGCAACCCGTTCGCGATGAACACCGGTTCGGGGATCGCCAAGAGCATGCTCACCCTGCTGTCCATGGTCGGCTCGGCGGCTGCCGCCGTCCCGATGGTGGTGGCCGCCGGGCTGCTCGGCGACGTGTGGCTCTGGCTGGCCCTGCCGGTCGGCGCGGCGTACGGGGTGGGGGCGGCGCTGCTCGGGGCGTACCTGGCCGGGGACGTGCTGGACCGCCGGATGCCGGAGCTGCTGTCGACCGTCACCCCCCGCCGCTGATGCCCGTCGTCGAGGCGGTGACCACCGTCGCGGTCCCGCCGGAGGTGGCGTTCGCGGTGTCGCAGACCGTCGCGCCGGTGCGCTACCGGTGGGACCCGTTCGTCCGCGAGCAGCACTTCGTCGACGGGGCCACCCGCCCCGGCAAGGGGGTGCGTACCTTCACCCGGTCCCGGCACGGCCTGGCGATGATCAGCGAGTACGTCTCCTTCGCCCCGCCGACGAACGTCGGGATGAAAATGGTGCGCGGCCCGTGGTTCTTCGAGATGTTCGCCGGTGGCTGGCGGTTCGCCCCCGCACCCGAGCCGGGCCACACGGTCGCCACCTGGCGGTACAGCTTCCGCTGCCGGCCGGCGTTCCTGCGCCCGGTCGCCGACCGGGTCGGCGTCTGGCTGCTCACCCGGGACATCCGCCGCCGGATCGCCGGTTACGCGACCGGGTGCGCCGACCCGGAGGTGCTGGCCGCCGCCCGCGCCACCCTGCCCGGCCCCACCGGCACGGGTACGGCATGACGCCGCGCCGCCGTCACGGGCCGCAGCGGTCCTTGCCGGCGTAGACGATCGTGGAAGCTCGGCCGACTCTCGCCCCGACCGGGCAACGCGGGACGGGGCGGGGGCCACAATGTTTCACGTGAATCCAGAACCGGGTGCCGAGATCCACCACACCGACCCGTTCGCGGTGCCGACCGGGCAACGCTCGCCGGCACGTCGGCTGCGGGGGCGGCTCGCCGCGCCGGTGACGCTCTGGACCGCTCCCGGCCCGGCCGGGCTGACCGTGTCGTCCACCCTGGTCGCCGAGGGGGAGCCGGACCGGCTGCTCGGCCTGATCGACCCCGAGGCCGACCTGTGGCCGGCGATCGAGGACGCCGGTCGGTTCGCGGTGGCCCCGCTCGGGCCGTCCCACCGGCAGCTCGCCGACCGGTTCGCCGGGCTCTTCCCCTCGCCGGGTGGGCTGTTCGCCACCGACGCGTGGACCGACACGCCCTACGGGCCGGTGCCCGCCGACGCCGGGAGCTGGGCCGGCTGCCGCCTGGACACCGCCCGGGAGTACGGCTGGGCCCTCCTCCTCGAGGCGACCATCGAGACGGTCGAGATCGTCGGCGACACCCCGCCCCTCCTGCACCACCGGGGCCGCTACCACCAGCTTCCCTGACCCGTCGGGGGTGGTCGGGTCGCAATGTCACCGAAATAGCGGTGTCCTGGACAGCGGATACCGCTATTTCGGCCGAGGCGGGTGGATCACCGCCCGGTCAGCCCGGTCCGCCCGGTCCGCCCGTCCGTGCCGCCCGGCCCGCCCGGTGAGCGGGTGACGTGGGTCACTGGGCGCAGGTGGGGGACCGTTCGGCGCAGGGGACTGCCGGGATCGATCTGCACCTTTTCTTGCCGGCGGGCCGCTCTCTACGGTGCGCGAAACTCCCGATGCCTGTGAAGGTGGTGATCCACAGATGTCCACGGACACACCCACGCCCGCCCCGGCCGACTCGGCGGCGGAGCGTTATCTGGCCGTACAACGGTCGGACGAGTTCGTCGGGTTGCGCCGCGCGCTGCGCAGCTTCGTCTTCCCGATGACCGTCGCGTTCTTCCTGTGGTACGCGCTCTACGTGATCCTCTCCGCCTACGCGCGGGACTTCATGGGCACGAAGCTGTTCGGCAGCAACATCAACGTGGCGTTGATCTTCGGGCTGCTCCAGTTCGTCTCGACGTTCCTCATCGCCTGGCTCTACTCCCGGTACGCCGACCGCAAGCTCGACCCGACCGCCGACCGCATCCGCGCCGAGATCGGGGAGGTGAACCGTGAACACGGTCCTCGCGGTTGAGGCGGGCGGCGGCACCGCCCGCAACCTGACCATCACCCTGTTCCTGGTGTTCGTGGCGGTGACGCTGGCGATCACGATCTGGGCCAGCCGGCAGACCAAGACGGCCACCGACTTCTACGCCGGCGGCCGGTCCTTCTCCGGTTTCCAGAACGGCATGGCGATCGGCGGCGACTACATGTCGGCCGCGTCGTTCCTCGGCATCGCCGGCATCATCGCCCTGTACGGCTACGACGGCTTCCTGTACTCCATCGGCTTCCTGGTCGCCTGGCTGGTGGCGCTGCTGCTGGTGGCGGAACTGCTGCGCAACTCGGGCCGCTACACGATGGCCGACGTGCTGGCGTTCCGGATGCGCCAGCGGCCGGTGCGTACCGCCGCGGCGGTCTCCACCATCACCGTGTCGATCTTCTACCTGCTGGCCCAGATGGTCGGCGCGGGCGCCCTGGTCGCGCTGCTGCTGGGGATCAAGCCGGGCACGACCTTCCTGGGCATGGACGCCGACACCGCCAAGGTGGCCACCATCATCATGGTCGGCGCCCTGATGATCATCTACGTGACCGTGGGTGGCATGAAGGGCACCACGTACGTCCAGATCGTCAAGGCGTTCCTGCTGATGACCGGCGCGCTGGTGATGACCGTGCTGGTGCTGGCGAAGTACAACTTCAACCTGTCGGCGCTGCTCGGTGACGCCGCCGCGACGTCGGGCAAGGGCAGCGCGTTCCTCGAACCCGGACTCCGGTACGGCGTCGAGGTGGCCGGCAACTCGACCCAGACCTTCTACAACAAGATGGACCTGCTGTCGCTGGGCATCGCCCTGGTGCTCGGCACCGCCGGCCTGCCGCACATCCTGATCCGCTTCTACACGGTGCCGACCGCCAAGGCGGCCCGCAAGAGCGTGCTTTGGGCGATCGGCATCATCGGCACCTTCTACCTGTTGACGCTGGCCCTGGGCTTCGGTGCGGCGGCGCTGGTCGGCGGCAAGGAGATCATCGCGCAGGACAAGGCCGGCAACACCGCCGCGCCGCAGCTCGCCGAGGAGCTGGGCAGGTCCTTCCTCGGCGGCGACCTGGGCGGGGCGACCCTGTTGGCGATCATCGCGGCGGTCGCGTTCGCCACCATCCTGGCGGTGGTCGCCGGCCTGACCCTGGCCTCGTCGTCCAGCCTGGCGCACGACTTCTACGCCAACGTGATCAAGAAGGGGCAGACCTCCGAACGTCAGGAGGTCCGGGTGGCCCGGATCTCGGCCCTGGTCATCGGCGCGGTCTCGATCGCCCTGTCGATCTACGCGCAGAGCCTCAACGTGGCCTTCCTGGTGGCGTTGGCGTTCGCGGTGGCCGCCTCGGGCAACCTGCCGGCGATTCTCTACAGCCTGTTCTGGAAGCGGTTCAACACCTCCGGCGCGGTCTGGGCGATCTACGGCGGCCTGGTCTCGGCCGTGTTCCTGGTGTTCTTCTCGCCGGTCGTCTCCGGCGCACCCACCTCGATGTTCCCGGACCACGACTGGCAGTGGTTCCCGCTGTCCAACCCGGGCCTGCTGTCCATCCCGTTCGGGTTCCTCTGCGGCTGGATCGGCACGGTGATCTCCAAGGAGCACGACGAGGACAAGTACGCCGAGTTGGAGGTGCGCGCCCTCACCGGCGCGGGCGCGCACTGAACGACCGGCACCACGGGCCCCCGACGCGACCGCTCGCGTCGGGGGCCCACCCGTCGGTCACCCCGCGGAGACGCCCACCGGGCAGGGACGGGCAGGGTACGGGCCACGCCGGGGCCTCGGGTCGACCGGACCCCGGCCGGCGGGGAGAAGTAGGCTGGCCGCCATGAAGGTTGCCCAGCGGTTCGGAAACGGTCACCGTGTCCTGGTCACCGGCGGTGCCGGGTTCGTGCCGTCGCACCTGGCGGACGCCCTGATCGAGCGCGGGTGCACGGTGGTCGCGCTGGACAACTTCGTCACCGGTTCCAAGGACAACGTCGCGCACCTGGCCGAGCATCCCCGGTTCACCCTGGTCGAGGCGGACATCTCCGACGGCCTGCCCAACCACCACCCGGCCCTGGCGCAGCGGTTCGACGCGATCATGCACATGGCCTCCCCGGCCAGCCCGACCGATTTCGAGAAGCTGCCGGTGGAGATCCTCCGGGTCGGTTCGGTGGGCACCCTGCACCTGCTCGACCGCGCGGTCGCCGACGACGCCCGGTTCCTGATGGCCTCCACCTCCGAGGCGTACGGGGACCCGAAGGAACACCCGCAGCGGGAAACGTACTGGGGCAACGTCAACCCGATCGGGGTGCGCAGCGTCTACGACGAGGCGAAGCGCTTCTCCGAGGCGGCGACCATGGGTTACCGCCGCAGCCGGGGGCTGGACGCGGCGATCGTCCGGATCTTCAACACGTACGGCCCGCGGATGCGCCCGGACGACGGCCGGGCGATCCCCACCTTCATCTCCCAGGCGTTGCGCGGCGAGCCGATCACCGTGCACGGCACCGGTGACCAGACCCGGTCGATCTGTTACGTCGACGACCTGGTGCGCGGCATCCTGCTGCTGCTCGACTCGACGCAGAGCGGCCCGATCAATTGCGGCACCGAACACGAGATGTCGATGCGGCAACTCGCCGAGACGATCGTGTCACTCTCCGGCAGCACGTCACAGGTGACCTACGTCACCCGCAGCGCGGACGACCCGGAGATGCGCCGCCCCGACCTGACCCTCGCCCGGGACCTGCTGGGATACCAGCCGGAGGTCTCGCCCGAGGAGGGCCTGCGACGCACCATCGACCATTTCCGCGACCGGCTAGGGTAGCTCCCCCGCGCCACGCGGGACGGCCGGCGGGCTTCACATTCAGCGAACGCTCGACCCGGCTACGTACGCTGAAACGCATGTCAGCGACCTCGTCAGCCGGCGCCTCGCTCCCTTACCTGCACCGCAGCGCGGGCCGGGCCTCGGTGCCCGGTGCCGACCGGGCCCCCACCGGGCGCGCCCGGCAGTCCGACGCGCAGTGGTACCCGTCGCACCAGGAGAGCCAGCCCCGCTCGGGCGGACCGGGCGGCCCCGGCACACCGTCGGGGCCGGGCGGGCCGGGGAACTACGGCCGGCGCGGGCCGCGCCCGCGCTGGGGGCGGATCGCCCTGGTGGCGGGCGTGACGGTGCTGGTGGTGGCGCTGCTCGGCGGGATCGGGGCCTGGTTCTACACCCGCAACCTCAACGAGGACCTGGCCCGCACCGACCCGTTCTCGGAGATCACCGGTGGCCGGCCGGCGAAGGCGGTCGACGGGGCGCTCAACATCCTGCTCGTCGGCACGGACTCGCGGGACCCGGACGCGGCGGTCGACAAGCCGGGCGAGTGGCGGGCGGACACGCTGATCGTCATGCACATCCCGGCCGACCACAAGTCGGCCTACCTGGTCTCCGTCCCGCGTGACCTGTACGTGCCGATCCCCGAGAACGCGGGCGCGGCCTGCGACTCCGGTCAGCGTGCCAAGATCAACGCGGCGTTCGCCTTCGGTGGCCTGCCGCTGGCGGTACGCACCGTGGAGTGCTTCACCGACGTCCGGATCGACAACGTGATGGCGATCGACTTCGGCGGCTTCAAGGAGGTCACCGATGCGCTCGGCGGGGTCGACCTGAAGGTGGAGCAGAGCATCACCTCGATCCACAAGCCGTACCGGAAGTTCACCAAGGGCACCATGCACATGGACGGCGCGACGGCGCTGGACTGGATCCGGCAGCGCAAGCAGTTCCCCCAGGGTGACTTCGCCCGGATGCGCCACCAGCAGGAGTTCCTGCGGGCGCTGATGGACAAGGCGGCGAGCACTGGCACGCTGACCAACCCCAAGAAGCTGAACGCGTTCCTCCAGTCGGTGACCGACGCGGTGACCGTCGACAACGACTTCTCCCTCGGCGACATGGCGATCCAGTTCCGCAACCTGCGCGGGGAGAACCTGACGTTCCTGACCAGCCCGAACCTCGGCAGCGACACCATCAACGGCGAGTCGGTGGTGGTGTCCGACCGGGAGAAGGCGCTCGCGATGTTCAAGGCGATGTCGGCCGACACGATGGCGGACTGGGTGGCGGCCGACAAGAAGGCGGCCGCCGGCAACGGCAACTGAGACGTCGCCGGGGCGGGGGCGGGCCGGCGCGGTCCGCCCCCGTGTGTCAGGCAGATTTCGACGGACGTCATCAGAGGTCGTTTCCGGACCGCTTGATCATCGGACGCCAACAGCCGTCCGGTCGCATCGATTCGCCCGAACGGATGAATCATGGGGCTAAAGGTCAGGTTGTCTGGGATTTGTGCGTGTGACGACCTCGCCTTGCCGGGAAGCGGTACGTAAAGTGGTCCCGCCCCCCGATCACGCGAGCTGGAGCACGCATGCCGGTTCAGACCAGCCCCCGCCCATCGTCGCTGAGCGCCGACCCCTACCGGGCGTCGGCCGCCGTCCCGTCACCGGGCGGTCGCGGCGGTCGGCCCTCCGCCACGGCCCGCAAGCGCGCCCGGCGCAAGGACCCGCTCTGGGCGCGGCTGACCGTGGTCTTCGGCGCGGTGCTGATGCTGACCAGCGGCGTGGCGATCGTCGGCAGCAAGGCGCTGATCAGTCAGGCCACCGGCAACATCGCCCAGCGCAACCTGCTCGGCGGGGCGGGCAAGACCGAGGCCGAGGGCGGCGCCAACCTCGACGGCCCGATCGACATGCTGCTGCTCGGCGTGGACGCCCGGGAGCGCTGGGCCGCCGACGACGTCCGCTCGGACAGCATCATCGTGCTGCACATCCCGGCCAGCCACGACCAGGCGTACCTGGTCTCGATCCCCCGGGACACCGAGGCGCAGATCCCGCCGTTCAAGAAGAGCGGGTTCAAGGGCGGCACCGACAAGATCAACGCGGCGTTCCAGGCCGGCGCGCGCAACGGCGGCGGCTGGGAGGGCGGCGCGCAGCTGATGGCCCAGACCATCAAGAACATGACCGGGGTCAGCTTCGACGGGGCCGCGATCATCAACTTCGGTGGCTTCAAGAACGTCATCGACACCCTCGGCACGGTGCGCATCTGCGTCAGCCACGAGGTGAAGTCGCACCACATGATGATGGTCGACGGCAAGCAGATGTGGAACGCGGACGCCAAGAAGACCGGCCGGCCGATGACCCCGGTGGTCTACAAGAAGGGCTGCCGGGAGATGAACGGCCTCCAGGCGCTCGACTACTCGCGGCAGCGCTACGGCCTGCCGAACAGCGACTACGACCGGCAGCAGAACCAGCAGCAGCTGATCAAGGCGATGGCCCGCAAGGCCACCGACAAGGGCATGTTGACCAACCCGGTCAAGGTCAACCAGTTGATCAAGGCGGCCGGCAAGGCGTTCATCCTGGACACCGGCGGCGTGCCGGTGGCGGACCTGGTGTTCACCATGCGTGGGGTCACCGCCAACGAGTTGACCATGCTGCGGACCAACGGCGGCACGTTCAACGGCAACGCCAACAACCGTGAGGCGCTCAGCCAGCAGACGCTTGACATGTTCCAGGCGATCAAGGAAGACCGGCTGGGCGAGTTCGTGTACGCCAACCCGAGCGTGCTGTCCACCCGTAAGTGACCGGCCGGTAGTCGCGGCGAACCGGCCCGGGGGCCGGTCGGCCCGCCGTAGCCTGACGTGAGAACTGTTCACGTTACGGCCACGGGGAGGGCGTCACGGCCAGGTCAGCGCGATCCGACCGGGGGCGGGGCACACCGCCTTCCGGCCGGCGCAGGGCACGCTGGCCACGGGCCCTGCTCGGCGTCGGCCTCGCCCTGGTGCTGCTCGCCGGGTTCGCCGTGGTCGGCGTGCGGCTGCTCGCCCACCGCTACGAACGCACGGTCAGCAAGGAGCAACTGCTCGCCCCCGACGCCCGGCAGGCCCGCACCGAACTGGAGACCGGGCTCAACTACCTGATCGTCGGCTCCGACCGACGCCCCGACGCACCCGGACCGGACCAGCGGTCGGACACCATCCTGATCGTGCACGTCCCGCCCGGCCTGCGGGAGGCGTACCTGATTTCCGTCCCCCGGGACCTGCTGGTCGCCATCCCCCCCGACGGCGTCGGCTACGCCGGGGGCCAGGACAAGATCAACGCAGCGTACGAGCACGGCGGCGGCGGCGAGGGCGGCACCCGCCTGCTCTCGGCCACCCTGACCCGGCTCACCGGCATCCGCTTCGACGGGGCGGCCCTCATCGACTTCGCCGGCTTCCGACGCGTCATCGACCTGCTCGGCGGCATCCGGATGTGCGTCGACACCGAGGTCCGCTCGATCCACACCGGCGTCCTCTTCCCGGTCGGCTGCCAGCAGATGGACGGCGCACGGGCGCTCGACTACGCCCGGCAGCGCTACGACCTGCCCAACGGCGACTACGACCGGCAACGGCACCAGCAGCAGATGCTGCGCGCGATGATGGACCGCGCCGGCGAGACCCACCTGCGCACCGACCCGGTGCAACTCGACCGGGTGCTGCGGGCGGTCGGCAACGCGCTCACCGTCGACACCAACGGCGTACCCCTGGACGATCTGCTGTTCGCCCTGCGGTCGCTGCCCGCCGACGCGCTGCACGGGGTGCAGCTCCCGTCCTACCCGCAGACCATCAACGGCATCTCGTACGTGGTGCTCGACAACGGCGGCGGCGGGCTCTTCGACGCCGTCCGCACCGACCGGCTGCCCGACTGGTCCCGGGCCAACCCGCGCTGGGTCAACCGGCTCTGACCGTCGCGCCGTCCACCCGCCGCCAGACCGCCACGCCGAGCGCCGACGTGCCCTCGCCGGCACCGAGGATCTAGGCTTTCGACCGTGTTCGGATCCCAGGTTCCCAGTGTCCCCGTGACCGCGATCGACGACGACACCTACCTGCTCGACGTCCGCGAGGACGACGAGTGGGCGGCGGGCCACGCGCCCGGCGCGCACCACGTACCGATGATGGAGCTGCCGGCCCGGCTCGCCGAGGTGCCCACCGACCGCGACGTCGCGGTCATCTGCCGCTCCGGCGGACGCTCCGCCCAGGTCGTCGGCTACCTGCTCGGCAACGGCTGGGAGCAGGTCCGCAACGCCGACGGCGGGATGCGGCAGTGGGCGGCCGTCGGCAGGCCGGTCGTCACCGGGGACGGGCAGCCCGGCCAGGTCATCTGAGCAGCGGAGGATGGCTGATCCACTGGTCTTCGCGCACCGCGGCGCGTCGGCCGACCTGCCCGAGCACACCCTGGCGGCCTACCTGCGGGCCCTCGACGAGGGTGCCGACGGGCTGGAGTGCGACGTCCGGCTGACCCGCGACGGGCACCTGGTCTGCGTACACGACCGGCGGTTGAACCGGACCAGCAACGGTCACGGCCTGGTCAGCGCCCGCACCCTGGCTGAGCTGGAGACCCTGGACTTCGGCTCCTGGCACCCCGGGTGCGCACCGGCCGACGGCGACGCCGTACCGGACGACACGCGTACCCGGCTGCTCACCCTGGACCGGCTGCTGACCGCCGTGCGCGACGCCGGTCGCCCGGTCCGGCTGCTGGTGGAGACCAAACACCCGTCCCGCTACCGGGGTGACGTCGAGCGCCGGCTGGTGACCATGCTGCGTCGGCACGGGCTGGCCGAGCCGCGCCCGGACGACCCGGTGCAGGTCACCGTGATGTCGTTCTCCCCGCTGGCGGTACGCCGGGTCCGCGAACTGGCCCCGGCGCTGCCGACCGTGCTGCTGCTGGAGGTGCTGCCGCGCTGGTTGCGACTCGGCCGGCTGCCGTTCGGGGCGCGGATCGCCGGGCCGGGCATCGGCCTGGTCCGGGCCCGCCCGGCGCTGGTGCCCGCGCTGCGCGCCGCCGGCCACCCGGTGTACGTCTGGACGGTCAACGAACCCACCGACCTGGAGCTGGTCCTCGACGCGGGGGTGGACGGGGTGATCACCGACCGGCCCGCGTACACCCTGGCCCGGCTGGGCCGGTGACGCCCGGCTCACACCGGCCCCCGGCCGACGCCGGGGGTTGGGGCCGGCACCGGCTGCCGGAGCCGGGTGACCTGCGGGGGGTGCCCGAACCGCCCGGCACGGGGCAGACTCGGGGCATGCCGGAGCGCACCGACCTCGCCACCCTCATCGCCGACCACGGCGCGGTGATCGAGATGATCAACTCAGGTGAGGCCGGCCTGCCGGTGCTCACCTCGCTGCTCCGGGCGGCCCGCCCCACGCTCGGCGCGGCCTGCGTGGCCTTCGTCGAGTTCGCCCCGACCGGCGGCCGGGTGATCGCCGCCAGCGGCTGCGCCGAGTGGACCATCGGCCGCCCGCTGCCCGCCTCCGACCCGGCCACCGTCTGCCTGCTCACCGGGCCCCGGGTCCGGCAGGCCCGGCTCGACCGGCTGGACGGTCCGCTCGCCGCGGAACTGGTCGACGACGGCCTGCGTCGCATGATCGTCGCCCGCGCCGAACTCAACGGGCTCACCGTCGGCACCCTGCACGCCCTCTACCCCGACGACGACGAGACCGAGGACCGCGTCCAGCACGCCCTCCTCGGCTACCTCGCCTCCTGCATCGCCCACATGTACGGCGACCAGAGCGGCCTGCCGGTGCACGGCGACGGCCCGGTCGTCGCCGCGCTCGCCGACGGCCTGGCCGTGGTCGACCGGGACGGCCGGGTCCGGCTGTGGAACCCGGCCGCCACCCAGGTCACCGGGCGCAGCGCCGGTGACGCGATGAACCGGCCGCTGCCGTTCCCGCTCCCCGCGGCCGGCCAGGTGCTCGACCACCAGCTCCCGGACGGGCGGTGGCTGCGGGTCACCACCGGCGAGCTGGTCGGGCCGGGCACGCTGCGGGTGATCACCTTCCGGGACATCACCGACCAGCGACGCCGGGAGTCCGACCGCGACCTGTTCGTCGCGGTCACCAGCCACGAGCTGCGCACCCCGGTCACCGTCATCAAGGGGTACGCCGACACCCTCACCGACCACTGGGAGTCGCTGACCGACCACGACCGGCGGCAGGCGGCCCGGGTGATCGGTCAACGGGCCAACGAACTGGCCCGGCTGGTCGACCGGCTGCTCACCTCGGCCACCGACGTACGCTCCGACGGCGAGCCGGCCGTCCCGTTCGACCTCGGTGAGGCGCTGCGCGCGGCGGTCCTGGACCTCCCCGGCGACCTGCGCCGACGCCTGTTCCTGCACGCGCCGGCAGACCTGCCCAAGGCCCTCGGGGACCGGCGCAGCCTGACCACCGTGCTGACCGAACTGTGCACCAACGCGGGCAAGTGGGCGCCGGCGGACTCCCCGATCGAGGTGTTCGCGTCGGCCGACGGGCAGACCGTGTCGTTCCGGGTGACCGACCGGGGGGTGGGCATCCGGCCCGAGCACGTCGAACGCGCCTTCGACCGGTTCTGGCAGGGCGAGTCCGGCGACCGGCGGGCCTATCCGGGTGCCGGACTCGGCCTCTATCTCGTCCGCCGGATCGTTGAACAGCAGAATGGATGGGTATCCCTACGTCCACGCGACGGTGGCGGTACCGTCGCAGAGGTGCGGCTCCCCCGCGGGTGAGTCGCCGGTGGGCCGGACGACCCACCGCGGGCACGGGCCGAGAAGGAGCCGGGGTGTCGACGGGACGAGCCGAGCGTTCGTGGTGCGTGGTGGTCCCCCACCACGCCACCGGCGCGCGGCTGGCCCGGCACCGGCTCGCCGACGAACTCGCCGACCTGGTGCCCCCGCCGCTCCTCGCCGACCTGGTGGCCGTCCTGGCCGAACTGGTCGGCAACGCGGTCCGGCACGCCGACCCGCTGCCCGGCGGCGTGGTCCGGGTCGCCTGGCGGCTGCGTCCGACCCGGACCGGGCCTGGTGTGTCCGTCCGGGTGACCGACGGCGGCGCCGGGGCCGGCCCCCGGATGCGGGCCGCCGGCACCGACGCCGTCGACGGCCGGGGCCTGCACATCGTCGCCGGGCTGGCCAGCCGCTGGGGGGTCGACCGGGACGGCCTGGGGCAGAGCGTCTGGGCCGAGTTCGACCCCGCCGACTGCCGACCGGACCTGGTCGCCGCCGGCTGACCGGGGCGGGTCCTTCCCCCACCGACGCCCGCCGGGCTCTAGGCTGTCTCGCCGTGAGCAAGCGTCGAAAGAACCAGCGCGCCGAGGCCGCTCCCCGCCGGGAGAAGATCCGGGACGTGTTCGTCCCCCGTCCGTTCGAGGGGCTGGCGGACGAGCCGGAGTGGATCGCCCTGCGCGAACTCGTACCGGCCGCCTCGGCACCGCTGCGGCTCACCCCGGACCTGGTCGAGGAGCACGGCGACCGCCCGGTCACGCTGGCGACCGTGCTGCCGATGGCCGCCCCGGCGATGACCAAGCCGGACGGTCGGGTGTTCATCGGCCTCCAGCGGCACCAGCAGTCCGGCGACGTCTCCCGGGACCTGGCCGACGCGCTGCTCTGCGCGCTGCGGACCGAGCCGGGCGGGGCGGTGACGGTGCCGCCGCTGCCGGGCCCCGGCCCCCGCCTCCAGGACATCCTGGTGGACGGCCCGCTGGAGATCACGATGCACGACGGTTTCGAGTTCTGGCTCGACCCGGGCGCGGCCGACGACCCGACCGTGCAGGCGTCCCTGGAGCGGGCGAACGCGGCGATCTACCCGACCGTGAAGCTGGCCGCCGCGCGGGCCGCGTACTGGTGCCAGGTGCCGGAAAAGGCGCACGTGCGGTGGGTGCTCGGCGACGACGAGGACGCCGCGCTGGACGCGCTCTCCCGGCTCTCCGCCGCCGGTGCGCTCACCCTCGGCGAGGGCACGAAGTTCGCCGGCATGTTCCGGGCGCACGGCCGGCTGGCACCCGTGTGGGACCTGCCGGAGGACGTCCCGGCCGCCGAGTGGGAGGAGCCGGTGGCCGCGTTCGCCAAGCGGTACGCCGACGCGCTGGCCGAGAAGGAGCCGTTGGACGCCGCCGGCCGTCGGGCCCGTCAGGGCCTGCTCGGCCGCCAGCTCACCCTCCGCTAGGCCGCCGGGCGGGGCGGTTCAGCCGGCCGGCGGACGCAGCGGCTCGCGGACCAGCGGGCAGGACATGCAGCGGGGGCCGCCCCGGCCGGAGCCCAGCTCCGAACCGGCGATCGGGATGACCTCGATGCCGGCGCGCTCCAGCTGGGCGTTGGTCTCGACGTTGCGTTCGTAGCCGACGCAGAGCCTCGGGGCCAGGGCGAGGGTGTTGTTGCCGTCGTCCCACTGCTCGCGTTCGGCGGTCACCGGGTCCAGGCCGGTGTCGATCACCCGGAGCTGGTCGAGGTCCATCGCGTCGGCCGCCGCGCGCAGGAACGGCGCGGGGCCGTCCACCCGGGGCTCGCCGTCCGGCCCGGCGATCACCGTGTACGCGGACAGCGTGCTGGCCACGTTGGGATACATCAGCACCGCGTCGACGTCGACCATGGTGCACACGGTGTCGAGGTGCATGGTGGCCCGTTCCTGGGCGATCGGCACCACCAGCATGGTGTGCGCCAGGCCGGCGGCGAAGACCTGCCGGGCCAGCCGTTCGGCGCCGGCCGGGGTGGTCCGCTCACCCACCCCGACGGCGAGCACGCCGGGGGCGAGCAGCAGCACGTCGCCGCCTTCGAGGTGTTCCAGGCCGGGATGGTAGACGGTCCTGGTGCCGACGAAGCGCGGGTGGTGCCGGTAGATCGCGTCGGTCAGCGTGGTCTCCCGGCGGCGGGCCGGCATGGCGAGGCTGGTGACCCCGACCCGGTCGCCGATCCACAGTGACGAGTCCCGGGTGAAGAGCAGGTTGGGCAGCGGGTCGATGACGAACTCGTGCCGGTCCATCATCGTCCAGACCAGACCGCCGGGGCGTTCGGCGCTGATCCGCACCTCCTCGTGGGCGAGGCCGGCGATGAGCACGTCGGCGAGCGCGGCGGGGTCGAGGTAGGCGAGGTGGTCGGCGACCCGGCGGCGCAGGGTGTCGCCCAGCCGGGGTGACGCGAGCACCTGCTCGGTGAGGTCGGCGCGGGCGTCGGCGACGGCGAGCGTCTCGGCGAGCAGGGTGGCGAGGTAGAGCACCTCCACGCCGCGTCCGCGCAGCTCGGCGGCGAAGGCGTCGTGCTCCTCCTGGGCCCGGCCGACCCATGGGATAGCGTCGAAGAGCAACGAGTCGTTGTTGCGGGGGGTGAGGCGGGCCAGTTCCGGACCCGGTCGGTGCAACAGCACCGTGCCGAGTCGACCGACCTCGCTGTCCACGTAGTGGGTCACCCCCGCAGCGTAGGACAGTGATGAACGATGTTCAGCGGAAGAACTGCGGATGAATATGGCATTCATCCGCACTCATTCCGGCGTTCCAACTTGCCGTACCCCCACAGTGGCGACGTAGGGTAGTGAGAACATAACTTTCGAGGGACCTTTTGCCGGAGGTCGCGATGACTGTCTTTCCCGCTCGTCGAGCCGTACCCACCCGGGCACTGCCGCCCGTGACGGTGCCGCACCCCCGTCCCGACGGGTCCGCGGCTCTCGACCCGGCCCGTCCGACCCCCCTGGAGTGGGCACGTCGACGCCGGGCCGAGCGGGGCGCCCGCCGGCTGGAGGCCGCCGGTGCGCGGGCGCTCGGTCAGCTCGACCACCTGGGCCCCGCCTGGCACGTCATCGAGTGGCCGCGTACCGACGTCTCCGACGTCCTGCGCGACCACGGTCAGGACGAACGCGCCGGGTTCCTCGCCATCGGCCCCAGCGGGCTGTTCGCGGTCAGCATCGCCGACCACGGCCGGGCCCGCGTGCTGGTCGCCGGGGACGTGGTGCAGATCAACGGCAAGCGCCCGCCGTACGTGGCCGAGGCCCGGCGGGACGCCAAGCGGGCCAGCAAGGCGCTCACCGAGGCGGTCGGGCTGCCGATCCCGGTGACGCCGGTGCTGACCTTCGTCGGCTCCGGCGTCATCAGCGTCTACGGCCTGCCGAAGGACTGCATGATGGCGACCCACCGGGAGCTCGACCGGCTCCTCGTCGCCGGAGGCAACCGGATCAGCCCGGCCACCGCCGAGAAGCTGTCCCGGGTCGCCCAGGCCCCGCAGACCTGGCACAACGGCACGTACCGTCCCACCGGCGACTACCGGTGGTACGACGAGGGCCGAACGGCCGCTGACAAGCCGGCGGGTCGCCGGTAACGTCACCGGCGACGCCCCGCGGTACCGGTCCCCCCGACATGCCGGTCCGCGCCGTCGCCGGCCGCCCACCAGGGCACTTGATCCCTCCACCGGCGGCCGGTGGCTCCCGCGCGGTCGGCGACCGTCACGAAGACCGGCTAGCGTGGACAGACCGTCGGTGTACCTAGGAGGCGCGGTGGCCCACGTCGAACTCTCGCTCCCGGACGTGTTCGTGCCGGCGGCGCGGACGCCGACAGGGCCGGGGTGCGACAACGTCGGGAAGTGGTCGGCGAGCGTCTCGCACGCCGAGGAACCCTGCCTGCTGATCGACGCCGAAACCCTGGTGGTGGCCATCTCCGCCGCCGGCTGCGAACTGCTCTGCCTCGGTGCCCCCGAGGACGTGGTCGGCCTGCCGCTGCTCGAAGGGGGCCTGCGGCTGCTCGACTTCACCGCCGCCCGGCACGAGCTGCCCGAGCAGGAGACCGACAAGATCCCCCCGCTGCTCGCCCTGCACTCCGGTCGACTCGCCCGGGGTCTGCTGCGGGTGCAGCCCGCCGGCGACGCCAGCACCTACGCCACCGTCGACGCCGTCTCCACCCCGATGCTCACCGGCGGCTCGGTCACCGGTTCACTCACCTTCTTCTCCCCGATCTGACCGCACCCGCACCCGCGCCGGTCTGCCCCGCGCCGGGCGGCGGCGTCGGGCGTCGCGGCGGCCTTCACCGGGCGGGCGGTTTTTCCTACGATGGGTTCACCCCACCGGCCACACGACCGGCCCCCTCCCACGGTCCGTGACGGCCGCCCCCGTCGCGACGCCCCCGCGCCCGAATCCCCCGAGGACCGGCCCGTGCCGCCTGACCCCGCCCACCGCCCCCCGTACCGGCGGCCGGTCGCCGCCCGCCTCGCCGTGGCCCTGCTCGCCGTGTCGCCGTTCACCGGCTGCGCCGCCCCGCCCGAACGCCAGCTACCCGCCCCGGTCGTCCCGTCCACGCCGGCCGTGACCCTGCCGCCGCCGACGTCGCCCCCCGTCCTGCCGGTGACCCCCACCCTGCCGCCGACGTCGACGCTGCCGACCCCCACCGTCGCGGCGGTCGCGACGGCCTGCGCCGGCCGTCCCCCGGCCGACCGGGTGATCGGGTTGCTCCGCGGGAACGTGCTACCCCGCGACGTGCCGGTGCGGGCCGTCGACGGGCCGCTCTGCGCCGACGGCTGGCAGTACACCGTGCTGTCGGTCAGCGGGCACGAGGAACTCCAGGCGGTCAGCCGGGGGACGCCGGACGCCCTGCGGCTGGTCACCGCCGGTACCGACGTCTGCTCGATCGAGGTGAAGGCCGTCGCGCCGCCCGCCATCCGGACGTTGGCCTGCGACACCGGGGCCGGGCTGCCACCGGGTGCGTAGGCTGGGCGACATGCCCGGAACACCGCCGACCCGCTACGTCTACCTCGGCCCGGAGGGCACCTTCGCCGAGCAGGCGTTGCGTACCGTCCCGGCCGCCGAGCGCGGCAGCCGCACGCCCGCCCGCAGCGTCGGCGAGGCGCTGGAGAGCGTACGGGCCGGTGAGGCGGACGCGGCGCTGGTGCCGATGGAGAACTCGATCGGCGGTGCGGTCGGGGTGACCCTGGACGAGCTGGCCGAGGGGGACCCGCTGGTGATCACCCGGGAGGTGATCCTGCCGGTGGAGTTCGTGCTCGGTGCCCGCCCCGGCACCGACCCCGCCGGGGTACGCAGCGTGGCCGCCCACCCGCAGGCGTCCACCCAGTGCCGCAACTGGCTGCGCGCGCACCTGCCCGACGCCACCGTGGTCGACGTGCTGTCCAACGGCGCGGCGGCGGCCGGCGCGGCCAACGGCGAGTACGACGCGGCGATCTGCGCCCCGATCGGGGCGGCCCGGCACCGGCTGACCCTGCTCGCCGACAAGATCGCCGACCATCCGGACGCGGTGACCCGGTTCGCCCTGCTGTCCCGCCCCGGCCCGCCCCCGCCGCCCACCGGCGACGACCTCACCTCGCTGGCCGTCTACATCGCGCACGACCGGGTGGGCGCGCTGCTGTCGGTGCTGATGGAGCTGGCCGTGCGGGGGGTCAACCTGACCCGGATCGAGTCCCGCCCCACCGGGGAGGCGCTGGGCCGGTACGTCTTCTTCCTCGACTGCACCGGTCACGTCGCGGACGTCCGGCTCGGCGAGGCGTTGCAGGGGCTGCGGCGGGTCTGTGCCGAGGTGCGCTTCCTCGGGTCGTACCCCCGGCACCGGTGGGCCGACGCGGCGGGTGACCGGCCGGTGCCCGCGCCGGCCGGGCTCTCGGACACCGACTACACCGACGCGGCGGCCTGGCTGGCCCGGCTGCGCTCCGGCGAGCTGAGCTGAGCCCACGCCACCGTCCGCGCGGCAGCGGGGCACGGGTGCGGACCGCACCGATCGGCCCGACGGTCGCGCAGACGAACGGGGGCGGCCCCGGCCGGGACCGCCCCCACGTTTCGCCGAAGGTCAGCTCAGCAGGCCGCCGAGCAGACCCTGTTGCTGCTGCTGGCCGCCGCTGCCCTGGACCGGCGGCTCCTCCGACGGCTGGACCACGACGAAGCCCTGGCCGGCGAAGCTCATGGTGAACGCCTCACCGGTGCTGCGGCCGAGCAGGGTGCCCAGGCCGAGCTGCTCGGCCCGGTGGTAGCCGGTCTGGAGGTTGGCCGACCAGCACACCGCCGCCTGCGGGTCGACGTAGGTGGGCGCGTCGACGTTGAGCACGACCGGGGTGCCCTTGGTGGTGATGGCGATCCGGCCGTAGCCGCTGAACACGCAGTTGAACAGGCCCGACGAGGCCATTCCCGCGCCGCCGACCATCTTGATGTCGTACGACAGGGTGGAGTCGAAGGCCAGCACGCTGGACCCGTTGATCGACAGCGCGTCGCCCGGCTCCAGGTCGATGATGTGCACGTCCTTGGCCAGCTCGGCCAGGAAGACGTCGCCGTGGCCGCTGAGCTTCATCAACGGCACGCCCTCGCCGGTGAGCCGCTGCTTGATGAACTTGCCGATGCCGCCCGAGCCCAACGCCTGGAACTGCACCTGCCCCTGGTAGGCGACCATCGACCCGACCCGGGCCATCGCCTCACCGTTGAGTTCGATCTTCAACATCTTGGAGTTCTGCAGCCGCATGCCGGGCTGGGCGGACTCCTTCTCCAGGTTCTCCGCGGAGAACAGCGCGCTGCGCATTGGGTCTTCCTCCTGATTGGGGGTGTGCTCACCACACGGTAGGCAGCCCCCGCAAGCCGCCGCATCGGCCGAGCGGCGCGCCGGCCCGGCTCCGCGCACGGAACCGGTCAGGAACACGCAGACGACCGGCCGCAGGGGGCGGGCGGCGGGCTCAGCCCCAGCCCAACGCGTGCAGCCGCTCGTCGTCGATGCCGAAGTGGTGGGCGATCTCGTGCACCACGGTCACCGCCACCTCGTCGACCACGTCGTCCTCGGTGGTGCAGATCCGCAGGATCGGCCGGCGGTAGATGAAGATCCGGTCGGGCAGCACACCCGAGTAGTTCCAGCCGCGTTCGGTCAGCGCGTGCCCCTCGTAGAGGCCGAGCAGGTCCTCGCCGGGCGGTGGGTCGTCCTCGACCAGGATGACCACGTTGCTCATCAGCCGGAGCAACTCCTCGGGCACCTCGTCGAGGGCCTCGCCGACCAGCTCCTCGAAGCGTTCACGGCTCATCTCCACGGGCACCCCACCCATTGTGCCCGACCTGCCGCCCGCCCACCGGTCCCGCCGGAGCACCGCCCGTACCCCGTCCGCCGTCCGGCCCGCGCGGGCCGGACGGCGGACGGGACGGATCAGGCGAGGCGGGCGGTGAGGCTGATCTGCGCGCCGGGGGAGAGCAGCCGGGAGATCGGGCAGCCCTCCTTGGCGGCCTCAGCCAGCTTGGTGAACTGGGCCTCGTCGAGGCCCGGGGCCTGGCCGACGGTCTCCAGGTCGATCCGGGTGACGGTCATCCCCGCGTCGGTCTTGTCGAAGTGCACCTTCGCGGTGGTCTCCACCGAGGTGCCGGACACCCCGGCGTCGGCGAGCTGCTTGGAGAGCGCCATCGAGAAGCAGCCCGCGTGGGCGGCCCCGATCAGCTCCTCCGGATTGGTCCCCTCGCCCTCCTCGAAGCGCGACTTGAAGGAGTAGTTCCCCTCCAGGCCACCCTTGCCGGTGCGGACGGTCCCGGCGCCCTCGGTGAGGTTGCCCTGCCAACGTGCGGATGCGGTACGGATAGGCATACCCGAACGCTAGTCGAAAGCCCCGCCCGCGGCGACCGACCCGGCGAGCCCGGCAGCGGCCGACGTACGGCGTTCCGAGGCGTCGGCGCTGCCGGGTCGGGGCGTACCGGCGTGGGATGATGCGGGTCAGGCCCGCGACGCGGAAGGTGGCCGATGTCCCAGGATCTCCCCATCCCGAGACAGGACGACCGCTCGGACGACACCCCCGTGCCGGAGTGGGGTGACCCCGGGCGACCGGCGGGCGGACGGTTCGGGCACTGGCCCGCCACGCTGCGCCGGGACCGGCGGCTGCCCCCGGTGCTGGCCCTGCTCGGCGCGGTCGCCGCCACGGCCTCGATGACCGGGGAGTGGCTGGTGATGACCGTGCCGAACGGTGGCCCGGAGGGCAGCGGCACCATCCGGGTGCCCGGTGGGGTGGCCGAGGTGGGCGGCTTCGGGATCGCCTACCTGGTGGGGCTCCTGTTGCTCAGCGTCGCGGTGGCGCTGAGCCTGCGCGGGCGGCCGGCGGTCCGGCACGACGCCCGGGTGGCCGGGCTGGCCGTGGCGGGCACCCTGGTGATCCTGCTCACCGTCACCGCCTTCTCGTTGGACGACTCGGGCCAACGGGCGCTGTTCTACTCCCCGGAGGACGGGTTCCGGGTCGACTACGGCCGGGGCCTGGTGATGGCCTTCGTCGCCGTCGCGCTGGTCGGGGCGGCGCTGCTCACCACCGTCGGGCAGCCGGAGGGTCCGCCGGTCGACGCCACCGGGTCGCAGGCCGACCCGGACGGGGTCGACCCGGACGGGGACGACGGGCGGCCGGCCGCGCCCACCGGCCTGACCGTCACCCCGACGGTCCCGTTCGCCCGCCGCGAACCGCACCCCTGAGCCGGCCGGGGCGGACGCCGGACCGCCGCACGGCGGTCACCGGTCGTTGCCTGCTGATTCGCCCGGAAGCCGTGGTTGCGACCCGGACGGCGAGGTACGGTTGCTGCCCGCCGTCACACCGGGTCGGACGACCGGTACGGACGGCGGCGGGCAAGGAGGAACGATGACCCGCCCGGGACTGCCCAAACTCATCGCCACCGACCTCGACGGCACCCTCGTGCGCAGCGACGACACCGTCTCGGCGTACACCCACGGGGTGCTCGCCCGGGTGCGGGCCGCCGGTATCCCGGTGGTCGGCGCGACCGGCCGTGGCCCCCGGTTGAAGGAACTCACCCGCAACGACATCCGGGCCGCCGACTTCCTGGTGATGGCCGGTGGTGGCTGCGTGGTCGACCAGAGCGACCCGGCCGGCCCGGTGGTGCTGCGCGACGAGCGCCTCTCCGCCGGGGTGCTGGCCGCCCTGCTGACCGACCTGGAGGCCGCCGTCGGCCCGCTGACCGTCATGGTCGAGGGCTCCGACGAGCACGACGCGCCGCTCTGGGGCGACTACCACCCGTCCTGGCCCTACCCCGAACTGTTCGAGGCGCGCAGCCGGGCGGAGTGTCTCGCCCTCGACGTGATCAAGGCGTTCGTCCGGACCGCCGACCACGACGTGGACGAGTTGCTGGCCACCGTCCGCCGGATCGTCCCGCCGCAGGTCGCCACCCTCACCCAGGCCGGTCTCGGCTTCGTCGAGATCACCCCGGCCGGGGTGGACAAGGCCAGCGGCCTGAGCGTGGTCGCCGAGCGGCTCGGCGTCGACCCGGCCGACGTGCTGGTCTTCGGGGACATGCCCAACGACCTGCCGATGTTCGCCTGGGCCGGCTGGTCCCGGGTGGCGGTGTCCAACGCGCACCCGCTGGTGCGGGCCGCCGCCGACGAGGTGACCCTGCGCAACGACGACGACGGGGTGGCGGTCTACCTCGACCGGCTACTCTCCCGGTGATGGCAGAGACACCAAGGCTGGTCGCCACCGACATCGACGGCACCCTGCTCGGCGACGAGCGCCGGCTCAGCGCCCGTACGGCGGCGGTGCTGGAGCGGATCTCCGCGGCGGGCACGCCCGTCGTGCTGGTCACCGGCCGCCCGATCCGCTGGCTCCAACTGGTGTACGACCAGCTCGCAGCCCCGCTGCCGGCGGTCTGCGCCAACGGCGCGGTGGTGTACGACCCGGACACCGACCAGGTGCTGCGGGCCGACCCGCTGGCCCCGGAACTGCTCGCCGAGGTGGCCCGCCGGCTGCGGGCGGCGGTGCCGGAGGTCAGCTTCGCGGTGGAGATCGTGGACAGCCGGCAGATGCGGCACGAGGCGCACTACCCGCTGCGCTGGGACGCCGACCACGAGGCCATCCGGGCCGTCGAGTCGCCTGAGGAGTTGGCCTCGGTGCCGGCGGTGAAGCTGCTGGCCCGCGCCGGCACCCAGGACCCGGACGCCTTCGTGCAGGTGGTGGCGGGGGCCCTGGAGGGGCTGGCCGAGGCGACCCACTCGTCGTACAGCGGGCTGGTGGAGATCTCCGCCGCCGGGGTGACCAAGGCCGCCGGGCTGGCCTGGTACGCGGCCCGGGTCGGGGTGGCGCAGGCCGACGTGCTCGCCTTCGGCGACATGCCCAACGACGTGCCGATGCTGACCTGGGCGGGGCGGGCGGTGGCGGTGGCCAACGCCCACCCCGCCGTGCTGGAGATCGCCGACGAGGTGACCGGGGCGAACACCGCCGACGGGGTGGCGGCGTACCTGGAGAAGGTCTTCGGGGTGGGCTGAGGTCAGAGGTACTGGCCGGTGTTGTGGCCCTCGCCACCGGGCTGGCCCATGCCGGGCATGCCGGGGATCATTCCCCCGCCGGGGCCGCTGGGCAGGGCGGGACGGCCACCGGAGCGCATCTGCTCAAGCTGCATCCGGGCGGCCATCTGCTGGGCCACCAGGGTGGCCTGGATGCCGTGGAAGAGCCCTTCCAGCCAGCCGACGAGCTGGGCGTGGGCGATCCGCAGCTCGCCCTCGCTGGGCGCCTGGTCCTCGGCGAACGGCAGCGAGAGCCGTTCCAGCTCCTCGCGCAGCTCGGGGGCGAGGCCCTCCTTCAGCTCGACGATCGACCGCTGGTGGATCTCCCGCAACCGGTGCCGGCTGGCGTCGTCGAGCGGGGCGGCCTTGACCTCCTCCAACAGCTGCTTGATCATGCTGCCGATCCGCATCACCTTGGCCGGCTGCTCGACCAGGCGGGTCGGGTCCTCGCCGGCCTCGTCGGTCTGCACGGTGCCGACCGGGCGGCCGTCCGGGCCGACCACGACCACGGTGCCCGACTGCCCGTCGGGGCGGCCCGGCTCGTCAGCTTGTCCAGTGGGGTGCGCTTCGGTCATGGCCCCATCTTTACCCACCCGATCCCGTCGCACCCACCCGGACCTCCACCAGCCGCGCTACCGTCGCCGGCATGTCCCACGACCCCCGGGCGGTGCTCAGCCGGCCCGCCCCGCCGCCGGACCTGACCGTCGCCTACGGCGACCAGCCGGAGCAGCTCGTCGACCTGCGCCGGCCGGCCGGTGGTGGTCCGGTCCGGCCGCTGGTGGCGGTGGTGCACGGGGGCTTCTGGCGGGCCGAGTACGACCGCACCCACACCGGCCCGCTCGCCGCCGCTCTGGCCGAGGCGGGTTGGCCGGTGGCCCAGCTGGAGTACCGGCGCACCGGCCAGCCCGGCGGTGGCTGGCCGAACACGCTCACCGACATCCGGGCCGGGGTGGCAGCGCTGCCCGGGGTGGCGGCGCAGGCCCTGCCGGGGGTGGTCGCGCCGGGGCCGCCGCTGCTGCTGGGGCACTCGGCGGGTGGGCAGCTCGCGCTGCACGTGGCGGCACACGCCCCGCAGGACGTGGCCGGGGTGCTGGCGCTGGCCCCGGTCGCCGACCTCGCCGAGGCGTACCGGCTGGGGTTGGATTCGGGGGCGGTGGCCGCGCTGCTCGGTGGCGGCCCGGCCGAGCACCCGCAGCGGTACGCGGCAGCCGACCCCCGCCTTTCGGTGTCGGGGCAGACACGGACGGTGATCCTGCACGGGGGTCGGGACCGCCAGGTGCCGGTCGCCCTGAGCAGGTCATATGCTGCCACCGCACGGGCCACCGGCACCCCGGTCACCCTCATTGAGCTGCCGGAATGCGAGCACTTCGGGTTGATCGACCCGCTCTCGGCGGCCTGGCCGCAGGTAAGGGCTGCGTTGCAGTCGTTGCTTGAAGATCAAGATCCATTGACGCAGGGTCGCCCACCAGGTAGAACGCCGGAGGGGCGGTGACGCCCGGCAATGCTCCCGGAAGGATTTCGGTGTCGCAGATGAACCGCAGGCGGGCCCTTCAACTGCTGGCCGCGCTCGGCACGACCGGACTCGTCGCCGCCTGCGGCACGGACGACACCGAGACGCCGGCCCCGGGCAAGCCGATCAGGATCGGGCTGATCCGGCCGGAGAGCGGCGACGGCAAGACGATCGGCATCGACATCGAGAACGGCTTCCAGCTCTTCCTGGCGATGAACGGCCAGCAGCTCGGCGGCCATCCGGCGACGGTGGTGGCCGTCGACGAGGGCGACAACGCCAAGAGCGGCCAGGCCGCCGTCGACAAGCTGCTCGCCCAGAACGTGCTCGCCATGACCGGCGTGGTCAGCTCGACGGTGATGTCGGGCATCCGGGACGCGGTGGAGAAGGCCCGGGTGCCGCTGATCGGGTCCAACGCCTCCCCGCCCAGCCTGCAGAGCGTCGTCTACATCTGGCGGACGTCGTACGTGCTGGACGAGCCCGGTCGGGCACTCGGGTCGTACCTGCGGCGAACACTTCCCACCGGAAGCCGGCTCGCCATCGTCGCCCCCGAGGGCACCGCCAGCCAGGACGTGATCAACGGCTTCCGGGACGGCTTCGGCACCGACGACCCCCGGATCATCGGTGACCCCATCCTCACCACCGCCAACCCCACCCCCGGCGACAACGAGTTCGGCGCACAGATCAGCGAGGCGCTCAGCCGCCAGCCGGAGGGGATCTTCTGCTTCTACTCCGGCACCGCCGGTGAGCAGTTCATCAGGCAACTGCGTCGCAGCCGCTGGTTCGGTGACATCTACGCGCCCGGCTTCCTGACCGAGGGCAACATCCTCACCGACCTGCGCTCGACCCTGGTCAACGCGGACGAGAGCCTCAAGGCCGGCACCATCCAGACCGCACTGAACTACTCGGCCGACCTGAACAACAACGCCAACCGGATCTTCGCCTCGGCCTACCGGAAGACCTACAACGTCTCGCCCACCACCTACGCGATGGCCTCGTACGACGCCGCGCAGGTGCTCGACAAGGCGATCCGGCTGGCCGGTGCCGAGCCGACCGCGCAGCAGGTCAACCTGGCGCTGGGCAAGATCGGTCAGATCGACAGCCCACGCGGCCCGTGGCAGTTCAACCAGCCGCGTACCCCGCAGCAGAAGTGGTACCTGCGCAAGGTGCAGTTCGACGGCCGGCTGCTGTCCAACGTCCTGATCAACGAGATCGCCACGCTGGGCTGAGCCGTGCGGCACCCGGCCGGCCCCGGCGGGACCGGCCGTCCGTGGTGCCGGGAGCGGTCAGGGGCGCAGCTCGGCGATGCAGCACTTGACGCTGCCGCCGCCCTTCTTCAGCTCGGCCAGCTCCACCGGCACCGGGGTGTAGCCGGCCGCCTTGAGCTTGCCGGCCAACCGGGTCGCGTCGCTGTTGAGCACCACGTTCGCCCCGTCGCTGACCAGGTTCAGGCCGAAGGCCAGCGCGTCCTCGTCGTCGGCGAGCACCGCGTCGGGGAAGAGCTGGGCGAGCACCCGCTGGCTGGCCGCCGAGAACGCCCCCGGGAAGTACGCGACGTTGCCGTCGTCGATCGAGGCGAGCGCCACGTCCAGGTGGTAGAAACGCGGGTCGACCAGGCGCAGCGACACCACCGGCCGCCCCAGCGCCTCCTGCGCCTCGGCGTGCGCCGGCAGCTCGGTGCGGAACCCGTGCCCGGCGAGGATCAGCCCACCGTGCGCCTCGGGCAGGTAGGCGAAGTCGCCCTCACCCTCGTTGGTCTCGCTCGGCGCGATGAAGTGCCAGCCGTGCTTCTGGTAGAACTCCCGGTGCGCGGCGGCCTCGGCGGCCCGCTGCTCGTGCTTGAACTGCGCACCGTAGACCGTCCCGTCCACCACGAAGGCGCCGTTGGCCGCGAAGACCATGTCCGGCAGCCCCGCCTGCGGGGTGAGCACGTGCACGTCGTGACCGAGGCCCACCAGCGTGTCCCGCAGCCGGTCCCACTGATCGACCGCCAGCGCCACGTCGACGCCGACGGTGAGGTCCATCCACGGGTTGATGGCGTACTCGACCGCGAAGTGCTCCGGGGCACACATGAGATATGTCCGCTTTCGCGGCACACGCTGCTGGTTCACGGTCACCAAGGGTAGGTAGCGTAGAACTTTGGTAACAGCCAGAACCGTTGCTTCCCCGAGGCGGAACGTTGCAGATAGACGCGGTCGACCAGCGAATCATTGCGTTGCTCGTGGCGGACGCCCGAACCTCGTACGCGGACATCGGCGCCCGGGTGTCACTCTCCGCTCCGGCGGTCAAGCGACGGGTGGACCGGCTACGGGCCAGCGGGGTGATCCGGGGCTTCACCGCCGTGGTCGACCCGGCCGCCGTCGGCTGGACCACCGAGGCGTTCGTCGAGCTGTTCTGCGCCGGCCGGACCACACCCACCCAGCTCGGGGTGGCCGCCCGCCGGCACCCCGAGGTGGTCGGCGCGTACACCGTCTCCGGCGAGGCCGACGCGCTCGTGCACCTGCGCGCCGCCGACATCTCCCACCTGGAGGAGGCGCTCGAACGGCTCCGGGCGGAGTCGTTCGTCACCTCCACCCGGAGCACCATCGTGCTGTCCCGGCTGGTCGAGTCGCCGGGCGTCGGCCCGTCCACCCCCTGACACCGGTCGGGGGCGGCGGGCCGGTGCTCCCGGCGACGGGTCAGAGGTACATGCCGGTGCGATGCCCGCTGTCGCCCCGGCTCGGCTTGTCGCCCTCACCGAAGAACCGCTTCCCGCCGAACTCGCCGTGCAACCGGTCGTCGAGTTCGTCGGCGAGCCCGGTCATCACCTGCACGGCCAGCATCAGGTGGGTGGCCTGGAAGTTGCGCCCGAAGACCGGGATGGACGCCCACACCGTGTCGTCGGCGCAGTACAACCGGCCGATCGGCATCCGGTTGGTCAGCTCGGAGAGCTTCACGTACAACCGTTCCGTCGGCTCGACCTCGGTCAGCACCGGCGAGAAGACGTCCACCAGGGGCGGATTGTCCCGCACCCGGACGAAGACCATCGCCGACCCGGCCCGGATGTTGATGTCCCCGTCGGAGTCGATCTGAAGGTGCTCGGAGGTCGACTTGAGCATCGTCGACACCACCGTCCGGACCCGTTCGGGCAGGTCCAGCACCTCCTGCTCGGCGCTCTGGGCGCTCGCCGCGGCGGCCAGCGCCTCGTCCAGGTCGGCCTCGACGTCCCGGTCGGGGCCGAACTCGCTGCGCGCGGTGCCGAGCGCCTCGATCGGCAACGGCTCCCCCTCGGCGTCCTGGCTGAGATAGACCAGGAAGGCCGGGTGCGGTGCGCCGTACACGTCGCGCAGGGTGCGGGAGAGCAGGCCGGCCAGCCTGCTGGCGTCCCCGGTCGACCCGTCCAGGCCGAAGTGCTCGCCGGAGCCCGCCACCACGCCGGGCGGCGACCAGCCGAGCGCGATCATGTCGGCCACCGCGGCACGGTCCAGCCGGAAGCCCTGCGGCAGGGTGGCGTTGCCGACCGCCCGCGCGGAGAGCCGGCCCCCCTCACCCACGGCCACGCTGATCGAGTAGACGGCGTCGCCGGTGCCGGAGGCGGTCGGGTCCAGGGTCACTTCGAGCTGAGCCCCGGCGGGCAGCTCGCGCAGCCGTTCGGCGAGCGCCCGGGCGAACTCCCGCCACGCCTCGGTGACCTTGGCCCGCAGGTCGGCCGTGCTCGGCTCGTCCAGCAGGACCGACTCGTGGTGGTCGTGGTGCGCCGGCGAGGTGCCGGGCTGGTCACCGGTCGGCTTCGAGGGGTCGTCCGCCGTCATGATCGCCTCCGTCCGTCAAGGTCACCCTACCCAGGCGGGCCGGAGAACGAATCCACCGCGACCGGCATCGGACAACCCCGCCCGTCCCCGTCGCCCTTCCCCCGCCCGGGGCACGGCGTACCGGATCGTGCGCCGGTGTCCGCCGTCAGGAGGCGGGGCGCTCGCCGCCCAGTTCCACCGGCCACTGGGCGGCCAGCCCGGTGAGCCGGGCCGCCGCCGCTGCCGGGTCCGCGCCGCGTCCGACCGCCACCCCCAGCAGGTACGCGGTGACCGGCGCGCCCGGCCGCAGCACCTGGTGCGCGACGTCCCTGGCCAGATCCAGCACCGTCGGCACCGGCACCTCGGCCGGGTCGAGACCCAGCTCGGCGCAGGCCGCCGTCACCCAGTCGTCCAGCACGGTCATCGCGTCCACTCCTCCGCCCGGCGTACGTCGGAGTCAGTGTCGCAGTCGAACCACGGTGGCGGGCCGGCAGCGGACCAGGCCAGCTCGCGTACCGTCAACTCGCCCAGCAGCTCCCGCATGGACGCCCCGGCCAGCGCACCGGCCTCGGTTCGGCGGGTGGCGACCCGGTCCAGCGCGGCGCGCAACGCCGGCACCCGCCACACCCCGCACAGCGGCTGGCGTCGCCCCCGGTCGTCGACCAGGCAGACGCCGTCCGCCGCCGGGCCGGATTCGGCGGCGAGCGCGTCGAGCAGCACGCCGACGACCGGGCGGGTGAGCAACGGCAGGTCGGCGGCGAGCAGGGCGACGACCGCCGTACCGGGACCGAGCAGGGCCAGCCCGGCGGACGCGGCGGCCACCGGCCCACCACCGGCCGGCTCCTCCCGGGTCACCAGAACATCGGCCGGGAGCGCCCCACCCGGGCCGACCAGCACCCGGGGTACGGCGTCGGCGACGGCGGCGAGCACCAGGTCCCGCATCGGCCGGCCGTGCACGGGCACCGCCGGCTTGTCCCGCCCACCCATCCGGCGGGCCGCCCCACCGGCCAGCACCACCGCCGCGTACGCCGTCACCCGGCCACGGTAGCCGCCGGGCCCGGCCCGCGTGCTCCGGTCGCACAGCCTCCCGGTTCCGTCCCGTCCCCGCTGCCGGGCCGACGCCCGCTGCCGGCGGCCGGGGACTATCGGGCGGTGCCGGCGGCCGGGGACGGCCGGGTGGGCGCGGTGGGGCCGCAGCCAGGGTGGTCAGCGTGCGGGGGGCCGGGCGGGCGGGGCAGGATGGCGGGATGGGACGGGCCACTGACCGGCGGAGCGTGCTCCGGATCGACCTCGACGCGGCGGACGACACCCGGGTGGCGCTGCGCCGGCCGGACACGCTCGCCGTGGAGGAACCGCTGGAGATCCGGGTCGGCCCCGGCGGGCCGGGTCGACGCCGCCCGCTGGCGGTGACCATGCGTACCCCCGGGGACGACCTCGACCTGGCCATCGGCTTCCTGCTGACCGAGGGGCTGATCCGCAGCGACGCCGACGTGCACACCGCCCAGCTCTGCTCCGGGGCGGAGACACCCAACACGTACAACGTGGTCGACGTGGTGCTCTCCCCCGGCGTGCCGGCACCAACGACGGACCCGGCGCGCAACTTCTACACCACCAGCTCCTGCGGGGTGTGCGGGAAGGCCAGCATCGACGCGATTCGTACCCGGTCCCGGTTCACCGTCGCCGACGACCCACTCACCGTGCCGGCGAAGCTGCTGGCGGAGCTGCCCGACCGGCTGCGCGCCGCGCAGCGCGCCTTCGACCGCACCGGCGGCCTGCACGCGGCGGGCCTGTTCAGCCCCGACGGGGAACTGGTGGTGCTGCGCGAGGACGTCGGCCGGCACAACGCGGTGGACAAGGTGGTCGGCTGGGCGGTCCGGCAGCGGCGGCTGCCGCTGTCCGGCCATCTGTTGTTGGTGTCCGGCCGGGCGAGCTTCGAGCTGACCCAGAAGGCGTGGATGGCGGGCCTGCCGCTGCTGGCGGCGGTCTCCGCGCCGAGCACCCTCGCCGCCGATCTGGCCGACGAGGCCGGGCTGACCCTGGTCGGCTTCCTCCGTGGCCGGACCATGAACGTCTACACCGGCACCCACCGCGTCACCCCCTGACCCGCCTGCGGTCGGCGCGGAGTCGTCAGGCGTGGGGCGTGATCGTGGAGACTTCTTGTCGCCGGGGCCGCAACAACTCTCCACAGTCGACCGGCGACCGCGACCGCTGCCGATTCCGGCGGCCGGGAGGGATCAGCGGTCCGGCGGGCGGACCCAGGTGAGGAAGCGGTCGGTCACGTCGATCCGGCGACCGCTGTCGAGCTGCGTCAGGTGTTCGGTCGCCTTTGCCGACAACCCGGTGAGCAGGGCGAGCAGTCCGGGCAGGTCGTCGCCGTACCGCGCGAGGAGGGCGAGTTTCGCCTCCCCGCACGGCCACGGGTTCGCGTCGACCCGGCACAGCCAGATCGGCCGCAGCGGCGTGTGCCGGCCGGGCAGCGCCCCGGTCACCGCGTCCCCACCGACCTGAGCCGCCGCCCCCGGCCACCCTGCGGGAGCGCCGCGCCTGCCGGCCGGTCCGGCTGCGCGAGCCGGCGCGCGCCCGCCGGCATCAGGAACAGGGTCCGCCGCCGGACCGCGTCGCCTGCGGCATTCAGCTCGTACGCGTCGATCCAGACCCAACCGTGGTACGTGTGCCAGTCGGCCAGCACCCGGATGACCCGGACCGTGATCGGCCGGATGAACTGCACACTGGCGGTACGCGACAGGTGCAGCACGTCTCCCGACCTGACCTCCGGGCCGGTCACCGGGGCCCCTGGTTCCGGCCGTACGCCCAGCGGTGTGCCGGCACGACGCCGGCCATCCGCCCCGGCCCCCGGTACGGCGGCACGAGCGGCCCGATCGGGCCAGGGACGATCGGGCGCGCGGGTGGCCCGGGATCGGATACGGGTTCGGGGCGGGGTGCGGGCTTCGGGCCCCGGTCGGGCTTCGGCTTCTCCCTGGGCACGGCGTCTCCTCTGTGTCGGTGCGTCCGCGTCGGTGCGTCCGCGTGGGTGTGTCTTCGTCGGTGTGGAGGAGGGGCCGGCCGCCCTTCCACGGCCGGCCTCTCCGGCAGACGCCGCCGCCAGCTCTCGACCACTACCGACAGCGCCGCCCCGGTGACACTCTGGTGTGGAGGTCACTAGGCTCGGAAGGTGCGACGAACGTTCGGGCTGAGCCGGATGAGGAACCGCCGACGAGGTGGCGGCATGAATAGTCGATCTTCAGATTGGGGCGCCGTGCATGGCTGACGTACCAGATCCGCTCGCCGATTTCGTCGTTGCCGAGATCCGCCGTGCCCGGGGTGCCGCCGGTATGACGCAGGAGGCGTTCGGGCGGGGTGCCGGCTTCAGCGCGTCGCACGTCAGTGCCGTCGAGGGGGGCACCCGGGCGCTGACCCTGGATTTCATCAAGGGAGCTGACCGGGCGCTCAGCACCGGTGGGCTCTTCGAGCGGCTGGTGAGCAAGCTCGGCACACCGTCGTGGTTCCTGCCGTGGCTCGACGCCGAACGCAACGCGACCCAACTCAGGTACTTCGAGCCGAACCTGATTCCCGGCCTACTACAAACCGAGGCCTACGCCCGCGCGGTGCTTCGAACTGTCGACAGCCTCACCGACGACGAGGTGGAACAGCGGGTGTCGGCACGAATCGACCGACAGAGAATTCTGACCGGCGCGCATCCTCCGCAATTGGTGGCGGTGCTCGACGAAAGGGCGGTGCGCCTAGCCGGCGAGGGCTTCGGTGTCGTCATGGGGCAGCAGATCACGCAACTCATCGCCAGGGCAGAACTGCCGCATGTTCATGTGCACGTCATCCCGGCAGTCACCGGGCTGCATGTCGGACTGTCCGGGCCGTTCGCTCTGGCGCGCTCCGGCGGTGGGGTGTGGGTCGGGCACCTTGAGAACCAGCTTGGCGGCGTTGTGGTCGACAAGGATGATGAGTTGGCTACGCTCCAAGCGCGGTGGGAGAACGTCCGGAACGAGGCCCTTCCGCGTCGGCAGTCCATCGATCTGTTGAAGGAAGTTGGGAGCCAACATGGACCTCAGTAACGCCACGTGGCGGAAGTCCACCCGCAGCGGTGCGAGCGGTGGGAACTGTGTCGAGGTTGCCGACAACCTTCCCGGTGCGGTCGCCGTGCGGGACTCCAAGGACCCGGACGGGCCGGCCCTGACCTTCGCCCCGGCCTCGTGGCGTGCGTTCGTCGCCGGGCTGGCCGCCCGCGCCTGACCGACCTGCACGGTGAGGTGCCTGCTCCGAGTTCCGGGGCAGCCACCTCACGCCAGCGGCCAGGAAGGCGTAGACGTTCGGCGGTCCACCGCTTCCCTCGCGGCACCGGAACACTGTCTACGCGACGCTGAAGACGTTCCTGAATGGGGAATCTGAGCCACCAGTCCAGACACCGGCATCTAACCGAAAGGCTGCGAGAGGGGACAACCCGTGAGACTGATTGATGCGCGTTGGCGGAAGTCCACCCGAAGTGGCACCAGCGGCGGTAACTGTGTCGAGGTTGCCGACAACCTTTCCGGCGCGGTCGCCGTGCGGGACTCCAAGGACCCGGACGGGCCGGCCCTGACCTTCGCCCCGACCTCGTGGCGTGCGTTCGTCACCGGGCTGGCCGCCCGCGCCTGACCGACCTGCTCGGTGAAATGCCTGCCCCGAGGTCCGGGGCAGGCATTTCACGTCAGGGAGCGACCTGGCATTCCATCGCTGACGTGCCCGACCCGGCCGTTGGAGAGCATGGGCTGCTATCACTCCGGCCAGCTGCCGTGTCCGCCCCGACACCATGCCACTGACAGCCGTATGCCTGTCAGGCATGAATATGACTGCCAGGAATACTCCTCTCCGAGACCACATAGCCCCGACCATCCTCACCGACAGTGACCCTGCTGCCGCCCGCATCAGCGGGGCGGCGGGTCAGCGGGAGCGGCGGGGCCGGCGACGACGGCGGCGCAGCACCTCCGGCTCGGTCACGGCCGGCCATCCGTCCAGGTCGGACGGCGGAACACCGCGCCGCAGCAGATCGTCGAGGAGCCGGGCGAGGGTGTAGTCGGGGCGGACGGTCAGCGCCCGTTCCAGGGCCACGGCGGCGAGCGCGCCCTGGCCGGCCCGCCAGGCGGCGAAGGCGAGCAGGCAGGCGGGGGCGGGCACCAACTCCTCCTCGCTGCGGCGAAGCACCTCGCTCCACAGGGCGATGTCCTCCTCCCGGCCGTCGGTGCGTTCCCACGCGTGGTCGCGTACCGGCAGGTGGGTCAGGAGCAGGGTCAGCCAGGCCACCTCGTCGTCGGTGAGCCGGTCGCCGCGCCGGTGCCGGCGTTGCGCCTGGCGTACCGCCGTGGTGCCGGCCCTGCGGATGGCCCGCTCGCCGGACTCGTCGGTGTCGGGGGCCGTCTCCAGCAGGCCCAGCAGGCGGCGTTCGGCCCGGTCACCGGCCCGGCGCAGGGCGGCCCGGTCGACGCCCTCGGTGGGGGCGACCTGCGCGGCGAGTGCCGCCCGGTCGGGGAGCGCCACCTGACCGGCGTAGACCGCGGCGGCGGCGACCTGGCTGGCGTCCGGGTCGTACGAGGTGCCGTCGGCTGGGCAGCAGTCCGGCGCTTCGCAGAGGTAGGACCAGTAGCGGCGACCGGTCACCCGCAGCGCGTCGAGCACGGGCAGGCCGAGGTCGGCCAGCGCGGACCGGACGGCGTCCACCGCCGGGGTGACCCGTTCGGGCGGGCCGAACCCGACGACGGTGGTGGCTTCGGCGTCCTGCCGGCCGATCACGTCGCCGAGATGTCGCGCCGGCAGGGCCGGGTCGGTGCCCGGTCCGGGCAGGTCGGCGCGGGCGGCGAAGACGATCCGCCGGCCCCGCATCGCCACCACCACGATGCTGTCGACGGGGTGGAAGCCGATCAGGTACGGCACGGCGGTGATCAGGTCGGCGGGCGAGCGGACGGTGAGCCGGGGGCGGTCGGTCGCGTTCATGTCCGGCAGCGTGCGGCGGGCGGCCCCAGCGCCGACAGGCCCTGTGGACGACACGCAAGTTATCCACAGATACGGAGAGTGTTCATGCAGGTCGACGCGATTCGGCAGGCGACGCGGCCCACCGGGGTCGGTCCGAGCGGCTACCTTGCGCTCATGGACCTGGCGTACCTGCGGGCGCACCCGGAGCACCTGCCCACCTTCCTGACCCACCAGCGCATCCGGGAGACCCCGGTGGCGGGCGGGGACAGTTGCGTGGCCTCCCGGCTGACCCTGGACGACGGCCACTCGGTCTTCACCAAGACCTGGCCGGAGCGGGCCGGTCGAGCGGTGCCGGCGGGCTTCTTCGACACCGAGGCCGCCGGGCTGCGCTGGCTGCGGGAGGCCGGCGCGGTGGCCGTACCGGAGGTGGTGGTGGCGCTGCCGGAGCTGTTGGCGCTCGACTGGGTCGACCCCGGCGAGCCGACGCCCGGGGCGGCCGAGCGGTTCGGCCGGGAGCTGGCCGGCACGCACCGGGCCGGCGCCGACCGGTTCGGGGCGGTGTGGCCCGGGTTCATCGGCACCCTCGCGCAGGACAACACCCCCGACGAGGGGCCGTGGCCGGACTGGTTCGCCAGGCGACGGCTCCTGCCGTACCTGCGGATGTCGGTCGACGGCGGTGCCCTCGACGGCCCGGACGCCGCGCTGGTCGAGCAGGTGGTGGCGCGGATCGGCGAGTTCGGCGGCGACGAGCCGCCGGCCCGGCTGCACGGCGACCTGTGGCCGGGCAACCTGCTCTGGGGTGCGGACGAGCGGGTGTGGCTGGTCGACCCGGCGGCGCACGGCGGGCACCGGGAGACGGACCTGGCCCAGCTCGCGCTGTTCGGCGGCCCGCCGCACCACGACCGGATCATGGCCGGCTACCGGGAGGCGTGGCCGCTGGCCGACGGGTGGCGGGAACGGGTGCCACTGCACCAACTGCACCTGCTGCTCGTGCACACCGCCCTGTTCGGTAGGGCTTACCGCGATGCGGTCGTCGGTGCCGCCCGAGCGGCGCTGCGGGGTGCCGGCCGCGCTACGGTCGACGGGTGACCGCCGCCCCGACGACCGCCGGCGTCCTCGTCGACCGGTACGGCCGGATCGCCCGGGACCTGCGCGTGTCGCTGACCGACAAGTGCAACCTGCGCTGCACCTACTGCATGCCCGCCGAAGGGCTGCCCTGGCTGGCCGGGCCGCAACTGCTCACCGACGAGGAGATCGTGCGGCTGGTCCGGGTCGCGGTGCAGCGGCTCGGGGTGACCGAGGTGCGGTTCACCGGGGGAGAGCCGCTGATCCGGCCGGGGCTGGTCGGCATCGTCGCCGCCGTGGCCGCGCTCACCCCCCGGCCCCGGATCTCGTTGACCACCAACGGTCTCGGCCTGGACCGGCTCGCCCCGGCGCTGCGCGACGCCGGGCTGGACCGGGTGAACGTGTCGCTGGACACCCTCGACGCGGCCCGGTTCGCCGCGTTGACCCGCCGGGACCGGCTCGGCGACGTGCTCGGCGGGCTGGCCGGGGCCGCCGCCGCCGGGCTCGCCCCGGTGAAGGTCAACGCGGTGCTGATGCGCGGGGTCAACGAGGACGAGGCACCGGCGTTGCTGCGGTTCGCCCTCGACCACGGCTACGAGCTGCGGTTCATCGAGCAGATGCCGTTGGACGCCCAGCACGGCTGGGACCGGGCCACGATGGTCACCGCCGAGGAGATCCTCGCGTCGCTGGCCGCCGGGTTCGCCCTCACCCCCGACCCGGCGCACCGGGGCGCCGCCCCGGCCGAGACCTGGCTGGTCGACGGCGGCCCGGCCCGGGTCGGCGTGATCGGCACGGTGACCCGGCCGTTCTGCGGCGACTGCGACCGGACCCGGCTCACCGCCGACGGCCAGGTGCGCAACTGCCTGTTCGCCACCGAGGAGTCCGACCTGCGTGGCGCGCTGCGGGCCGGCGCGGACGACGCCGACATCGCCCGCCGCTGGCAGGCCGCCACGGTCATCAAACGGGCCGGGCACGGCATCGACGACCCGACGTTCCTGCAACCCGTCCGGCCCATGTCGGCGATCGGAGGCTGAGGGTGGACCTCACCGTCCGGTACTTCGCCGGGGCGCGGGCCGCCGCCGGTCGCAGCGAGGAGACCGCATCCGCCGGCCGCCCGCTGGACGAACTGCTCGGTGAACTCGCGCACCGGCACGGCCCCCGGCTGGCCGCGGTGCTCCAGGTGGCGAGTTTCCTGGTCGACGGAGTGGCCTGCCATGATCGTCAGACACCGTTGCCGGCCGGGGCCACGATCGACGTGCTGCCTCCCTTCGCGGGCGGCTGAGGAAGGGCTGCCGTGTTGGCGATTCTGGGGTTCGTGGGCACACTCGCCCTGATCACCGGCCTGATCCACTTCTACCTGTGGAAGCGGCTGGTCAAGGACACCACCGGGCCGGGCCGGTGGCGGCGGGTCGGCACGGTCGTCGCGCTGGTGCTGGCGGTGCTCGTCCCCGCGACGATGGCGGGCACCCAGATCGCCGGGGCGTTCTGGCTGGCCTGGCCCGGTTACCTCTGGCTCGCGGTCATGTTCTACCTGCTGATCGTGCTGCTGGTGCTGGAGGTGCCGATGGCGGTGGCCCGGCTGGTGCTGCGCCGCCGCAGCGCCGCCGCCGAGGCGACCACCGCCGCCCCGGAGCCGGCGCTGGTCGGTGCGGCCGGCGGCGCCGACCCGCCGGCCGCCGAGGCGGTGGACCGCCCCGACCACGACGAGTCCCGCCGGTTGCTGCTCGCCCGGGGGGCCGCCATCTTCGCCGGGCTCACCGCCGCCGGCATCACCGGGTACGGGGTCCGCACCGCGCTGGGCCCGCCGCAGCTCGACCGGGTACGCATCCCGCTGGCGAAGCTCCCCCGCAGCATGGACGGGCTGCGGATCGCCACCGTCTCGGACATCCACCTCGGGCCACTGCGCGGCCGGGCACACACCGAGCGGATCGTCGAAATGATCAACCGGCTGGACGCCGACCTGGTCGCGGTCGTCGGTGACCTGGTCGACGGGTCGGTCGCCGAACTGGGCGAGGCCGCCGAGCCGCTGCGTGACCTGCGGTCCCGCTACGGCAGCTTCTTCGTCACCGGCAACCACGAGTACTACTCGGGGGTCGAGGAGTGGGTGGCCGAGGTCGACCGGCTCGGTCTGCGGGTCCTCCAGAACGAGCGGCAGGAGATCCGGGCCCGGGGCGGGGTGCTCGACCTGGCCGGGATCAACGACGTCACCGCCGACGGCACCGGCGTCGCCGGCCCCGCCGACTTCACCGCCGCGCTCGGCGGCCGCGACGTCAGCCGCCCCGTGGTGCTGCTCGCCCACCAGCCGGTCGCCGCCCGCGAGGCGGCGAAGTTCGGCGTCGACCTGCAACTCTCCGGGCACACCCACGGCGGGCAACTCGCACCGTTCAACCTGGCCGTCAAGCTCCAGCAGCCGGTGGTCTCCGGCCTCGGCGAGGTCGACGGCACCAAGGTCTACGTCACGAACGGGGCTGGTTTCTGGGGCCCTCCGGTCCGCGTCGGCGCACCGCCACAGGTGACCCTGGTGGAGCTGCGTGCCCCGTGACCTGCCCGGACGGGCCGGGGCCGCGCACATAGCGCGTCCGGGCGGCGGAGTCCAGCACCGGATTGCTCAGGTCACGCGTACGCGTGGCGGCAGGCGGGTAGTGGACCAGCCGTGACAGGATGCGGCGTGCCTCCGTTCAACGCCGCTCCCCCTGGTGGCGTCCCGCCGTTCGTCGCGGACCTGCACATCCACTCGAAGTACTCCCGCGCGTGCAGCCGCGATCTCACCCTGCCCAACCTCGGTTGGTGGGCCCGACGCAAGGGCATCGGGGTGCTCGGCACCGGGGACTTCACCCATCCCGCCTGGTACGACCACCTGCGGGAGACCCTGCAACCGGCCGAACCCGGCCTGTACCGGCTCGGCCCGGAGGCCGAGGCGGACATCGCCAGGCGACTGCCGCCCCGGCTGGCCGACGCGGCGGAGGCCGACCCGGTCCGGTTCATGCTGAGCGTGGAGATCTCCACCATCTACAAGCGGGACGACCGGACCCGCAAGGTGCACCACCTGATCTACCTGCCCGACCTGGACGCGGTGGCCCGGTTCAACACCGCGCTGGGCCGGATCGGCAACCTCGGCTCGGACGGCCGGCCGATCCTCGGCCTGGACTCCCGGGACCTGCTGGAGATCACCCTCGACGCCAGCGAAGACGGCTACCTGGTGCCGGCGCACATCTGGACGCCGTGGTTCTCCGCGCTCGGCTCGAAGTCGGGCTTCGACGCGATCGCCGACTGCTACGCCGACCTGGCCGAGCACGTCTTCGCGGTGGAGACCGGGCTCTCCTCCGACCCGGCGATGAACTGGCGGGTCGGCAGCCTGGACCGCTACCGGCTGGTCTCCAACTCCGACGCGCACTCCCCGCCGGCCCTGGCCCGGGAGGCCACCGTCTTCTCGTCGGCCCGTGACTACTTCGCCATCCGCGACGCCCTGCGGACCGGCGACGGGCTGGCCGGGACGATCGAGTTCTTCCCCGAGGAGGGCAAGTACCACGCCGACGGGCACCGGCTCTGCGGCGTCAACTGGGCGCCGGAGCGCACCCGGGCGGCCGGCGGGCGCTGCCCGGAGTGCGGCAAGCCGCTGACCGTCGGGGTGCTCAGCCGGGTCGAGGAGCTGGCCGACCGCCCCGACGGGCACCGCCCGGAGCACGCCCGCGAGGTGACCCACCTGGTGCCGCTGGCCGAGATCCTCGGTGAGATCAACAAGGTGGGGCCCCGGTCCAAGAAGGTCGAGGGGAAGCTCAACGAGCTGGTCGCCGCGCTCGGCCCGGAGCTGGAGATCCTCACCCGTACCCCGGTCGACGAGATCGGCCGGGTCGGCGGGGAACTGCTCGCCGAGGGCATCGGCCGGTTGCGCCGGGGCGACGTGCGCCGAGTCCCCGGCTACGACGGCGAGTACGGCGTGATCACCCTCTTCGACCCCGCCGAGCTGGGCGGGGCCGCCGGAGCGGGGCAGGAGACGCTGTTCGACGTACCGGTGCCGGCGCAGCGCAGGCCGACGGAGCCGGCGGCGAAACCGAAGGCCAAGCGGCCGGCGGCGGCGAAGGCCGAGCCGAAGCCGAAGCCCGCGCCGACCCCGCCACCGCCACCGATCGCCTCGGCCCCTTCGCCGCACGAGCCGTTCGAGCCGATGCTCGCCGGGATGGAGGAGGTCGGCACCGGCCTGCTCGACCGGTTGGACGCGATGCAGCGGGTGGCCGCCTCCGCGCCCGGCGGCCCGCTGCTGATCGTGGCCGGGCCGGGCACCGGCAAGACCCGCACGCTGACCCACCGGATCGCCTACCTCTGCGCCGAGCTGAACGTCTTCCCCGAGCAGTGCCTGGCGATCACCTTCACCCGGCGGGCCGCCGAGGAGCTGCGGCACCGGCTCGACGGGCTGCTCGGCCCGGTCGCCGAGGACGTCACCGTCGGCACCTTCCACTCGCTCGGGCTGGCCATCCTGCGGGAGAACGCCGCCGCGGCCGGCCTGCCGGAGGGGTTCCGGATCGCCGACGACGCCGAGCGTGCCGCCGCCCGGACGGAGGCCGGCGACGACCCCGCCCGCTACACGGCGCTGCTGCGCAAGCAGGACCTGGTCGACCTGGACGAGCTGCTGACCCTGCCGGTCGCGCTGCTCAAGGGCGACAAGAAGCTGGTCCGGGACTACCGGGAACGCTGGCGGTGGATCTTCGTCGACGAGTACCAGGACGTCGACGCCGTGCAGTACGACCTGCTGCGGCTGCTCAGCCCCGCCGACGGCAACCTCTGCGCGATCGGCGACCCGGACCAGGCGATCTACTCGTTCCGGGGTGCCGACGTCGGCTACTTCCTGCGCTTCTCCGAGGATTTCACCGACGCCCGGCTGGTCCGGCTCAACCGCAACTACCGCTCGTCCGCGCCGATCCTGGCTGCCGCCGTCCAGGCCATCGCGCCGTCGTCGCTGGTCCGGGGCCGCCGGCTCGACCCGGCCCGGCTCGACCCGGAGGCCCCGCTGGTCGGCCGCTACCCGGCGGCGTCCGTCGCCGACGAGGCCGACTTCGTGGTACGCACCGTCGACGACCTGGTCGGCGGCCTCTCCCACCGGTCGTTGGACTCCGGACGCATCGACGGCCGGTCCACCAGCCTGTCCTTCTCCGACATCGCGGTGCTGTACCGCACCGACGCGCAGGCCGCCCCGATCGTGGACGCCCTGGCCCGAGCCAACATCCCGGTGCAGAAGCGGTCGCACGACCGGCTCCGGGACCGGCCCGGTGTCCTGGCGATCGCCCGGGAACTGCGGCACACCGACGGCTCCACCGGTGGGCTGCCCGCCCGGGTCCGGGCCGCCGGCCAGGTGCTCGCCGAACGGTTCGCCGCCCCCACGCTGGACGCCGCCGGCACCGTACGCCCCGAGGACGTGCGGACCGCCGTCGACCTGCTCACCCCACTGGCCCGGCGCTGCGGCGACGACCTGGAACTCTTCCTCTCCCAGCTCGCCACCGGGGCCGAGGTGGACGCGCTGGACCCGCGCGCCGAGGCGGTCACCCTGCTCACCCTGCACGCCGCGAAGGGGCTGGAGTTCCCGGTGGTCTTCCTGGTCGGCGTCGAGGACGGGCTGCTGCCGCTGCGCTGGCCCGGTTCGACACCCGACGACGACGCGATCGCCGAGGAGCGGCGGCTCTTCTTCGTCGGGCTGACCCGCGCCCAGGACCGCCTCTACGTCAGCCACGCCGCCCGCCGGGTCCGGCACGGAACGGAACGCGACTGCCGGCCGTCGCCGTTCCTCGACGTCGTCGACCCGGGCCTGTTCGAACGGTTCGGCGAGGCCGAACCGCGCCGCCCCAAGGACCGTCAGCTCCGCCTGATCTAACGACCTGTCGACCGACCTACGGGGTCGAGGTAGCGGTATCCGCCCGCGCTGTTACCGCTCGGTGCGCGACGTTGCTGCCCACCCGTCCCGGGGGCGCGGGTCAGGCGAGGAGGACAGCGAGCCAGGCACCGGTGAGCAGGGCCGGGCCGAACGGCAGGGCGGTGTCCCGGCGTACCCGGCCGGCGACCAGCAGCGCCAGCACCAGCACCCCGTTGAGCAGGTGCGGCAGCAGCAGGCCGAGCCAGAGGGTGGGCCAACCCAGCCAGCCCAACGGCAGGCCGAGCACCGCCGCCAGCTTCACGTCACCGAAGCCGAGCCGGGACCGGGGCAGCAGCGCCAGCACCACGTACAGGAGGAAGGAGAGCGCGGCACCGGCCAGCGCGAGCGCCAGACGGCCGGGGCTGCCCGCGGCGACGGCGGCCACGGTCAGTGCGGTGCCGCCGCCGAGCGCGGCCGCACCGACCAGCGGGTCGGGCAGGCGGAGGCTGGCCAGATCCACCACCGCCAGCACCACCCCCACGGCCGCCACCAGCAGGAACGCCGGCAGTGCCGGCTCCGGGCCACGCGCGACGGCCAACCCGGCGCAGACCACCGCCCCCACCACGGCCGGAGGCACGCCGTGCCCGGGTTGCCCGGTCGGTCGGGGAGCGGCGTGCCCGGCCCGCGACGGTCGCGGGGGCTCGGGCGGCGGGAAGGCGCGGGCGATGCGGGGGGCGGCGAGGCCGGCCAGCGCACCGAGCGTCGCCGCCGCGGTCACCAGCATCCCGGTCATCGCGGCTCCGGGCGGCAGGCCGCCGCGCCACGCACGACCGGCGGCAGGCCGGGCAGTGGGCTCGGGGTCGGCTGGCCGGGCCGCGCGTTCGGGGTCGGCGGGCCGAGGGGCACGGCCGTCGACGTTACCGGCGGGACGGCTCCGAGACCGCCCCGTCGACGACCGGTCGGCGGGGCCGCTCGGTCGTCACCACCAGCGCCACACCCGCCACGATCACCGCGCCACCGAGCAGCACCTGACCGGTCACCGGCTCGGCGACCAGCAGCGCGCCGAGCGCCACCGCCACCACCGGATTGACGTACGCGTAGGTGGCGGCCAGCGAGATGGGGGCGTTCGCCAGCAACCAGACGTACGCGGTGAAGGCCACCAGCGACCCGGCCACCAGCAGGTACGCCAGCGCCAGCCAGGACCGGGTGGTCACCTGGGCCGGGGAGAACCCGCGCAGCTCACCCCGGGCCAGCGACAGCACGGACAGGGCCACCGCCCCGGCGACCATCTCGTAGACGGTGGCGACGAACGGATCGGCGGGCATCCGCAGCCGGTTGGACAGGAACGACCCCACCGACCAGCAGACCGCCCCCGCGACCACGGTCAACGCCCCGAACAGCGGCACCGCACCGGACCCGCCCCGGGGAAGCACCAACAGCACCAGCCCGAGGAAGCCCAGCGTCACCCCGGCGAACGTCCACCCCGGCGGGCGGTCCCCGGTCACCGTACGGAGCAGCACCACCAGCAGCGGGACGGTCGCCACCAGCAGCGCGGCGATCCCCGACGGCACCGCCACCCCGGACGGACCGGACTCGGCGAGCACCACCAGCCCGTTGCCGCCGGCCAGGAGCAGCACCCCGACCAGCGCGGCGGAACCGAGCTGCCGGCGGTCCACCCGCAGCGCGCCCCTGCCCCGCCGCAGCCGCAGCACGACCGCCAGCACCAGCGCGGCACCGCCGAACCGGGCGGCGGCCGACCCGAGCGGCGGCATCGACTCCACCACGACCCGGATACCGAGGTACGTGGAACCCCACAGCACGTAGACGAGAATCAGTGCCGTCCAGATCAGGGCTGGTCGGGCGGGTGTCGCGGCCGAGGGAGATGAGCTCATCGCGGGACCACGCTACGGTGACCACGTCGGTGGCGTCCTTCGGATGGCCGGCATCTCGGCACGCGGGAGGACGGGCATGGCGAACTACGGACCACCGGGGGGCTCCCCGGAACCGTGGGGTGGGCGACGCCCGGACGACCGCTGGAGCCCGCCCGCGCCGGAGCAGCCCCCGGTCGTGCCGTCCCAGCCGTCCGGCCACCCGCCGTACCGGCAGCCGGGGGAGTACGGGTCGGTCGATCCGTACGCGGTCGTCTCGCCGACGGCGTACCCGGGTGCCCCGACACCGGCGCGCGGTCGTGGTCCGCTGGTGGCGGTGCTGGTCGTGCTCGGGGTGCTGGTCCTCGGCGGTGGCATCCTGTGGTACCTGCTCAGCGACGACGACGGAGCACCGTCCACGACCGGGGCCGTCCTGCCGACGACGCCGGTCGAGCCGGACGGGGCGGCCTCCGGTCCGACAGCCACCACACCCGCCCCCGCCTCGTCGGCCGACCCCCGGTTCGTCAAGGCGGGACAGTGCGTCCGCAACGAGGGCCCGGCCGGTGGCAAGCCCAAGCTGCTGATCACCGCGTGCGCTCCGAAGACGTACGAGGTGCTCCGCCGTTTCGACGGAGCGACCAGTGGTGAAAGGGACGCCGAGGCGAAGTGCGGCGTGGTGGAGGGCTACACCAACTGGTACTTCTTCGACAGCGAGCTGGACACCCTCGACTTCGTCCTCTGCCTGAAGCAGCGCTGAGCCCACCCCTGGGGAGAGAGATTGTCAACCTTCGGCCCACCCGACTCCGGCCGTCCCGACAAGGAACACCGGCCCACGGCCTCCGAGTCCGAGCCACCCACCGAGCCCCTCGGCTCCGAGCCGCCCACCGCGCCGATCTCCCCGGAACCAGCAACGGAACCCATCGGCCGGTCCGACCCCGAGCCGCCGACCGCGCCGATCCCCCCGGAACCAGCAACGGAACCGATCGACCGGTCCGAGCCGGAGCCGCCGACCGCACCCCTCGCCCGGTCCGGGTCGGCGACCGGGGGAGTCCCGTCTGACGCGGACGCGCCGACGGCGTCGATCCCGGCGGAGCCGGACGATGCGCCGACGGCTCCCCTCGCCCGCGACCAGGACGAGGCACCCACCGCGCCGACCACCCCGGTCCCGTCGACCGCCGACGAGACGCCGACCGCACCGATCTCGTCGCCTCCCCCGCACCCGGCCGACGAACCGCCGACCGCACCCGTCGCGGCCGACCTCTACGACCAGCCGACCGCGCCCCTCACGGGCGACTCCAGCGAGCAGCCGACCGCGCCTGTGTCCGCCGGGCCGGTCCCGACCGGCCAGGACGACGAGCCGACCGCCGTGTCGACCGGACCGGTCGCCGGCCCGGCGGGCGAACCCGACACCGCCCCGGTCGAGGCGGCGACCGAGCCGATCCGGGCGCAGGACCCGGAGCCGCCGACCGTGCCCGTGTCGCGGGAGGCGGACGAGCAGGCCACGGCACCCGTCCCGGCGGTGGAGGAACCCCCGACCACGCCAATCTTCGCCGCCCCGCCGGAACCGCCGACCACGCCAATCTTCGCCGCCCCGCCGGAACCGCCGACCACGGCGATGCTGGCGACCCCACCGGAACCGCCGACCGCACCGATCTGGGCCGGTACGGACGACGCACCAACCACGGCGCTGCGCAACGAGCCGCCGACGGCTCCCGGTACCGGTGATGCGGCGACCGCCCCGATCGCCACGCCACCGGAACCGCCGACCACCCGACTGCCGGTGTCGGGAGCCGGGCAGCCGGCGACGCCCCCGCCGGCCGGCGGCTACTCCCCGACCACGCAGATGCCCGCGTCGACCGGCGGGTACTCCCCGACCACGCAGATGCCGGCATCGGAGACCCCGCAGCCCCCACCCACGTCGGGAGCGGGGTACCCGCCGCCGCCCACCTCGGGGGCCGGTTACCCGCCACCGCCCACCTCGGGGGCGGGCTACCCGCCGCCGGACACGTATCTGCCGCCGACGGGTCAGCCGGCGGCGTCCGCGGAGGCCGGTTACCCGCCGCCGGGGCCGTTCCCGCCCGCCGGGCCGACGGCAGCGCCGGCAGCGGGCGCGTTCGCCGCACCGGCGTCGCCCTCACCGACCGGCTACTCCGGCCAGGCCGCGCCACCACCGCCGTCATCCGGATTCCCCGGGGCGGCCGCACCCACCTCCGGCTACCCCGGCCAGGCCACGCCACCACCGTCCTCCGGATTCCCCGGGGCCGCCGCGCCCACCTCCGGCTACCCCGGCCAGTCGGTACCACCTCCGTCCTCCGGATTCCCCGGGGCGGCCGCTCCGACGTCCGGTTATCCCGGTCAGGCCGCGCCCGGGTTTCCGGGACAGCAGCCGCCGGGCTTCCCGGGGCAGCCCGTGCCGGGGTATCCGCCCCCGCCACCGGCGAAGGGGCGGGGCGGCCGGATCGCGCTGATCCTCGGGCTGGTGGTGGTCCTGCTGCTCTGCTCGTGCCTCGGGGTGGGCGGCTGGTTCTTCCTGGCCTCGGATGACGGTGACGGTCCGGCGACCCCGACGGGCAGCTCCGCCACCCCCACCGAGAACGGGCCGACGGAGAGCACCCCGACGGACGTGCCGACCCTCGAACCGACGACGGCCGAGCCGACCCCCACGCCGACCAGGGCGGAGCAGATCGTCAAGGGCGACTGCGTGGTCAACGACGGTACGGCCAGCGACGCCGAGCTGCGCAAGGTGCCGTGCGGCCCGAACACCTACGAGGTGCTGCTGCGCATCCCGGCGTCCACGAACGGGGAGCGGTGCCGGTCGTTGGCACCGGAGTCGAACGCCAACTACGTGCACGACAACTCGGTCGACCTCTTCGACTACGTGCTCTGCCTGCGCAAACGAAGCTGAACAGGAAAGTATGGGGCTGTCTAGCGTGGATGCTAGACAGCCCCATATTCCGGTCGAGGGTGGGTCGGCGACACGCCGGTAGCCCCGTCTACGCATCTCTAGTCCGCAGGCTAGAGCGCCCGATACTGTGCGATGCGTGGATCCGGTCCGCAACCCGTACGCCCCGGGCGCCGGTCAGCGCCCGCCCGAACTCGCCGGGCGGGGGCGGGAGCTGGACGTCTTCGACGTGGTGCTGGAACGGATCGCCCGGGGACGCCCCGAACGCAGCCTGATGCTCACCGGCCTGCGCGGCGTCGGCAAGACGGTCCTGCTCAACACGCTGCGTTCGCAGGCGATCAACCAGCTCTGGGGCACCGGCAAGATCGAGGCCCGGCCGGACCAGTCGCTGCGTCGGCCGATCGCCGCCGCCCTGCACATGGCGGTCCGGGAACTGGCCCCCCGGCACCGCGCACCGGACCGGATCGACGCCTTCCTCGGCGTACTCAAGGCGTTCGCGCAGCGCAGCGCACCGACCACCGGGCGGGCCGGTGCGGCCCCCCGGTTACGCGACCGGTGGCAGCCCGGCATCGACGTGCCGGCCAGCAGCGGCCGGGCCGACTCCGGCGACATCGAGATCGACCTGGTGGAGCTGCTCACCGACGCGGCGGCGGTCGCCGGGGACGTGGGCACCGGCATCGCCGTCTTCATCGACGAGATGCAGGATCTCGGGGCGGAGGACATCTCGGCGCTCTGCGCGGCCTGCCACGAGCTGTCCCAGCTCGGCGCGCCGCTGATCGTGGTGGGCGCGGGTCTGCCGCACCTGCCGGCGGTGCTCAGCGCCGCCAAGTCGTACTCGGAGCGGCTGTTCCGCTACCTGCGGATCGACCGGCTGGACCGGATCGCCGCCGACCAGGCGCTGTGCGCGCCGGCCGAGCGGGAGCAGGTGGAGTACGAGCAGAAGGCCCTCGACCTGCTCTACGAGTCGTCAGGCGGCTACCCGTACTTCGTGCAGGCGTACGGGAAGGCGACCTGGGACCACGCTCCCCGGTCACCGATCACCGACGCGGACGTGCGGGTCGCCGCGCCGGAGGCGGAGGCGGAGCTGGCTGTCGGTTTCTTCGGTTCCCGGTTCGAGCGGGCCACCCCCGCCGAACGTGAGTACATGCGGGCGATGGCGACGCTGTCCCAGGTGGCGGGCGAGGCCGACGGCGGTGGTCGGGACGACATGGACGCCGCCGTGCCGACCGCCGAGATCGCCCGCGCGTTGGGCCGCAAGCCGGCGAGCCTCTCCCCGGCCCGGGACGCGCTGATCAAGAAGGGGCTGATCTACTCCGGGGAGCGCGGCACGGTCGCCTTCACCGTCCCGCACTTCGGCCGCTACCTGCGTACCCAGCCGTCGTGACCGCCGGGGTCAGACCCGGGACCACGGCGGCGGGAAGACCACCTCGCCGCGCGGTGGTGGCGGCGCGTCGCTGACCTCCGGCGGCAGCACGAGCGCCTGCCACGGCTCACCCAGCCCCGACCAGGGGCTGACCAGTCCCATCCGGTCGGCCCGGGTGAAGCCGAACCGTCTGTAGTACGCCGGGTCGCCGAGCACCACCACCAGCCGTTCGCCCAACTCGGTGGCGGCTTCCAACGCGGCCTGCACCACCGCCGTGCCGTGCCCGACCCGTTGCCGGTGCGGGGCCACCGCCACCGGCCCGAGCACCAGCGCCGGGACGCGGACCCGGTCGGTCTCGACGTGCACCCGGGTGAGCAGCGCGTACCCGACCACCTCGCCGCCGTACTCGGCGACCATCGCCAGTTCCGGCAGCCACGCCGCGCTGCCGCGCAGCTCGTCGACGAGCGCGACCTCACCGGGGGTGGTGCGGTCGGGGCGGGCGAAGGCGGCGGCCAGCACCCGGCGGACCGGGCCGGCGTCGGCCGGGCCCTCGGGACGCAGCCGCAGGGTCGTCACCCGCGCGACGTTACCGGTCGGAGCCCGTCCATCAGCGACGGTCGCTCCGTTCGGCGTGGCGCACCGCCTCCGCCTGCCGGTACGCACGACCGCCTGCCCGTGGCGGGGGTCGACGCACCGATGCGGACCGTCGACACGCGGACCGCTGCGGATCGGCCATTGCCCGGATAGCGGGGCGTCAAACGGGGTATGACTGAGCCATGAAACCCGTGCGCTCCCTCGCCCGTGTCATGTTGAGCGGCATCTTCGTGGTCAGTGGCGCCCGCAACTTTCAGCACCCCCACCGGCTCGTCCCGGCGGCCAAGCCGGTCACCGACCGGGTCACGCCGCTGATCCAGCAGGTCGCGCCGCAGCTCCCCACCGACACCGAGACGTTGATCCGGGCCAACGCCGCCGTGCAGTTCACCGCCGGTCTGATGCTGGCCACCGGCAAGTTCACCCGGCCGGCCGCGCTGGTCCTGGCCGGTACGCTGGTGCCCACCACCGCCGCCGGTCACCCGTTCTGGAGCAACGACGATCAGGCGACCCGGAACAACAACCAGGTGCACTTCCTGAAGAACCTCGGGCTCTTCGGTGGTCTGCTGCTCGCCGCCGCCGACACCGAGGGCAGGCCGGGTCTGCGCTGGCGGGCCGGTCACCGCATCGGCCACTCCCGACGTTCGGTGGGTCGCGCGGTGCGTACGGCCCGGCGGGAGGCCCGGATCGCCGTGCGGTCGGCCGCCGCCGCCCGTCGACTTCCCGGCTGACCTGCATCGATTCGGCCATCACCCCCCGCAAGGCCACGAATTACCTGAACCGCCCGACACCCGTTAACGCGGTGGAAATGTCAAAAACTGGTGTGGGATCGGACACGGTCGGATAACGCGGGAGGCAGCAACGTGAGGCGCCGTTCTAGGCTCCCTACCGGACCTGGACGGGTAGGACGACCTTGGTACGGGGGTGGCCACGCCATGCCGACAACCGTCGGTAGACGTGCGGACCGCCTCGCCCCGGTGCGTCGCGCAACGCGTGGGATCGATCGTAGGACAGTCGTACGGACCGGCATCGTGGCCGCCGTCGCCTATGCCGCATGGCTCGCCATCGGTGCTTTCGGGCGGCCGTACAACTTCTTCGACATGAAGATCTACCACGGCGCGGTGGTGTGGTGGGCGAGCGGGCACGAGTTGTACGAGTTCATCGCGCCCACCACCACGCTGGGTTTCACCTACCCGCCCTTCGCCGCGCTGGCCATGCTGCCGATGGCGGGGCTGCCGATCGAGGTGGCCGGGTGGGTCAACGCGGCCGGCAGCATCGCCGCCCTGGCGGTGGTCCTCGCCGCGCTGCTGCGTCCGATCGTCGACCGGCTCGGTTGGCCGCTCTGGTTCACCGTGGCCATCGCCACGCCGATGGCCACGGCCATCGAACCGGTCCGGGAGACCCTGGGGTACGGCCAGGTCAACCTGCTCCTGTTCGCGTTGATCATGGCGGACCTGGTGGGCCTGCGCTGGCGTTCCCGGCGGGGCACCCACGGGCGCGACACCGACGGCCCGTTCCTGCGGCTGTTCTACAGCGGTTCCTGGGCCGGGGTCGGCATCGGCCTGGCCACCGCCGTCAAGCTCACCCCGGCGCTGTTCATCGCCTACCTGCTGATCACCAGGCAGTGGCGGGTCGCCGCCACCGCCGTCGGCACCACCATCGGCGTCACCCTGGGCAGCTTCGCGCTGGTCGGCACCGAGTCGCGGGCCTACTTCGGCGGGGTGCTGTGGCAGACCGAACGGGTCGGGGCCGCCGACATGACGCCCAACCAGTCGCTGGCCGGCCTGTTGGCCCGGCTCTACGACTCGATCGAGACGCCCGGCCTGCTCTGGCTGGCGTTCTCGGTGCTGATCCTGGCCGTCGGGCTGTCCCGGGCCGCCAACGCCCGCGCCGACGGCGACGAGTTGACCGCGTTCACCCTGGTCGGGCTGACCGCCAACGTGATCAGCCCGATCTCCTGGTCGCACCACCTGGTCTGGGTCATCCCGGCGATCGTCGTGCTCGCCGACGCCGCCGTCCGCCGCCGCGAGGCGAGCCGGGGGTTGTCGCTGCGCACCGGCCAGCAGGCGTTCGGTGGGCCGCCCGGGGTGAGCGGGCTGCGCCCGCCGATCTGGTACCCGACGCTGACCGGGCTGCGGCACGGCGTGGCGGCGCTCGGGTTGTACCTGCTCTTCCTGATCTCGCCGATCTGGCCGTACGAGCACAAGCTCCCCGAGGTGTCGCACTACCAGGACGGCCTGTTCGGCGCGCTGATGGAGAACTCGCTCGCACTGGCGCTGATCGTGCTGGTCGCCGCCCTGCCGTGGCGGCCCGGCGCCGAACCCGCCTTCTACGCCGACCGGCCGGCCCGCGCCGCCACCGCCGGCCGCCGCTGACCCCGCCCGGCCCCCGCCACCGCAGTCGGCCGACCCCGGTCGGGCGGCACCCGGCGGGCCGCGACGCCGGGCTCAGGGGCAGTTGACCCACTCCTCGGTGCCGTCGGCGAAGACCTGCCGCTTCCAGATCGGCAGCCGCGCCTTCACCTCGTCGACCAGCCGGGCGCAGGCCGCGAAGGCCGCCGCCCGGTGCGCCGTGCTCACCGCCGCCACCAGCGCCACGTCACCGATGTCGAGCCGGCCGATCCGGTGCGACACCGCCACCGCGTAGACGTCGGGGTCGGCGGCGATCTCGGCGGCCACCGCGCGCAGCGTCTCGACGGCGCTCGGGTGGCCCTCGTACTCCAGCAGGGTCACCGGTCGGCCGTGGTCGTGGTCGCGGACCACGCCCTGGAAGGAGACCACCGCGCCGGCCCGGCGGTCGGCCACCGCCGCCTCGTGCGCGGCCAGGTCCAGCGGCTGGTCGGTGACCGCGAGCAGGGCCGTCGTCGGGCCGGTCGTCACCACGTGCGCTCCCCGGGCAGCAACGGCAGCGGTACGACCGGCACCCGGTCCCCGACCTCGCCGGAGGTGCCCGGCCGGATCACCGCGAACCCGTCCGCGCCGGCCAGCCCGCGCAGCATCGCCGACCCGACGTGGCGGACCGGGTGGGCGGTGCCGGCCGCCCGGTCCAGCCGGACCAGCGCCAGGTGGGTGTAGTCGCCCCGACCGGGCACCGGCCCGGCGAGGGTGGCCTGGGGCAGCGCCGGCAGCGCCCGGCCCTGGAGCCCGGCGAGCAGCGGCGCGACCAGCGACACCAGGGCGACGATCGCGGACTGCGGGTTGCCCGGCAGCCCGGCCACGAACCGCACCCGCCCGTCGGCGTCGACCAGCCGGGCCAGCAGCATCGGGAAACCGGGCCGCACGGCGACCGTGTTCACCACGTGGTCGGCCCCCAGCGCCTCCAGCGCGGGGTGCAGGTGGTCGACCGGGCCGTGCATGGTGCCGCCGGTGGTGCAGACCAGGTCGGCCCCGGCGAGCGCCCCGCGCAGGGCGGCCACGTGGGCCGGGAGGGTGTCCGCCACCGGGCCGACCACGTCGGCGGGCCGCACCTGGCAGCCGTAGCGGCGCAGCCAGGACGGCACGGCCGGGCCGAGCGCGTCACGGACCCGGCCCGACCCGGGCGGCCCGGCGGTGAGCAGTTCGTCGCCGAAGACCAGCAGCGCGGCGCGCGGTTGGCGACGCACCGTGAGCTGGTCGTGCCCGCAGGAGGCGGCCAGCCCGATCAGCGCCGGGTCGACCGGGGTGCCCGCCGGCAGCAGTTCCTCGCCGGCCACCGCCTCCTCGCCCGGCTCCCGCCACTCCGGGTTCGGACGCGGCGTGCCGGTCACCCGCCCGTCCGGGGTACGCCGCGAGTCCTCGATCCGCAGGATGGCCGTCGTCCCGGTGGGGACCATCGCGCCGGTGGCGATCTCGACGGTGGTGCCGTCGGCGGTCAGCCCGGCCGGGGTCTGCCCGGCGAGCACCCGTCCCACGACGTCCCACGGGCCGGCCCCGCGTACCGCCCAGCCGTCGACGCTGGAGGTGGGGAAGGCGGGCAGGTCGGTCCGGGTGGTCAACGGCTCGGCCAGGGTGTACCCGTCGACGTCGGAAAGCGACCGGTTGACCGGGGGCAGGGCGGCGGCGAGGCCGACCGCGTACACCCGGGAGCGGGCCTCTTCCCATCCGGCCGGCGGCGGCGCGGCGACCTGGGCCGCGGCGGCGGCGGTTTCCGTGCTCACCGGGGGCCTCCGTTCGGACGGGACGCGGCGCTCCGCGTACACCTCCGCGAGCCTATCGCCGCCGTGCCGACCGTGTGGTCAGTGGTCGCCGCCGCGCAACTGGTCGACCGCGTGGCCGAGGATCGGCCCGAGCACGGCCAGCCCGTCCTTCGCGCCGCCCCGCGAGCCGGGCAGGTTGACCACGAGCATCCGGCCCAGCACCCCGGCGAGCCCCCGGGACAGCGCCGAGGTGGGCACCCGGTCCCGGCTGTACGCGCGGATCGCCTCGGCGATGCCGGGGATCTCGTGGTCGAGCAGCGCCCGGGTCACCTCCGGGGTCCGGTCGGTGGGGTTGATGCCGGTGCCGCCGCTGGTCAGCACCACGTCGATCCCGTCGGCGTGGGCGGCGCGCAGTGCCTCGCCGACCGGTTCGCCGTCGGGCACCACCACCGGCTCGTCGACCTGGCAGCCCAGCTCCCGCAGGCCGGCGACGAGCAGCGGGCCGCTGGTGTCGGCGTACACCCCGGCGGCGGCCCGGTTGGACGCCACGACGACCCGGGCCCGGATCACGGTCGGTCCTGCGGGCGGACCCACTCGCCGGTCTTGCCGCCGGACTTGCTCAGCACCCGGACGCCGTCGACGGCGGCGGCCGGGTCGACCGCCTTGACCATGTCGACCAGGGCCAGCCCGGCGACGGCGACGGCGGTCAGCGCCTCCATCTCCACCCCCGTCCGGTCGGCGGTGCGGGCGGTGGCGGTGATCTCGACGGTGTCGTCGGTGAGTTCGAGGTCGACGGTGACCCCGTGCAGGGCGATCGGGTGGCACAGCGGGATCAGGTCGGGGGTGCGTTTGGCGCCCATGATGCCGGCGAGCCGGCCGACGGCCAGCGCGTCGCCCTTGGGCAGCCCGTCGCGGCGCAGCAGCTCCACCACCTCGACGGTGGTGCGCAGCCGCCCGGCGGCCACGGCGACCCGGCCGGACACCGGCTTGGCGGAGACGTCGACCATGCGGGCCGCGCCCGCGGCGTCGACGTGGCTGAGCTGCGCGGGATCGGTCACGTCCGCGAGCCTAGCGGTGCGCTCCGACCGGAGGGTACGTCCGGTGCGTGACGACGACCGGGAACAGGAACGGCGAGCGCGCGGGGACGATTCGTGATCGGTAGTTCATCGTCGATTTCATCGGCCGCCACTAATAGGTTCTCGCGTCCACCGGAGAGCGGGAAACCCCATCACGCGCGAGATCGTCACACCTGAGAAACCCTCCGTCGCGCCGTGACCGCGAATCGCCACCGGGCCACTTCGACGACGTTGGCACCACCGCGCCGACCCGACTACGCTGCGTTCCACAATGGGGTGATCTGTCGCACTCGCACAGCCGGTCACCTCGACGTACGGCAAGCGGCCCCTCTCGCCCGATGTCGCCGAGCCGCCGTCTGCACCATTATCTAGCGTTAACGAGAACCGTCGGGAGCGCTCAGCACTCCGTTTCCCCATGGAAACGGAAAGTCACCAAGATGCACTCAATTCTCACCTATCGCTCATAGTTACATTTATACCTCCAAAAACGGCCTAACCGCCCTTAGGCTGTCCCCTGTCAGATGCCGACCGCAAGGGTCGGCGACAACGACCAGGGGAGGGCGAACGCGATGTCCGCACACGAGTGGCTCTGAACGATTGTGGTGGCGGCGTGACCCCACGTAGCCTTGGCCTCTGCTCAGCGACACGGAGTGGTTGTCGAGGACACGGTGGCGCGACCGGACGAAGGCAAGACGGAGGCCGAGCGGCAGCTGACGCTGCACGTCGGCCTCGTCTGCGTGGTGGCCACCGCAGCGGCGGTCGTCGCCCTCTACCAACTGGTCCACCTCGACCTCACCGGCGGTGACCTCACCCGCTCCGTCGCGCTGGCCTTCATGGCCGCGCTCAGCGTCCGGATCAACTGGCAGATCCGCATCCGGGCCACCGTCCACGCGGTCTCCTGGAGCGAGACGGCGATCGTCCTCGGGCTGGCCGTCGCACCGGCGCCCCTGGTCGTCCTGACCACCGGGACGGGCGTCGCGATCGCCCTGCTGTCCATGAAGCGCGGACCGTTGAAGACCACCTTCGGCATCGCCAAGAGCATGCTGCTGGCAGCCGCCGGCGGCGTCGCGTTGCACACCCTCGGCTGGTCGCCGCAGGACACCGACCTGCCGAACGCCATCGGCATGATCGGGCTCGCCTACGTCGTCGCCGTGGTCCTCGACGAACTACTCACCCTGCCGGTCATCGCGATGGCCACCGGCACCCCGCTGCCCCGGCTCTTCTCCGACGACCTCGGCCTGCGCCTCACCAGCGCGCTCGCCCGGTTCGTCCTGATCGCCGTCACCCTGGCCATCCTCCAGGCCGACCCCCGGCTCCTGCTCGCCGTGCCACCCCTGGTGCTCAGCCTGCACCTGCTCTACTCCAACCAGGTCAAGTCCCGCACCGAGCAACAGGCCTGGCAACGGCTGGCCCGCACCACCGACGCACTCAACGTGGTCGACCTGGACAAGGTCCTCACCACCGCCGTCACCCAGGCCACCGAACTCTTCTCCGCCGACGAGGTCGAGATCGAGTTGCGCGACGCCGGCCGCACCGTCCGGGGCGCGAGCGGCACCATCACCTACGACGGCCCGTCCGGCACCCCGAGTGAGATCGAGGGCACCGTCCTGCCCGCCCGCCTCGAAGGCCACGACCGCACCGTCGACGTCGGGATGCTGCGGCTGCGGTTCCGGGGACCGGTCCGGCTCAACGAACGCGAGCAGTACACCCTGCGTACCTTCGCCTCCGCGCTGTGCACCGCCGTCCGCAACGCCCAGGCGTACGCCGAACTCGCCCGGGTCGCCGCCGAACACGCCCACGCCGCCAGCCACGACGCCCTCACCGGCCTGGCCAACCGCCGGCAACTGCTCGACCGGGGCACCGAACAGCTCGGCACCCGGCACGCCGAGGGGGTGACCGCCCTCGTCCTGATCGACCTCAACCACTTCAAGGAGGTCAACGACACCCTCGGCCACGCCGCCGGTGACCAGGTGCTGATGCGGGTGGCCGACCGGCTGCGCGCCGCCGCCCGCGACGAGGACCTGGTCGCCCGCCTCGGCGGCGACGAGTTCGCCGTGCTGATGCGCAACCTGCCCGCCCCCGCCATCGCCGCCCACCGGGCCGAGACCCTGCTCGGCGCCCTGCACGAACCGATCGACGTGGACGGCATGCGGATCAGCGTGGAGGCCAGCGGCGGCATCGCGGCGGCCCCCTCCACCGGCGGCATGCCCGAACTGCTGCGCCGCGCCGACGTCGCCATGTACCAGGCCAAGCGGGCCGGCCAACGGATCGCCACGTACGCCCCCACCCGGGACACCGCCGACCTGCGCCGGCTCACCCTCGGCGGTGAACTGCCCCGCGCGGTCGCCGATCACGAGTTCACCGTCAACTTCCAGCCCATCGTCGACCTCGGCACCGGCGAGGTGACCGGAGCCGAGGCGCTGGCCCGCTGGCACCACCCCCGGCACGGGGTGATCGACCCGTTGCGCTTCATCGAGGCGGTGGAACGCTCCGGCATGCTCCCCGCGTTCGCCGAAGCCATCCTCGACCAGGCGCTCGTCGCCGCCGTCGGCTGGCGGACCGCCGGCTTCGACCTGCCCGTCTCGGTCAACGTCTCGCCCCGCAGCCTGCTCGACGCCCGGTTCCCCGGCGCGGTGCTGGCCCGGCTCCAAGCCCACGACTTCCCCCCGGACCGGCTCGTCCTGGAGCTGACCGAGACACTCACCCTCAGCCAACTCGACGTGGTCGACCGGGTGCTCAACCGGCTCCGCGACTCCGGCATCCGGCTCGCCCTGGACGACTTCGGCACCGGCTACTCCTCGCTCTCCCTGCTCTCCCGCATCCCCGTGCACGAACTGAAGATCGACCGCAGCTTCGTCACCGCGATGGAGAGTTCCGCCGAGGCGGCGGCCGTCATCCGCTCCACCCTCGACCTCGGCCGCAGCCTCGACCTGGCCGTCGTCGCCGAGGGCGTGGAAAGCGAACCGCAGCGCCGGGCCCTGTGGTCGCTCGGCTGCGCCGCCGGCCAGGGACACCTGTTCGCCCGCCCACTGCCGGCCGGCGCGCTCCTCGCCGCGCTGCAACGGGGCTCCGGCGGCCGCCCCGGCAGTCTCGCCACCCCGCTGCACGACACCGGCGCGGTCATCCGACTCAGCACCCCCGGCCGCCGCCAGCCCGCCCGGAACCGCCCGACGGGTCTGCCACACTTGCCGGCGTGACCGCCGCCGACCGTGCCGCCCGCCGCCTGCGGGCCGTCGACACCGCCGCCGGCGGACTCGCCCTCGACCTCGGCCTCTACCTGCTCTCCGCGATCTTCGCCGCCGTCACCGCCGCCACCTCCACCCTGCCGCCGCACCGGGCCTGGGGCGGCCCCGCCGCCGTCGGCTACCTCGCCGCGACCATCCTGGTCGCCGCCCAGTTCCTCCTCCGCCACCACCGACCCCGGCTGGCCGGCACCACCGCCCGCGCCGTGGTCACCGGCCTCACCTGGGCCGGCACCGCCCTGCTCCCGCTGACCGTGCAGGCCGGGCAACGGGCCGCCGGACGCACCGACCGGGCCCAGGAGGAGGTGGTGGTGGTCGAACAGGCCGGCATCCGGCTCGCCGAGCACGGCACCCCCTACCTCGGACCGGACGCCATCGCCGCGCTGCCCGCCGACGAACGGCTGCTCGGCTACACCCCCTACCAGCCGGGAATGGCGTTGTTCGGGCTGCCCCGGGCCGCCGCCGACACCTGGTGGACCGACTCCCGCATCTGGTTCGCGCTGGTCACCGCCGCAGCCCTGGCATGGGCCGTGGTCGCGCTGCGCCGTCCCGCCCCGACCACCGGCGGACGGGCCGGGGCACCGGCGGTGCTACGCGGCGTGCAGGCCGCGACCGTCCTGCCGATCTGCGCGCTCACCCTCGCCACCGGCGGCGACGACCTACCCGTACTCGCGCTCTGCCTGCTGGCGCTGGCGTTCGCCGCCACCGGTCGACCCGGCGGGGCCGGGCTGGCGGTCGGGCTGGCCGGCGCGTTGAAGCTGTTCGCCTGGCCGGTCGCGCTGGTCCTGATCTTCTGGGGCACGACCCGCCGGGCCGGGCTGCGGGTGGCGGCCGGCGCCCTCGGGCTGCCCGCCCTCGCCCTGCTCCCCGCCCTGCTGGTCGACCGGGACGCGCTGGTGGAGAACGTGCTCCGCTTCCCCCTCGGCCACGGCCAGGTCACCAGCCCCGCCCAGTCCCCGTTCCCCGGCCACCTGATCGCCACCGCCCTGCCCGGCGGCCGGATCGTCGCCGCCGCGCTGCTCGTCGCCATCGGCGGCGCGATCGCCGTCCGGCTCGTCCGCCGCCCGCCCCGCACCGCCGCCACCACCGCACTGGTCTGCGGGTACGGCCTGCTCGCCGCGATCCTGCTGATGCCGACCACCCGCTTCGGCTACCTGCTCTACCCGATCGCCCTGCTGGCCTGGGCCGCCGCCCTCACCACCCGCCCGGCACCGGTTCCGCCGAGTTCCCGGCACACCCCGCCCGCAGGGCGTAGACCTGAGGACATGAGCAGCTACCGCGACCGCGCCGACGCCGGCCGTCGACTCGCCGAACGGCTCACCGCGCTGGCCGGTCGACCCGACGTCGTCGTGCTCGGCCTGGTACGCGGCGGGGTGCCGGTGGCCCGGGTCGTCGCCGACCGGCTCGGCGTACCGCTCGACGTGCTGGTGGTCCGCAAGCTCGGCCTGCCCGGGGCACCCGAGGTGGCCTTCGGCGCGCTCGGCCCCGGCGGGGTCCGGGTCCTCAACGACCAGGTCGCCGCCCCGCTCGACCCGGCCGACCGCGCCGAGGTGCAACGCCGTGAACAGGCCGAACTCGACCGCCGGGAGGCCCGTTACCGGCACGGTCGACCCCCGCTCGACCTGACCGGACGTACCGCCCTGATCGTCGACGACGGGCTGGCCACCGGCGCGACCGCCCGCGCGGCCGTGCAGGTCGCCCGGCGGCTCGGCGCCGGGCGGGTCGTGGTCGCGGTGCCGGTCGGCGCGCAGCAGGCGTACGAGATGCTCGCCGCCGAGGCCGACGAGGTGGTCTGCCCGCAGCACCCGGTCGGCTTCACCGCGGTCAGCGCCCACTACGACGACTTCCACGAGGTCGACGACGACGAGGTGACCTCGGCGCTGATCGCCACCGCCTGAATGCGGCACGGACCGGGTACCGTCGAGCGATGCAGCTCACCTGTCCCAAGTGTCGCGGAGATATGCGCCAGTACGAGCGCAGCGGAGTCGTCATCGACCAGTGCGGCGAGTGCCGGGGGATCTTCCTGGACCGCGGCGAACTCGAAAAGCTGTTCGAGGCCGAGGCGAACTGGAACCGGCAGCGCAGCACGGGCGCACCCGGCCAGCCGGGAGCCGTCCCCGGTCAGCAGCACGTCCAGGCGCCGGGCGGATACCCGCCGCCGCCCCCACCGCCGCCCGCCCCGAGCCACCAGCCGGGCTACGGTGCCGTGCCGCCACCCCCGCCCCCGCCGGGTTACCCGCCGCAGCCCGCGTACGGCGGCCACGGTGGCTACGGCCACCCGCAACACCACGGCTACCACGGCCACTACAAGCGCAAGAAGCACAAGGGTTTCCTCGACGAGATGTTCGGCTGACCGGTTCCGCCGACGGCCGGGCCGGGTCCTCCCGCGCCCGGCCCGGTCCCGTCACCGCCGTCGGCCGCGCGGGGTTCCGGCAGTTGGTTTCCGGGTCCGGATGCCGGAGCATGCCGGGCGTGCGACGCTGCACGGCATGACGTTCGTCCGGCAGCACACCGCGTTGGCGCAGGCCTACGACGGCATCACCCGGGTGGTGGCCGACCTCGACGACGACGCTCTGCAACGCCCCACCCGGTGTCGCGGCTGGGTCGTCGCCGACCTGCTCTTCCACCTGCTCTGCGACGCCCAACGGGCGCTGGTCACGCTGGCCAGCCCCGCCGACGGGCCGGCCGACACCGACGACGTCAGCTACTGGAGGTCGTTCCCGGCCGGTGCCGATCCCGACGCCGCGGCCCGGCACGCGTGGTGGGCCCGCCGCTCGGCCGCCGCCTTCGACCGGCCCACCGGCGTGGTCCGGATCTGGGCGGACACCGCCCCGGCTGCCGTTCGCGCGGCGGGTGCCGCCGACCCGCAGGGCTGCGTCACCACCCAGGGACACGTGCTGCGGGTGCCCGACTTCCTGGCCACGCTGACCACCGAGGCCGTCGTGCACCACCTCGACCTGGTGCCCGACCTGCCCGACGCGCCGCCGCCCGGTGCGCACGCCGTCGCCGTCGCCGTCGCCACCATGGACGGCCTGCTCAGTGACGACACCGTCCGGCCCGCCGACTGGGACGACCTGACATACCTGGGCAAGGCCACCGGTCGGGAGGCGCTGACCGACCGGGACCGGATGGCGTTGGGCGAGGCCGCCGGCTGGTTCCCGCTACTCGGCTGAGTCACCGGCCGGCGTCGGGTCAGACGATCGCCATGTCGACGAAGCGGGACAGGTGCAGTTGCGCCGCCACCGTGATCGAGTCGGTGGGCCCATTTCTGTGCTTGGCAACAATGAAATCCGCCTCTCCGGCGCGCGGCGACTCCTTGTCGTAGTAGTCGTCGCGGTGCAACAGGATGACGACGTCGGCGTCCTGCTCGATCGAGTTGTGGGTGGCGATGCCGTTGGCGATGAAGTTGTGGGTGCCGAGCACTGTCGCGTCGTAGACCTCTTGCTCACCGAGGGACTCGATCGAGGTGATCTCGTCCCAGAAGATGTCGTTGGTGGCGTGCAGTTCGAGGTCGGCGGCGTCGAGCACCGAGGCGATCTTCGCCAGTCGGGATCGGCTCGGTGCGCGCTTCCACAGCGCACTGCCGCAGAACTGGGTGCCGATGGCCCGGGCGAACTCCCGGTGGCTCATACCCCGGTCCACCAGGACGTCCCGAACCCGGCTCCACACCTCGGTCGGTACCGTGTCGACGTTGGTGTTGCCCACGACCGTCTCCAGCACCGTGAGCAGCGCTTCACACTTCACGGCGCGCTCCCCGTGCACCCCGATCTCCCGCAGGAACCGCAGTTGGTCGTCCCGGCCCGAGATGTCGAGGGTGTACTGGGGACGGTGGTCAGCTACCGGAACGATTTTGAGGCGTGCGGTGATGCCGTACCGCAGGAGGAGCCGGGAGATGTCCTCAAGCATTCTGCGACTGGTGGAGGAGAAGTAGACACGCCCGCCCCTACCCGACTTGTTGACATGGACCGAGCCGTCGGTCGACCACAGGTGGCGCAGGAATAGCGTGACCTGTTCCTTGGGCATACTGAAGATCGCCTGCGGAATGAACTTCTCGTGCGAACGCAGCCCGAAGAGCCCCAGCCCGTCGAGCCATTCTGCAATCGGATTACGCCGTCCACGGGCCAGTCGGTACGGTGCGGGCAGCCGGAGCGTCGTGACCCGGGCGGCCTCGTACTCGTCCCGTACGGCGCTGATTCCGAAGTGCTTCGCGGCCTCGGCCACTGCCACCAGGTTTTCCTCGTCCCTGCTGGCGTACCGGATCGGCTGGCGTCTGACAAACGAACCGTCACCAAGCAGGTGCGCGAGCAGTACCACCTCCGCCTCCACCCACGGCCGGATCGCCAGCGGCGGGGGCAGGTGTCTCGGCGTAGCCAGCCGCGCTCCGACAGCCAGCTCACCGAGCGGCACCCACCCGGCGAAGGTGAGGAAAGGATGGTTCGCAGTCGCGTCGATCTGCTTCCCCGACGCGAGGGTCAGCCGGAACACCTCGCGCCGACCGCTGGGGAAGACGTGCGTCATGGTCCGGGGCGAGTACCGCAGATTCTCGTCGAGCGCCCAGACCGGGATTTCCCTCGTCCCGGCCTTCAGCAGCTCGCCCATGGTGACTTCCGCATTGGTGTCGGCCCGGATCAGTCGGGTCTCCGCTGCCAGACAGCCCGACTCACGCAAATCGGACAATTGTGGTCGCTTGTCGGTGCGTTGCTCCGGGCCACGGTTGAGCTGGCTGACCGCGATCACCGGGCACTCGACCTCCTTGGCCAGCAGCTTCAGGCCACGGGACAGGTCCGCGACCTCCTGCTGACGGCTCTCGGTGCGCTTCGGTGAGGTCATCAGCTGGAGGTAGTCGACGACGATCATCTTGAGGTCGTGCTTCTGCTTGAGCCGCCGCGCCTTCGCCCGGATCTCCATCAGGTTCATGCTCGGGGTGTCGTCCACGAACAGCGGCGCCTCGCTGATCTCACCCATGCAGCGGGCCAGCTTGGTCCAGTCGTCGTCGGAGAGCTGACCGCTGCGCAGCACGTGCAGCGGGACCCGAGCCTCGGCCGAGAGGAGCCGCATGACGATCTCGACCTTGCTCATTTCCAGCGAGAAGATGGCGGCGGCCTGGTTGGCCCGGATCGCGGCGTTGCGGGCGAAGTCCATGCTGGCCGTGCTGTTGTGGGTGGGGATCATCGACCGGCCGGCCAGGTAGAGGTGGTCCGGGTTGTCGACGGTCACGCACCGCACCGGCACGCTGGCCACCGGGCGGACGTCCACCACGTACCGGACAGCCGGGTCGGTGCGCAGGCGGACGGCCTCGGCGGAAGCCCTGGGCTCCCGGCGGAAGACGGCGTCCGGGGTGGCGAAGGCGACCGTGTACGTCGTCCCGGTCCGGCCGGGTGCCGGCCGCTCGGTCAGCGTGCACCGGTAGCCGAGACCCACCACGAGTTCCCGCACGTCGCCGGCCAGCCGCCGCGAGGTCGAGGTGTACCGGTGCTCGCCGGTCGGGGTGAGGGTGCCGGCGGTGTCCATCAGCCCGGCGAGCAGCGCCCGACGTTGCGCCTCGGAGCCGCGCAGGTAGTCGCGGGGGATGTGCTTGTCCGCGAGGACACCGATCTCCCGCAGCGTCGTCAGGAAGGATGCGGCCAGGTGCCCCGGGTCGGCCCGGCCGTCGCCGAGCCAGCCACCCAGGCCGTACGGGGGGATGGGCACCGCCCGCTCGGGCAGTTGCAGGGGGGCGCAGGTGGCGACGGCGTGCCGGGGTCGTCCCTGCGGCCCGGTACGCAGCGTCGCCGCGATCTGCGCCGTGGTGAGCACGCCGTCCTCGGCCTCGGCGGGGCTCTGGGCCGCGTCGGACGGCGTACCGCCCGTCGCCGCGAGGGCCGGCTTGCGGGTGGTGGTCCGCCACAGGTGCCCGGCGTCGGCGACGATCACGCTGCCGTCGGAGAACTCGACCTCGTAGCAGGGTCGCCCGTGCATCACGGCGAAGGCGGCGGTGACCGTGGTCGGCGTGCCGTCCGCGGCGAGCAGCCGGTCGCCGACCTCGACCTCGCCCATGGTGGTCCAGCCGTCCGGGGTGGGCAGCGGCGTGTCGAGCGCCAGCGCCTTACCGAGACCGGGGCGGCCGGCCACGATGATGAGCTGCCCCGGGTGCAGGCCGTTGAGCAGCCGGTCCAGGTCGGTGAAGCCGGTCGGCACCCCGGTCATCACGCCGCCCTGCGCGCCGACCGCCTCGATCTCGTCCAGGGTGGGCTGGAGCATGTCGGCGAGCACCGCGAAGTCCTCGCTGACCCGCCGTTCGGTGATCTCGTAGACCGCCTGCTGGGCCAGGTCGACGACGTCGTCGACGTCCCGGCTGCCACCGGCGGCGGTGCCGTAGCCGAGCTGCACGATCCGGGTGCCCGCCTCGACGAGGCGGCGCAGCACGGCGCGTTCGCCGACGATCCGGGCGTAGTAGGAGGCGTTCGCCGCTGTCGGCACGGCCGCCATGCAGGTGTGCAGGTAGGGGGCGCCGCCGACCCGGGCGAGGTCCCCGGAGTCGGCCAGGGCCGCCGCGACGGTGATGCCGTCGGCGGGCTCACCGCGACCGTAGATGTCGAGGATCGCGTCGAAGATGGTGGCGTGGACGGGCCGGTAGAAGTCGGTGGACTTGAGGATCTCGACGACGTCGGCGATCGCGTCCTTGGAGAGCAGCATGCCGCCGAGGACGCACTGCTCGGCGGCGACGTCCTGCGGTGGGGTCTTGTCGAACTGGCCGTCGCGGGGCGGCGGGGCGGACGACTGCCCCGCGACCCGGGGCTCCGCCCGCATGTCGTCGGTGATCGACACGGTTCCCCCTCCACAGCGTCGCGGTTGCCCCGGCGGTACGCCGGCGGTGACACCGTCCGGTCAGGTCGATCGGGGGGCCATCGCGCGACCGGTCGGTGCCCCACGATACGGACCCCGAGGTCAGACCCTCAACCGGCGCGGTGGACGAGCCTCGGGACAACCTGTGGACGCGCGTGGACAACCATGTGCGCAGCGTGTGCACAGCCTGTGGAAAACTGTGGGGGAATTCTGAGCATCAGCGCCGTGAGCTGCGGGTTCACTATCCACACCCTGTGGACGAATATTTTCCGGTAAGGCTCTTGGGTCGGTCTTCCCGTACTATCTCTGCGAAACGGCTACACCTGGACAGCGGATTGCACTTTCGGTTGAGAAGGGTCACGCTCCGGCCGTGAGTTACCGGAACTGGGAGCGCGGGGAGGGCAGCCCGCGCGCGCGTCAGCCGATCGCCCCGTGGGACGACCTCGGCGACCCGGTTCCGTCGGATTCATACTCCTCGACGGACCGCTACCGTACGCCGAGTCGGCGTCGGGCGGTCGAGCGTGGCCAGCAGGAACCCGTCGACGCCTACCTGCCGCGTTGGGCTGTCGAGTCGGGCATCGCGCACGCCGACGGCCGGGGTCGGCACGCCGCCCCGGACGACGACGAGGACGATGCCCGCCGGGCCGCCGGGGTGGGCCGGCGGGCGGCCAGGCGGCGGCGGGAGAGCGAACGCCGGGAGGCACGGGCGATCGGCTCCGGCACCGACGACCACACCCGGGAGTGGACCTTCGACCGCCCCCAGCAGGAGCAGGGGTACGTCGGGAGCCGACGGGCGGACGCCGACGAGGGTGAGCCGGTCTCCGGGGCGGCCCCGACGGCCCGTCCGCGCCGGGCGTCGTCGCGTCGTCCGGAGGTGGTCTGGTCCGGCGGTGACGATTCCGACCTGCCCGTGGAGGCCGTACCCGAGCAGCCGCCCCGCCGTCGGCGACGCAACACCGACGAGTCGTGGGCCCGGCCCCTGACCGACCCGGCGAGCCGCCCGGCGGCCGACCCGTGGAGCCGGTCGGCCGAGCCGGAACCGGAGTACCGCCCGGCGGTGGACCCGTGGGACGCCTCCGGTGTGCACGGTTGGCAGAGCCCCTCCACCGACGACCGGTGGGACCGTCTCGGCGGGTCGTCGCGGTGGGGGCAGAGCGACAGCACCGGCCAGTGGGACCGGTTCACCGACACCGCCCAGTGGGACCGGACGGACGTCGGCCGGTGGGGTCCGGTGACCACGGGCCGTGACGGGTGGGACGGCCGGGACGCGGGCCGGGTCGACCGCCCGGACCGCGCGGGTGTGGACCCGTGGGACCGGGGTGGGCCCGACCGGCGGGACGCGGGCGACGTGGACCGGTGGGAGCGGTCGGTGCCGCCCCGGTCGTCGCAGCCGGTGACCGGTGAGGGCTGGCCGTGGGGCGAGCAACCGGAGGGTTTCTGGTCGGGTACCCGCCTGGCGGGCGACGACCCCCGTTGGATGGACCCGCCGACGTCGGCGCCCCGGTCGCCGGTGGTGGGGTACACCGCGCCGCGTCCCCGGGCGGCCCCACGCCGTCGGGCCGAGCCGGTGTCCGCGCGGGCGGCGACGCCGTCCTCGCTGCGGGAGCGGATCGGCTCGGTGGGTGCCGGCTCGTGGAACCGTCGCCTGGAGGACGACCTGCTCGACCCGGACCCGGGTGGTCCGCTGCGTCCGTTGGTCTACACGGCCGCCTGTTACCTGGTGCCGGCGGTGCTGGTGTTCCTGTGGCTGTTGACCCTGGACGGTCAGCCGCCGGCCGGGTGCGTCACGGACATCAGCGGCGGCGGGTGCGAGCCGCCCCGGGCCCACGCGCTGGGTTCGCTGGTCGCGGGTGGCCCCCGGTTCGGTCTGTCGTTGCTGAGCAGCCTGGTGGTGGCGGTGCTGCTGCGCCGGGTCGGGACGACCTGGCGGCCGGCGACGGTGGCGTTGGCGGCGGCGGTGGTCGGTGGCGGCCTGTCCACCGTGATGATCAGCGCGGTCACCGGTCAGCCGATCGGCTGACCGGGCGTACGCCGGCCGGCGTGCGGCGTCGTCGTGGAAAGCGCGTGGTGGCCCGCACCGGAGTCCGGTGCGGGCCACCACGGTGGTGCCTGGTGCGCTGAGGTCAGCCCTGGACGACGTTGAGGTCGAACGTGGCGGACACCTCGGGGTGCAGCTTGATCTTCACCGGGTAGGAGCCGGTCGACTTGATGTGACCGGGCATCTCCAGCCGACGACGGTCGAGGACCGGGCCACCGGCCGCCTTGACGGCGTCGATGACCTCGGCCGGGGTGACCGAGCCGAAGAGCCGACCGCCGTCACCGGCGCGGACCTTCAGGCTGACCTTCAGACCTTCGAGCTGGCCCTTGACCTCGTTGGCGTGGCCCAGGTCGCGGATCTCCCGGGCCGAGCGGGCCCGCTTGATGACCGTGACCTGCTTCTCCGCACCCTTGGTCCAGCTGATCGCGAAGCCCTGCGGCAGCAGGTAGTTACGGCCGTAGCCGTTCTTGACCTCGACGATGTCGCCGGGGGCACCGAGACCGGAAACTTCCTGGGTCAGGATGATCTTCATGTCGGTGCCTCCTCTCAGCGGGCCGTGGCGGTGTACGGCAGGAGCGCCATCTCGCGGGCGTTCTTGACCGCACGGGCGATCTGCCGCTGCTGCTGGGAGGTGACCCCGGTCACCCGCCGAGCGCGGATCTTGCCGCGGTCGGAGATGAACTTGCGCAGCAGCGCGGTGTCCTTGTAATCGATATAGGTGATCCCGTCCTTGTCGAGCGGGTTCACCTTCTTCTTCGGCTTGCGAAGTGCCGCAGCCTTGGCCATTGCACGTGCTCCTGGTTTGCGATCGCGGGCGCTCGGCGCCATTAGAACGGAGGCTCCTCGTCGAAGTTGCCGCCCGAACCACCGCGGGAGGAGGGGGCCGGAGCAGCAGACGCCCAGGGGTCGTCGAAGTTGCCTCCGCCGCCGCCCTGGTTGCCACCGCCACCGGAGCCGAAGCCACCGCCGCCGCCACCGGAGCGCGACATCTTCTGCACCTTCGCCGTGGCGTAGCGCAGCGACGGGCCGATCTCGTCGACCTCGAGCTCGATGACGGTGCGCTTCTCGCCCTCGCGGGTCTCGTACGACCGCTGACGCAGCCGTCCCGAGACGATCACGCGGGCGCCGCGCTGGAGCGACTCGGCGACGTGCTCCGCCGCCTGCCGCCACACGGTGCAGGCCAGGAAGAGCGGCTCGCCGTCCTTCCATTCGTTGGTGGTCCTGTCCATGAACCGAGGCGTCGAAGCGACCCGGAACTTGGCGACCGCCGCACCGGACGGGGTGAACCGCAACTCGGGGTCATCGGTCAGATTGCCGATGACCGTGATGGTGGTGTCTCCTGCCATGACCATCTCCTCGCGCACTCATCGTTGCGTCGTACAGGTTCGCAGAACCGTGCGACATCTCCGACGAGGCTGATCCGGGCGAACCGGGTTGAATGCTTAGCGCATCTCCGGCCGGATGACCTTGGTGCGCAGCACGGACTCGTTCAGCCGCAGCTGGCGGTCGAGTTCGGCCACCGCCTCCGGCGTCGCCTGAAGGTCGACGACGGCGTAGATGCCCTCGGCCTTCTTGTTGATCTCGTACGCGAGGCGCCGGCGGCCCCACACGTCGGTCTTCTCCACCGAGCCACCCGCGGTCCGGATCACGTTCAGGTACGTGTCGAGCGACGGGGCGACGGTGCGCTCCTCGAGACTGGGATCGAGGATCACCATGACTTCGTAGTGACGCAAGACGTGCTCACCTCCTGTGGGCTAGGCGGCCACGGTCCTTCCGTGGCAGGAGGTCGTGCGTCGTGCCCGCCCCGCGCCGGGGGAACCCGACCGGACGCGGACAACCGGACCAGGATACCCGGTCCCGACGATCACCCCCGGGCAGGTCGACCCGGCCGGTCGGTGGTGGGGGACGGGGAATGGCGACAGGGGTCCGCCGCGACACCCGAAGGCCGACGGCGGACCCCTGTCCACGGGGCCGCGGGGCGTCCCGTCCGCATTCCTTGGGTGGGACCTGGGGAGGAACGACCACACCGATGAGGTTGGATCGAGGACACCCCGCGGAGCTTCATCCTGTTGTTATCTGACGATACAACGGCGATCGTCACGTGATAGCCGAATTGAAACTATTCGTCCGGCTGTTCCACTCCCCTCAACGATCGCCGGCCCCGACCGGTGACGCCGTAGCTCCGGCGACGGGGCGGACTGGCGCGACTTGCCCGCGACCGTCACCCCTCGCACGTCGGGGGCGGGACGTAGGCTCGCCTGCATGCGTATCGGAGCCCACGTCGACCAGGCCGACCCGTTGGCGGAGGCGGCCACCCGCGCCGCCGAGGCGGTGCAGTTCTTCCTCTCCGACCCGCAGGGCTGGAAGGCCCCGAAACCCCGGGAGGACGCCGACCGGCTGCGCGCCGCCGAGGTGGACGTCTACGTCCACGCCCCGTACGTCATCAACGTGGCCACCCTCAACAACCGGATCCGCATCCCCAGCCGCAAGCTCCTGCTGGGCCACGCCACCGCGGCGGCGCAGCTCGACGCCCGGGGGCTGATCGTGCACGGCGGCCACGTCAACGCCGGTGACGACCTCGCGGTCGGCTTCGACAACTGGCGCAAGACCTTCGCGTACGCGGCCGACTCCGGCGGGTTCCCCGTCCCGGTCCTGATCGAGAACACCGCCGGTGGCGACAACGCCTGCGCCCGGCGGCTCGACGCGCTGGCCCGGCTCTGGGACGCCCTAGGTGACTACGAGGTGGGCTTCTGTCTCGACACCTGCCACGCGTACGCCGGTGGCGAGGAACTGCTCGACCTGGTCGACCGGGTCAAGGCGATCACCGGCCGGATCGACCTGGTGCACGCGAACAACTCCAAGGGCGGGTTCAACTCCGGCCAGGACCGGCACGACAACCTTGACGGCGGCACCATCGACCCGGAACTGCTGGTGGCGGTGATCCGGGCGGCCGACGCCCCGGTCATCGTGGAGACCCCCGGCGGGGCGACCGGTCAGGGCGCGGACATCGCCTTCCTCCGCGAGCAGCTCGGCGCGGGGGCCTGAACGCCGATGACCACCAACGCGACGGGCGGCAGCCCGCCCCCACGGCAGACCGGCGGCACGGACCCGACCTCCGGGGGCGGGACGGGGTCGCCGCAGGACCGGCCGGCACCCGACGCGCGGGACAGCTCGGAGCCGGGCGGGACCGTCCCGCCCCCGACCGCCGCCCCCGGCCCGAAGCCCGCCGGCGCCGACGCTGAGCCGCCCACCGGGGCCGGCCCGGAACCCGCCGGATCAGGCACGGAGCCCACCCGATCGGACGCGGAGCCCAGCGGAACCGACCCGAAGCCCGCCGGTGCCGGCGCGGAGCCCGCCGAGGGCCGGGCCGGGGGCGGGAAGGCTGAACCCGGGACGGCCGGGGCGCAGGCCCAGCCGGCGGGAACTGCCGGGGCGACGAGTGCGGCAGCGACCGTCCAGGCCGGCACGACGCCCGACCGGGCCGGCAAGCGCAGGACCTGGAGGGACAAGTTCCGCAGAAGCGGGACCGGGAAGGACGAGGCCGGACAGGGCCGGGAGGACGGGCCCGCCGGAGACGGAGAAAAGCAGCAGGAGCCGGCCGCCGAGGCCGACCCGTGGACCTCGTTTGCACCCGCGCCGGAACCGGTGCCCGGCCGCCCCGGGCGGGCCGTCCGCGCCACCGGCCGGTTCCTGGTGCACGAGTGGACGCTCGCCGTCCTCGCCTCGCTCGCCCTGGCCGTGGGGCTGACCTGGCCGACCCTGCGCTACCCGCTCTACACCCTCCCCCAGGACTACTGGGATCCGAGTCTCCAGGCCTGGCAGATGGCCTGGTCCGGGCACGCCCTGCGGACGAACCCGGGGCAGTTGTTCCAGTCCAACACGTTCTTCCCGGAACCGTGGAGCTTCGCCTTCTCCGACATGCTGCTCGGATACGCCCCGGCCGGTCTGCTCGGCACCGGCCCGGACGCCGCCGTGCTCCGCTACAACATCATGTTCGTGCTGGCCCACGCGATGGCCACCTTCGGGGCGTACGTGCTGGCCCGGCAGTTGGGCGCGGGCCGGATCGGTTCGGCGGTCGCCGGGGTCAGCTACACGTACGCGCCGTGGCTGCTCGCCCAGGCGGGTCACCTGCACATCGTCTCCAACGGTGGTATCCCGCTGGCGTTGGCCATGCTGGCCCGGGGCCACGGCTGGTCACTGCGGCACGGCTACCGCCCCGAACGCCGCCGGGTCGGCTGGGCGTACGCCGGGTGGGTGGTGGCCGCCTGGCAGCTCAGCCTGGGCTTCGGCATCGGCCTGGTCTTCGCGTACGTCCTCGCGCTGACCCTGCTGGTCTCGGCGGTCGTGTGGTTCTGGCGGCGGCGACGCGTGCGACGGCCCTTCGGTCGTCGGCTGTTCGTCGCCGACCTGGTCGGCGGGCTGCTCTTCGCCGCCGTCGGCGCGCTGCTGGCGGTGCCGTACTTCAAGGTCGCCGAGCTGCATCCGAACGCGGAACGCACGCTCGGCGACATCGGCGTCTACTCGCCACCGGCCAGTGGTTTCTTCACCGCGCCCGCCGAGTCGTGGATCTGGGGCGGGCTGCACGAGGGGGCGCGGGCCGCGTTGCCCTGGCACCCGGAGATGACCCTCCTGCCGGGCTTCGTGCTGTACGCGCTGGCGGCCGGTGGGCTCTTCTTCTCGGTGTGGCGGCTGCGGCACCGGCTGCTGATGCTCGCCGGGGTGGTCGTCACCATGGTGCTCGCGATGGGGACCCGGTTCTTCGACGGCACCTTCACCTACGCCCCGCTGTTCGAGCACCTGCCCGGGTTCAACGGGCTGCGTACGCCGGGACGGATGATGCTCTGGACGACGCTGCTGCTCGGCCTGCTCGCGGCCGGCGCGGTGAGCGCCTTCGCCCGACGGGTACGCGAGATCAGCGCCGACCGGGTGCCCGCCCGGCCGTCGCCGTGGCTGCGGGCGGTCACCCTGCTGCCGCTGCTGCTGGTGCTGGTGGAGGGGCTGAACGACACCCCGCACCCGGTGGTGCCGGAGCAGCCGGTGGCGATGCGCACCGTGGAGGGTCCGCTGCTGGTGCTGCCCAGCGGCCAGAACCAGGACCAGCCGGTGATGCTCTGGTCGACCACCCGCTTCCAGCAGGTGGTCAACGGGGGCAGCGGCTTCACCCCGAAGCAGCTCGACGACGTGCGCCGGGTGTCGGCGGCCTTCCCCGACCAGACCAGCGTCGACTACCTGCGCACCCTCGGCGTACGCAACGTGGTGGTGCTGCGGGACCAGATCGTCGGCACACCGTGGGAGGTGACGGTGGACGCGCCGGTCGAGCAGTTGGGCATCACCCGCCAGCAGGTCGGCAACGCCGTGGTGTTCCGTCTCTGAGGCGGGTTGCGGTGGGGGTTTGCGGGGAGCCCGGCCGGCTCCGGGCGGTCAGGCTTGATCCCTGCGCCGGCTGGGCCCCCCGCAAACCTGACGGGCGCACGGCCGTCTCGGACTTGTGCGTTGGTCGGGGGGTGTTCAGGCGGGGGTGGGGGCTGGTTCCGGTTCGGGGGCGGGGGTCCTACGGCGGAGTTTCGACAGCCAGGAGGCGTCGGGGGCACCGTCGAGCACGCCGCCGTCCGGGTCGTCGAGATAGGTCTGGCGGACCGCGTCACGCTCCGGGTGCAGGATGTCCTTGACGATCAGGACGCAGAGCACCACCACCGTGCCGAGCCGCAGCGACGAGGCCAGCACGAAGACCCCCTCGGGGAAGACCGGGCGGCTGGTGGCCGAGCCGAGCAGTTCGCCGTAGAAGGCGACGAAGTAGCACACCTCAGCGAACTGCCAGGCGAGGAAGGCCCCCCAGCGGGGGCGGGCGAGCACCGCCAGCGGCAGCAGCCAGAGCACGAACTGCTGCGACCAGACCTTGCTGAAGATCAGGAAGGCGGCCACCACCAGGAACGCGAGCTGGGCCAGCCGGGGCCGCCGGGGTGCCCGCAGCGCCAGTACGGCCACCCCGATGCAGGCCAGCCCGAACAGGGCGTACGACAGGTTGTTGAGGGTCGGGATGTTGGCGTTCAACCACTGGAACGGGCCCTGGTCGCCGGGGGCGCCGGTGTTCACCTTGCCGTCGAGGTACCGCCCGATGTACCAGAGCGTGCCCCAGTCGATGGGTCGGGTGGTGTTCAGCTCGAAGAACCGTCCCCAGTTGTCGGGGTAGCGGATCGCGGTCGGCAGGTTCACCGCGACCAGCGCGACCAGGCCGGTGGCGACGGCGGTGAGCGCGGCCCGTAGCCGGCCGGCGCGCAGGCCGAGGATCAGGATCGGGCCGAGCAGGAACAGCGGCCACATCTTCGCCGCGCCACCCAGGCCGAGCAGGACGCCGGCCAGGGCGGGTTGTCGTTTCGCCCAGGCGGCCAGCCCGAAGGCGGCCAGCCCGATGGCAAGGAAGTCCCAGTTGACGGTGGCGGTGAGGAACAGTGCCGGGGCCAGGGCGAACAGGGCTCCGTCCCACGGTCGTCGGCGGCGCAGGGCGAGGATCACCCCGACGGTGGCGACGGCGAGCGCGCCGAGGGTCAACGCGTTGGCGTTGTAGAACCAGCGCCCCTGGTTGATCGTCGGGTCGTCGACGCCGAGCGAGTGCACCGGCAGGCCGAGCGCGCCCATCATGTAGCCGGTGAGCACCGGGTACTCGACGGGGTGGTCCCGGTAGGGGACCTTGCCCTCGTGCAGGCCCTCGGCGTAGTAGAGGGCCAGCACGTCGGTGTAGCACATCCGGGTGTACTGGATGTTGTTCTGCCAGGCGCCGTTCTGGCAGGGTGCCTTCTGCACCCAGTGCAGGGCCAGGGTCAGGCAGGCCAGGGCCAGCACGATCCGGGCGGCCGTCCAGAACCGGCTCTCCCGACCAGCGGGCCGGTCGAGGGCGACGGCGTGGTCGCCGAGCGGTCCGCCGATCGCCTCGGAGACGCCTCGGACGAAGCCGTCCGATCGGGACGGGTGGTCGCTGCTCCCGGCGTCGTCGATGCCGGCCGTCGGCTGGGTGCTCATGAGAATGCATCCTGCCCTATGAATGGCTCCCGGACGAGCAGCATGTCGCGGTGCGGAATCCGTTCGCCCGACGTGGAGCACCCCACCCACGACATGCCGCTGCCGGCGACCGCAGGTCTGCGGGTCGCCAGCAGCGGCATAGACGCTCGTCGGTACGGGTCGGATCAGTCCCGGGCGCGTGGGGTCGGCAGCAGGCCGCCGCCGTTCCCGCCGGGGAGGTTCTGGTTGGGCGGGATCGGCGGATCGCCCCCCTGGTTCCCTCCCTGATTACCGCCCTGGTTCCCACCCTGGTTGCCGCCTTGGTTTCCACCCTGGTTGCCGCCCTGGTTCCCACCCTGATTTCCACCGCCGAGGAGGCACTGAAGGTCGGTCGGGGCGCAGTTCTGGCCGTTCGGGTTCGGCGGCGGCGGCGGGGGCGGCGGCGGGGTGCCGTTGCCGGACTCCGGGTCGCCGACGTTCGCCGCCGGCGGGAAGTCCAGCTTGTCCTCGCCCTTGAGGGCGCCGTTCATGACCCGTTCCCAGATCTCGCCGGGCATGGTGGCACCGCTGATGTTGTCGCCGTTGTTCAGCTTGATCGCTTCCCGCTTGCCCTTGTTGCCCACCCAGACGGCGGTGGCGAGCTGCGGGGTGTACCCGATGGTCCAGGCGTCACCGTTCTGGGTGGTGCCCTCCTTGAGCTCCCAGGTACCGGTCTTGGCGGTGGCCTTCCGGCCGTCCGCCAGGGTGTGGTTGATCCGGCCCGGGTAGTCCTTCAGCACGTCGGTCACGTCGGCGACCACGTCCGGGTTGATCCGTTTCTGCGGCTTGAGCTGCTCGCCGCCGAGCTTCTCCCACTTGCCGGTCTCCTTGTTCTGCTTCTCGGCGGAGATCAGGAAGTGGGCCTTGTTGTAGATGCCCTTGTTGGCGAAGGTGGCGATGCCGTTGGCGTGGTCGAGCACGGTGATCGGGTACTGACCGTAGGCGACCACGTGGTAGAAGGGGTCGGGTGCCAGATCGGCGGCCTTCTCCTTGGTCAGGTCGTGCCCCTTGGGCGGGTTCACGTTGGTCTGCCACATCATGCTGACCCCGGCCTTGGCCGCCATGTCGACGATCTTGTCAGGGCCGATGTCCAGGCTGACGTGGTAGAACGGCACGTTCAACGACTTCAGGGTGGACTCCCGCAGCGTGCAGGAGTCACCACAGCTGGGGTTGTCGGTACCGGCGTTGCTGACCCGGAACTTCACGCCCTCCGGGGTGAACGCCCGGCCCTTCCAGCGCGACTCGACGGACTTGCCTGCCTCCAGCGCCGCCGCCAGCGTGTAGATCTTGAAGCTGGAGCCGGGCGAGTGCCCGCCGGTGACGTTGCCGTTGGTGTCGGTGTTGGTGCCGGCGTAGTCGGTACCGGTGCCGTCGTCCCCGCCGTAGTAGCCGAGCACCCGGCCGTTGCGCGGGTCGATGGAGACCACGGCGGCCATCAGGTTCTTGCGGGCACCGTCCAACTCGGAGCCCTTGGTGCTGCGCTGGGCGGCGCCGGTGACGGCCTTCTGCACCTTGTTGTCGATGGTGGTCCTGATCCGGTAACCACCCTCGCGGAGCATCGCCGAACAGCGCGGCTTACGCTCGGTCACCTCCGCGTCGTTGTCGGTGCAGAGCTTCTTCTCCCGCATCTCCGCCGACACGTAGTTGATGACGTTACCGATCGGGGTGTTGACGCCGAACTTGACGCCCGACCGGGACTCCTTGGGGGTCTGCAACGTCTTCGTCGGGTACTCCGTCGGATGCGCCGGCCGGCCAGGGGCGTCGACCCAGTGCATCTCGATCATGTTCTTGATGACGTAGTCCCAGCGGCTCTTGGCGTCGGTGGGGTTGATCGACGGGTCGAAGCCCTTGTGCGTGCTGCTCGGCTCCGGCTGCTTGATCAAGGCAGCGAGCACGGCGGCCTCGGCCACGTCGACCTTCGAGACCGGCTTGCCGAAGTACGCCCACGCCGCCGCCTCGATGCCGTACGCGTTGCGACCGAAGTAGATGGTGTTGAGGTAGTGCTCCATGATCTGTTCCTTGGTGAACTGATCGTTGAGCTTGGAGGCGACGATCGCCTCCTTCACCTTCCGCGCGTACGAGTCGTCCTGGAGGTTCTCGTAGGCGTTGCGGGCGTACTGCTGGGTGATCGTCGAGGCGCCCTGCTTGTCGCCGTTGGAGAGGTTGTTCCAGGCGGCACGGGCGATGCCCTTGTAGTCGACACCGGCGTGCTCGTAGAAGTTCTTGTCCTCCGCCGCCGCCACCGCGTCCCGCATGTGCTGCGGGATCTGGTTGATCGAGACGAAGGTGCGGTTCTGCTCGCCGACCTTGGCGATGACCGTCTTGTTGTCGCTGGCGTAGATGGTGGTGGCGAGCGGCAGCTTGATCTGGTTCGGCAACACCACGGTGGTGGAGTAGTAGGTGAACCCGACCACACCGAGGCCGGCGAGCATGATGAAGACCGCGAAGCTGGCGATCAACAGGTTGATCCGCTTGCGCCGCTTCGCCCGCGCCATCGCGTCCGGGTCACCCGGACCGCGCCCGCGCCCGCCGCCACCGCCGTGGCCACGCCCCGGGCCGTTCGGCCCGTTCGGGCCACCCGGCCCGCCGCCGACCTGCGCGACGCCGGCCCGCGCCACGGAGGCCCGCCCGGCGGAGCCGACCGAGGCCGCGCCGACGCTGGCCCGGCCCGCGGAGGCCGTACCGACCGAGGCCCGGCCGGAAGGCCCGCCCGCCGGGGAGACCGGCACCGACGCCCGACCCGGGCTACCCCATCCCGGCGAGGCCGGGGAGACCGGCACCGAGGCCCGACCCGGCCCGGCCGGCGAGACCGGCACCGAGGCCCGACCCGGGACGGCCCGGCCGACCGGGGCCGATCCGGCGGCACCGCCTGTCGCGCGCGGCGGGGGGACGGCCGCCGAGGCCCGCCCGGTGGGCGCGGCACCGCCGACCGAGGCCCGGCCCGCCGGGGCCGAGCCCCGTGCGTCGCCGCCCCGTCGGGGGTACCCGTCGTCCGCCCCCGGTCCGGGGCCGCCGTTCGAACCCGGAACCTGGGCCCGCGCACGCGGGGAACTGGGATCGCCGTACGAGTTCATTCCTCACACCCTGCCGGTCGCGGTGGGACGCGGGGGCGTCACCACCGGGTTGCCGTGAGTTGACACACGCGTCGGGAGGCCGGCGCGGAGCCGGGGACGCGCTGCAAATTCCACATCATTCGGGCCATTCGGGCCGAGGGGCCGCCGGTCACGGTGACTGTGTCGTACGCCACCCGAGTCGACCGGATCAGCCAGGTTCACCGTTGCGCCTCTCGCCTTCGTCCCTGCGTGGCAGCGGTGGCGGCGTCCGCCGCACCCTGCTCCGGGCCGCCCTCGGCCAGCCCGTCCCGGCCGAGCAGGAACTGCTCGACGAGATGGTTCCAGTCACAGCCGAGGCACACCTCCACCACGAAGACCTGGAACTCACGCAGCGTCATCGCCAGCACGGGCAATTCGGCCAGGGAACGCGCCTGGCCGGCCGACTGCCTGAGTTCGTCCCCGTAAATGTAGTGGACGTGGGTCAGGTTCTCGCTCCGGCAGATCGGACACCGCTGCTCGGTCGGTTCGCCGTGGAAGCGGGCCGCGTTCTTCAGGTACGGCGACGCGTCGCAGACGTCGTACGTGCCGACCCGCCCGGCGTGGAGGTCACGCAGCACTGCCCGCTTCTGGAGCGAGTAGTCGACCACCTGGCGAGACGTACGCATGCGGCAAAGGGTACGCGCTCCGGTCGGGTGGGGCGACCACCGTCACGATCCGTGAAGAGCCCGGCGCGCAACGGGGGTTTGCCGGGACACCGATCGAGGTACTAACGTGCGATGTATCGGTCCGATACATCGAGGCGGTTAACCTTCCGTCCCGACGGCAGGGGAAGGGTGGCCCGTGCTGGAACTCGCCATCCTCGGCCTCCTCCAGGAGTCCCCGATGCACGGCTACGAACTCCGTAAGGAGCTCGCCGCCAAGCTCGGTGCCATCCGGGCGGCGATCAGCTACGGCTCGCTGTATCCGACCCTGCGCCGGTTGCAGGCGGCGGGTTGGATCACCGAGGCGGCCGGGACACCCGCCACCGCCGAGGAGGTTCCCGCGCTGACCAGCCGGCGCGGCCGGGTGGTCTACAAGATCACCGCAGAGGGCAAGGAACGGTTCGCCCAACTGATCGCGCAGGCCGGGCCGGAGACGTACGACGACACGGGTTTCGGCGTGCACTTCGCGTTCTTCGCCCGCACCGACCAGGCGACCCGGCTGCGCATCCTGGAGGGCCGCCGGCGCACGATCGAGGAACGTCGCGAAGGACTTCGGGACGTGCTGGGCCGGGCGGCCGAGCGGCTCGACGCGTACACCCTGGAACTGCAACGCCACGGCCTCGACGCCTGCGAGCGTGAGGTCCGCTGGCTGGAGGAGCTCATCGCCAACGAGCGCTCCGGCCGTGCCCCGGCCGCCCCGCGACCCGGGGTGGCCGACGGTCCACGAGACAACAACAGCCCGCCTCCGCCTGGAGAGTCCAGGAAAGAGCGGCCGTGATGAAGAAGAAGGAGGCAGACGCTATGGGCTCCGTCCGCGTCGCCATCGTCGGTGTGGGTAACTGCGCCTCGTCCCTCGTGCAGGGCGTGGAGTACTACCGCAACGCCGACCCGAACGACCGCGTCCCGGGTCTCATGCACGTCACCTTCGGCGACTACCACGTCTCGGACGTGGACTTTGTCGCGGCGTTCGACGTGGACGCCAAGAAGGTCGGCATGGACCTCGCCGAGGCGATCGTGGCCAGCGAGAACAACACCATCAAGCTCTGCGACGTGCCGCCCACCGGCGTCAGCGTCCAGCGCGGCCCGACCTTCGACGGCCTGGGCCAGTACTACCGCGAGATCATCGAGGAGTCGGACGCCGAGGCGGTCGACGTGACCAAGGCGCTGCGCGACGCCCAGGTCGACGTGGTCGTCTGCTACCTGCCGGTCGGTTCCGAGCAGGCGGCGAAGTTCTACGCCCAGGCCGCGATCGACGCCGGCTGCGCCTTCGTCAACGCGCTGCCGGTCTTCATCGCCTCCGACCCGCAGTGGGCGCAGAAGTTCACCGACGCCGGCCTGCCGATCGTCGGTGACGACATCAAGAGCCAGGTCGGCGCCACCATCGTGCACCGCGCGCTGGCGAAGCTGTTCGAGGACCGTGGGGTCGAGCTGCTGCGCACCTACCAGCTCAACTTCGGCGGCAACATGGACTTCATGAACATGCTGGAGCGCAACCGGCTGGTCTCGAAGAAGATTTCGAAGACCCAGTCGGTCACGTCCCAGATCCCGCACGAGATGGTCAAGAGCGACGTGCACATCGGCCCGTCGGACCACGTGCCGTGGCTGGACGACCGCAAGTGGGCGTACATCCGCCTGGAGGGTCGTTCCTTCGGCGACACCCCGCTCAACGCCGAACTGAAGCTCGAGGTGTGGGACTCGCCGAACTCGGCGGGTGTCATCATCGACGCCGTCCGGGCCGCGAAGATCGCGCTGGACCGCAAGATCGGTGGCCCGATCCTGTCGGCCTCCTCGTACTTCATGAAGTCCCCGCCGGTGCAGTACGCCGACCACGACGCGCACGCCGCCGTCGAGGGCTTCATCACCGGCGAGGTCGAGCGCTGACGCACCGACACCACCGTCGAGGGCCGGGTCCGTTCGGACCCGGCCCTCGCACATTCGGTCCGCCGTCTCCTGGTACGGCGACAGCCGCCGGCAGAGGTGCGCCCGGCAGGGTCGCGCCGGTTCCAGGATCGATCCGACGGGCTGTCCCTCGTTCAACAGACCCGGTAGACCTTGTCCGCCCTGTTCTGCTTCGGATAGACATCGCTGATGGATCTCTTCGAGGCGCTCACCGTGAAGAGCGGAGTGCCGTTGCTCTCGTAGAACGTCACCGAACCGCTTTTCAGGTTGTAGTAGACCGCTTCCGTACGGTTCTGCCAGCCCCAGGTGGCCAGGTTCTGCCAGCCGCAGTCGGACAGCTTCCCGTAGGGGGTGCCGAATCGCACGTCGTCGTAGAAGCAGAACCACCCGTCCGGGCAACTGGGGGCGGCGAGCACACCTGGCGATGCCGCAGTCGCAGGGGTGGCGGCGGAGAAGCTGCCGAATATGATCAGGAAATTGATCATCACGCCGGCCAGCAGGCGGCGAACGACACGGACCATGGTGGCTTCCCTCCCTCGGTCGAGCGACAGCAGGGCAGGTCGGGAGCACCTAATGAACGCTCCGAGATCGAGTGACGACGCTCCGTGACGCCTGTTGGCTCAGGGTAGAGTCGCGCCCCGAATGATCGCCAGGCCGGAAGGGAATCGCGATCGACCGCAGGACGGCTACGATCATCGATATCCGCTAAACTGTTTGCCGCCTCGGATCGGATGGATCAGACCCGGCGCCGGCGATCAAGGGCATGACCATGTGGGATCGACCCGTGGGCAGCGATCACCGGAACCATCCGCGCCGGAAACCGTCACCGGCGGCGTCATTCTTCACATGGCGCATCCCCGATTCGCCTTTTCTGGGCCGCGTTTCTGACACCTCGGCTCGACGGTACCGCCGCCCGGGGTGGGTTTCGCAGAAGACCCACCCTCCCCGGGCGGTTGCTCAGTCGTGCCTCTTCCTCAGCTCGCAGTCCACGAACGTGGTTCCGGATTCGACCACCGGCACCGGCGTCTCGGGACGTACGGTCTGCTCGTGGAACAGGAGCGCACCGCGAGCAGGGTCGACGACGAGCGTGTCCCGGGTGTCCATCGTCTCCTCCGCGGCTTCGCCGTCGATGCTGAACGCCAGTCCCTGCCGACCTGTCGCGTCTATCGACCAGTCACGGAACACCAGGCCAGGTAGACCGGCAAGCACCCGCAGGACCGCCGCTCGCTGTGCGGAACCGAGACAGTGCTCCTTGTTGAGGTTGGCTATCCCCCGGAGCACGGCCAGCGACTCGGCCGTTGATCCCGGCTCGGCTCCCTGATCGACCAGGAGCTGCCGGCTGAGTTCCCGGGGGTCCGTCGACGGGTTCGGGACCCGCAACCGGGTCAGCGCGGAGGCAGTGCACTGTGTCGGCTCAGGCTTCCGCCGGTCGTTCGCGTCGATCAGCGTGCTGGACTCGCAGTCCTGGCCGTCAATGATGGTCCTCCGGAACTCCCGTTTCTCGTAGTCGTCCACCTGGGACGAGGTGGTCGTCCGGGAGACGACCAGCCGGGTGAGCACCGCATCCTCCCGGGCGAACGCCGACTGCGGTGTGACCACTATCCGCTGGCCCAGCACGAAGACCTCGTACCGACCGTCCGGCGCCTCCTCCACCACCGGGCCGCCGGTCTGCTCGTTGTCCGGCGTGACCCGGTCGCGCCTGCGGTCGGCCGTCGCCATGCCCAGGAGAACCAGGGAAACGGCGGTTAGTGCCACCGCCGCCAGCATGTGCCACCGCCGCCGGGATGGTCGCACGATCGAGGGCCCAGGAGTCCCCTCGGCCGCCGCACCCGAGGCGATCACTGCGTCTGCCGTCGGGGCCGACGCGACGAGCAGATCAGGCAACGGGTCCTGCGGTTCCGTCTGCTGTTCGCCGAGGCGATCGGCCAGCACACACCAGGCGCGAACCTGGCTCTCGTGTGCACCGAGGCAGAGGACGAGGTAACCCAGTGCATCCGGATCGAGGGCGACCTCGCCGGCCAGGATGGCGTCAACCTGCGCTCTTCCCGGCACCGAACCCGACAACGCGCCCTTCAGTCGCTGCCCACTCACCGCGTCGAGTCGCCGTTCGAGTTCCTCGTCGGTCAGCCGCTGCTCCGCCCTGAGCCGACGCAGCGCGGCGAGCAGACCTGACGACGAGGCGATGCGGCCGTCCGGCTCGAACCGCTCGGCGGCCTCAACTGCCTTCTCGCGAAGTCGTCGCCAGTCACGCGCGACCTCGTCGGTGACGCCGATACCGACGAGGAAGGCGTCCAACACATGCGACGTGGGGATCCTCCGACCACTGAGGTTCTCCGACAACGTACTCGTGCTCACGTCGCCCATGCGCGCCACGCGTTTCATGGGCGGCTCACCAGCGGCCAGGTACGCGCCACGCAGCTCTTGAGCGAGTCGGGCGGCCGGGCCGAAGCCCACCACCGGATTCAGCGGCCGGCCCGTCCTCCTGGTTATTCCGTGTTCGGTCGGCGGTGCCGCCGGGCTGTGCACTCTCGTTCTGACCTTCCTGCGTGCGTAGGACGACCGTCACCGGCCTTCGGGAGTCTGTCCGTCGGATCGACCCGCCGGTTCTGCGACGTCCCGGCCTCCGGGGCCGGTCTCCGCGCCCAGGATGTCGAACAGCCGGCGCAGCGTCCGCTGGTGGCTGCGGCCCCAGGCCTGCGACGTCCAGCGGGCCATCTGGACCGCGACGATTCCCAGGATCGCCGGCATGGCGACCGCCACCCGCCAGGACCCGCCGTCGCGCATCACCAGCGCCGAATAGATCATCAGCATGGCCAGCAGAACGGCCACCAGGGCACCCCCGTCGGTCCCACGCCGCCGCGGACGGCCGCCATCCAGCTGCTGTCGAGAAGACATGTCGGAACTCCTTGCCGGCACGACGGTGTCACGTCGCGCGTTGGTTCGTTGGAAGATTCGGCGCAGGGAGTCGGATCCGACGGAACACCGTCGTCGAACTCCCGCCCGCACCTCCGATCTTGCTCCCCCCACTCGCCGAATCTCAATGCCGGACTGAGTCATCACGCAGCCCAGATAATTGCTTCCGGGAACAACATGGTGATTGTTCGGGAGGCGACAGAGGCGGGTTCCTGCTATTCGGGCAGGCCAGCCGAAAAACTCGCCAGATAGCTGTGAGCTGGGAATTCATCAACCAACGACGGGCTCGTGCCCGGCTGGCCGACCACCATCCGAGCCAGGGACCACGGTTGTCCGGCGGCGATCGCCCAAGCGCCCCACGCCCGGCACGTGCTTCCGGCCCCGCACCTCGTCCCGCTGCCGCCGGCCGCTCAGAAAAACCGAAAAACACCGCCGTCCACGCCCACCCGGTTCTGCCGCGCTGATCGGCGATCTGATCGTCACGACCAGGCGCGGCGCAGCGCCACCCCGGCCTCCAACTCCAGCAGGGTGACCTTGCGGGGCAGGCCGCCGCCGAAGCCGACCAGTTTGCCGCCCGCGCCGACGATCCGGTGGCAGGGCACGATCACCGGGACCGGGTTGCGGTTGCAGGCCACCCCGACCGCCCGTGCCGCGCCCGGGTCGCCGACCAGCCGGGCCACCTCGCCGTAGGTGAGCGTCTCCCCGTACGGGATGCGGGTCATCTCCCGCCAGACGGCGCGCTCGAACTCGGACCCGCGCGGCACCGTCACCGGCACGGTGAACCCGGTCAGCTCACCGGCGAAGTACGCCCGCAGTTCCGCGACCGCCCGGCCGGCCAGCCCGTCGGCGGGTTCGTCGTCGGCCGACGCGACCCGGCCGAAGTGCGTGCCGCAGACCGCCGTGTCGTCGGTGGCGACGGAGAATTCCCCGATCGGCGAGTCGAGCACGGTCCAGCGCATACCGCCATTCTTCCCGCCCCGACCGACACCGGGAGCGGGGGCCGGGCCCGGAGAGGGCGCGGGACCGGCCCACCACGCCGGACCAGCCGGACGTGCCGTCCGTCGTCTCCGGCCACCCCACGGAGCCGGCGGCGACGAAACACCTGCGGACGGGGCAAGGTTTCCGCGCCGCCGAGCGTCTTCGGTACGGAGGTGAGCGGTGACCGAAGGCACCGACGGGGAGTTCACCGCGTTCGTCAACGAACGGGGGGACGCGCTGCTGCGCGTCGCGTACGCGCTGGCGGGCAGCCAGCACGCCGCCGAGGACCTGCTGCAGAACGCGCTGGCCAAGGCGTACGCCCGGTGGCCCCGGATCCGGGGTGACGCCGAGCCGTACGTGCGCCGGATCCTCTATCACGACCAGGTCTCCGGCTGGCGACGGCTCGCCCGGCGACGTGAGGTTCCGGTGGCGGTGCTGCCGGAACGGCCCGGCGAGCGCAACAGCAGCCACGACAGCGAGCTACGGATGCTGCTGCGCGACGCGCTCCGGACGCTGCCGCCCCGGCAACGGGCGGTGTTGACGCTGCGCTACCTGGAGGACCTCAGTGTCGAGCAGACCGCCGCGATCCTCGGCTGCCGGGCCGGCACGGTGGCCAGCCAGGCGTCCCGCGCGCTGGCCCGGCTGCGGGAGCTGGTGCCGTCCTTCGACGATCTCGTCAACAGCCCGGAGGTGAAGCGATGAGCCGACGGGTGGAGGACGCGCTGCGGGCCGCCGTACACGATCTCGCCGACGAGGCGCGGCCGTCGCCCCGGCTGGCCCTGGCGGCGCTGGCCCGGGGTCGTCGGCTGCGTACCCGACGCCGGGTCGCGGTGGTCGGCACGGCGGTGGTGGCGGCGGTTGCGCTGGTGGTGCCGTTCGTGCTGCTCCGGCCGGAGCGCCCGGTCCAACCGGTACGGCCCACGCCGAGTCCCACCCCCGGTACGACGCTGCTGCCCGCCCCCGGTGCCGACTGGCCGGCCCGGCCGTTGGCGCTGCCCGGTGGCTGGGTGGTCACCGGCGGCCTGTCCGGCGGTACCGGGTACGTGCTGGACCGCACCCGGTCCCGCTACGTCCGTGCCGGCGGACACGCCGAGGTGTGGCCGGCCCCCACCGGCACGGTCACCGCCGTGCGGGACGAGCAGCGCCCCGGCCAGCTCGGTCTCGCCGACGCGGCCACCGGGAAGCTGCGCTGGCAGCGGGTCCGGGGGGCGCTGGACGTCCAGTGGTCGCCGGACGGCCGCCGGTTGGCGGTGACCGTCCTACGAAGTGGGGTGCACCGGCTCGGCGTGCTGGAGGTCGGCGGGCGGTACCGGGAGTACCGGATCGACCCGGTCAGGTACCGCTGCACCGACCACTGCGCCTTCACCTGGAGCCGGGACGGCCGGGAGGTGGCGCTGCCGTTGACCGACAGCTTCGCGCCCCGGTCCGAGCAGCTCCGCCATCCGCGCTGGGGGGTGCAGTTCTTCTCCGCCGACGACGGGCGGCCGACCCGGTTCGTGAAGATCCCCGGCGATCCGGCCGGCCCGTGGTCCTGGTCGCCCGACGGGACCCGGGTGGTGGTCCAGGGGCAGCGGGAGCCGTTGCTGGTCGACGCGGTCACCGGCACGGTGCTCGGCACGCTCCCGGTGGCCGAGGTCGCCTGGGTCGGCGACGACCGGCTGCTCTACCGGCGGCCGGGTGGTCACCGGGACGTCGTGCTCGCCGACCCCGCCGGACACGAGCTGCAACGGTTGCCGCTGCCGCGGGAGTTGGCCGAACGGACGGTGTCCGTCGCCCCCAAATGATCACGCGGGATGTTGCGTCGGGTCGCTACCGTGCAGGTCGTGGCCACGGGGACGCTCATCTTTCTGATCATCGGTGGGGCGGGCGTCGGTGTGCTGGCACTCGCTCTACTCGGCGGTGAAATCCTGCATTTCGGCCATCCCGACGTCGACGGTCCGGTCTCCGTCGAGGCGGTCGCCGGTTTCCTCGGCGCGTTCGGCTTCGGCGCGGCCATCGTCAACGAACTGCTCGGCGGGGGTACCCCCGGGATGATCGCGGCGGCGGTCGGTGGCGGCACGCTCGCCGCGGTGCCCACCGCGTGGCTGGCGGGGCGGCTGAGCCGGGCGGCGCGCGACATGCGTACCGACGCCACCCCCACCCGGGATGACCTGGTCGGCGCGCTCGGCCTGGTGGTCACCCCGATCCCGGCCGGCGGCTACGGCGAGGTCCGGGTACGCGTCGCCGGCCAACCCGTGAAACTCAACGCCCGCGCCGACCGGCCCATCCCGCTCGGCGCGCAGATCTTCGTGGTGCAGACGCTGAGCGAGACCAGCGTGCACGTCGAGACCTACTGACCCCTCTTCTCGCAGAGACGGAACCACCATGCCTCTCCTCATCGCCATCGTCGGCGCGGTCGTCCTCGTCCTCGTCCTCGTGTTGTTCGTGCTCTCCCGGATCAAGGTGGCCGGCCCGAACGAGGCGTTCATCGTCACCGGCCGCAAGGGTCGGACCACGCAGACCGCCGACGGCGGCCGGTCCACCGACAACTCCGGCCAGAAGGTCGTGCTCGGCGCGTCGGTCTTCGTGCTGCCGGTGGTGCAGAAGCTCCAGTCGCTCGACCTGTCCAGCCGCCGCATCGACGTCGGCATCCGGGGCGCGGTCAGCAAGCAGGGCATCCGGGCCGACCTGCACGGTGTCGCCATCGTCAAGGTCGGCGGCACCGAGGACGCGATCCGCGCCGCCGCCCAGCGCTTCCTGCACCAGCAGGACGAGATCGACAACTTCACCCGGGAGGTGCTGGCCGGCGCGCTGCGCTCCATCGTCGGCCGGCTCACCGTCGAGGAGGTCATCCGGGACCGGGCGGCGTTCGCCAACGCGGTCGCCGAGGAGGCCGAGCACTCGATGACCAACCAGGGGCTGGTGCTGGACACCTTCCAGCTCCAGGACATCCTGGCCGAGGGGTCGTACCTGCAGGATCTCGGTCGGCCGGAGGCGGCCCGGGTGCTCAAGGACGCGGCCATCGCCGAGGCGCGCGCCCGGCAGCAGGCCGAGCAGGAGCGGCTGCTGGCCGAGGAGGCGATCGCCGAGGCGAACCGGAACCTGTCGCTGAAGCAGGCCGCGATCCAGGCCGAGATCGACGCCGCGAAGGCCAAGTCGGCGGCGGCCGGCCCGCTCGCCCAGGCCGAGCGGGACCAGGCGATCCTCTCCGAGCAGCAGAAGGTCGCCGAGCGCAACGCCGAGCTGAAGCAGCGGCAGCTCGACACCGAGGTCCGTAAGCCGGCCGACGCGGCGCGGTACAAGGTGGAGCAGGAGGCGGAGGCGTCCCGCAACGCGGCGGTGCTGAACGCCGACGCGCAGCGGCAGGCCACCATCGCCGCCGCCCAGGCCGCCGCCGAGCAGGCCCGGCTCACCGGTGAGGGTGAGCGGGCCCGCCGGGCGGCGCTGGCCGAGGCGAACGCGATCGAGGGCGCCAAGGAGGGTGAGGCTGAGCAGCGGCGGCGGTCCGCGATCGCCGAGGCGGTCGAGCGGGAGGGTCAGGCCGAGGCCACGGCCATCCTGGCCCGGGGTCAGGCCGAGGCCGACGCGATGGCCCGCAAGGCCGAGGCGTTCGCCGCGTACGGCGAGGCGGCCGTGCTCGACCTGCTGGTCAAGGTGCTGCCGCAGGTGGTCGAGGCGGCCAGCGCCCCGATCGGCGCGATCGACAAGATGACGGTGATCTCGACCGACGGGGCGTCGTCGCTGACCAAGTCGGTGGCCGGCAACGTGGCCCAGGGCCTCCAGCTCGGCTCCGACCTCACCGGCATCGACCTGGCCGGGCTGCTCGCCAAGCTGGGCGCGGCGTCGGCCGGGTCCCCGGCCAACGGCAAGCCGCCGGTCGAGGGCAGCGCGGTCGAGACCCGCTGACCCGTACGCGACGAGGGGCCGTCCGGCGTGTGCCGGGCGGCCCCTCGCGTCGTTCAGGTCAGCTCAGGCCCTGCTCGGCGGCCCAGCGCCGCAGTTCCGCCTCGGCCTCGTCGCGGTCGAGCGGGCCGCGTTCCAGGCGCAGTTCCTTGAGGTGCTGCCAGGCCCGGCCGACCACCGGCCCCGGCGGCACCCCGAGCAGTTCCATGATCGCGTTGCCGTCCAGGTCGGGCCGGACCCGGGCCAGGTCCTCCTCGGCGGCGATCCGGGTGATCCGCTCCTCCAGGGCGTCGTAGTCGGCCGCGAGCTGGGCCGCCTTGCGCCGGTTGCGGGTGGTGCAGTCGGAGCGGGTCAGCTTGTGCAACCGGTCCACCAGGTCACCGGCGTCGGTGACGTACCGGCGGACGGCCGAGTCGGTCCACTCGCCCCGGCCGTAGCCGTAGAACCGCAGGTGCAGGCCGACCAGCTTGGTGACCTGGGCGGTGACGTCCTTCGGGTAGCGCAGCGCCTTCATCCGGTTCTTGGTCAGCCGGGCACCGACCACCTCGTGGTGGTGGAAGCTGACCCGGCCGTCCGGCCCGACCGCCTTGGTGGCCGGCTTGCCCACGTCGTGCATGAGCGCCGCCATCCGCAGCACGAAGTCGCAGCCGTCCGTCTCGTACGACACCGCGTTGCTCACCACGGTCAGGGTGTGCTCGTAGACGTCCTTGTGCTGGGCGTGCTCGTCGATGGTGAGCTTGAGGCCGGTCAGCTCGGGCAGGAACCGGTCGGCCAGCCCGGTGTCGACCAGCAGCCGCAGCCCGGTGATCGGGTCGGCGCCGCACAGCAGTTTGGTGAACTCGTCGCGAACCCGCTCGGCGGTGATCCGGTCCAGGTCGGCGGCCATCGCCACCATCGCCGCCCGCACGTCGGGGTGGACGGCGAAGCAGAGCTGGGCGGCGAACCGGGCGGCCCGCAGCATCCGCAGCGGGTCGTCGCCGAACGACTCGGCGGGCGTACCCGGGGTACGGATGATCTTCGCGGCCAGGTCGTCCAGCCCGCCGTACGGGTCGGTGAACCGGTGGTCGGGGAGGCTGACCGCCATCGCGTTGACGGTGAAGTCCCGCCGCTTCAGGTCGTCGGTGAGGTTGGTGCCGTACTCGACGACGGGGTTGCGGCTGACCTGGTCGTACGCCTCCGCGCGGAAGGTGGTGACCTCCAGCCGGAGGCCGTCGCGCTGGCAGCCGATGGTGCCGAACTCCCGACCGGTCTCCCAGATCGACTCGGCCCAGCCGCGGACGATCCGTAACGTCTGCTCGGGGTGGGCGTCGGTGCAGAAGTCCAGGTCGTCGCCGAGCCGACCGAGCAGGGCGTCGCGGACGGAACCACCCACCAGGTGCAGTTCGTGGCCGGCGCGGGCGAACCGGCGGCCCAGTTCGTCGGCGACCGGCGAGACGCGGAGCAGTTCGGCGACGGCGTTGCGCTGCACGGTGGTCAGTTCACGGCGTGCGGCGGCGTGGGGTGTGGAGGCTTCGGACATGGGATCGCCAGCCTATCGGGCGGGGACGGGAACCGATCCGCCGGGCGCGGGTGTCGGGTGCGGGTTGACTATGGTCATGGACGTGCGGACCGGTGCCGGCTCCGACGTACCCCGGGGAGGCTGGAGATGAGCGGCGGGCTCTACCGCAGCGCGAACGCCGCGCAGGGGGGTGACGGTCCCCGGCCGTACGACGACGGGGCTACCTTCATCTCCGCCGAGCCGTTGAACCAGCCGGGGGTGGAGGCGACCGCACCGCCGCAGGAGGTGGTCGCCGAGACCAGCGCGGCGGCGAACAGCGCGGTGATGGCGGTCGGCAGCCTGGTCAGCCGGGGCACCGGTTTCATCCGGAACCTGATGATCGGCGCCGCGCTGGGCAGCGCCGTCGGCGACGCGTTCACCACCGCCCAGTTCCTGCCCAACCAGGTGTACGAGTTCCTGCTCGGCGGCGTGCTGACCAGCGTGCTGATCCCGGTGCTGGTACGCCGCCGCAAGGCCGACCCGGACCGGGGCGAGGCGTACGCCCAGCGGCTGCTGACCCTCGCGGTGCTGGCCCTCGCGGTCACCGTGGTGCTGGCGCTGCTGCTGGCCTCGACCCTGACCACGCTCTACGCCGGCGGCAAGAACGCGGCCTACACGGGCCTGGTCACCAACCTGTCGTACCTGATGCTGCCGATGCTGTTCTTCACCGGCGTCAGCGCGTTGATCGCGGCGGTGCTGAACACCCGGGGGCACTTCGCCGCGCCGATGTGGGCGCCGATCCTGAACAACCTGGTCGTCATCGGCACGTTCGGCCTCTACATCGCGGTGTACGGCGCGCGGGCGCTGGGCCCGGAGGAGATCGGCTGGGACCGCATCCTGCTGGTCGGCGGGGGCACCCTGCTCGGCGTGGCGGTGCAGGCGGCCGGGCTGCTGCCGGCGCTGCGCAAGGTGGGTTTCCGGTGGAAGCTGCGGTTCGACTTCCGCGAGCTGGGTCTGCGTGAGCTGGCCCGGCTCGGTGGCTGGATGTTCTGCTACGTCGCGGTCAACCAGCTCGGCCTGTTCGTGGTGGTCAACCTGCTCACCCGGGCCGCCGGGGGCGACGAGAACAACGCCGGTCTGCTGATCTACAACAACGTCTTCCTGCTGCTGATGATGGCGCACGGCATCATCGCCGTCTCGATCATCACGGCGCTGATGCCCCGGATGAGCGCCGCCGCCGCCGAGGGCCGGTTCGCCGACGTCACCGCCGACCTGTCCCGGGGCACCCGGATGGTGACGGCGGTGCTGGCCCCGATCGCGGTCTGCTACGCGGTGCTGGCCGGTCCGGTCTCCGTGGTGGTCTTCCGGTACGGCGCGTTCACCGGTGACAACGCGCTGGCCACCTCGCTGGTGCTGCTGGTCGCCGCGTTGGGCCTGGTGCCGTTCGCGATCAGCCAGCTGTTCACCTTCGCCTTCTACGCGCTGCCGGACACCCGTACCCCGGCGCTGGTCAACATCCCGGTGGTGATCCTGCGGGTGGCCGTGCAGATCGGGGTCTTCGTCGCCTTCTCGGCCACCTTCGCGGCGGCCGGCATGATGCTCGGCAACGCGATCTCGTACGTGGCGGCGGCGGTGCTCTCGGCGATGCTGCTGCGGCCCCGGGTGGGCCGGATCGGGTTGGGCCGGATCATGCGGACCATGGGCAAGGTGCTGGTGGCGGCGCTCGGTGCGGCGCTGGTCGGCCTGCTGGTGGTCAACCTGCTGCCCGGCGACCCGGGCAACCTGAGCTGGACGGCGGCGGCGGTGCGGCTGGTCCTCGGCGGGGTGGTGATCGGCGGGACGTATCTGGGCCTGGCGATGGTGCTGCGGATCGGCGAGATCACCGAGGTGGTCGCGATGGTGCGGCGGCGGCTCGGCCGCTGACCCGCAGGCCAGTCCGCGGCCGGGCAGGGGACACGCAGGGTGAACGAGGATCACCAGCCTGGGGACACGCCTGTGGATAACTTGGTGATTGCCCGCTCAGTCACCGTAAAGGGCTGTGGATAACCAACCGTAAGGCTGAGCATGTACGACCGTTCGGGGGGAACCAGACCTGCCGGCACCGGATAGTTCCCGGCGGGTGGCCCGGAGGTCGACGGTTTGCGACGGGCGTCTAGATTGGCCAGTACATGTGTCAGCAACGTGGGAGAGAGCGGCTTTAAACGGACTTACCACCGCATATGCGACAGGCCGTCGAGCGCGGCGGGAAGATGACATGTCGGTATGACGGGCGGTCCGGGTAAGGTCGCTGTCGACGGACACGGCAGGTGGCCGACGCCCGAGTCGACGCCGCCGGTCGGTTCCAGCGACGGCGGAGCGGGAAGCCACATGCCCAGCAGCGCGGGTCCATCGATCGACACGATCACCGAGGGAGGACGGGTGACCCAGGTCGGCGAGGGTCAGGAGGCGGAGGAAACTGCTCCTCCGGTCATGACCTTCGGTGCTCCCACGGCCGGTGAGATCCTCGCCGAGCGGTACGAGCTGGTCGAGCACATCAACAACGACAGCGCCGGGCGCCTGGTCTGGCGGGGGGTCGACGTCATCCTGCGCCGGCCCGTGGCGGTGGTGCTCCGCTACCCCGGCGGCGACTCGGCCACCGAGATGCTCCAGGCCGCCGTTGCGGCCAGCCGGGTCATCCACCCCAACCTGGTCGGCGTCTACGACGCGATCGACGAGGACGTCCGGGCGTACGTCGTCCGGGAGTGGGTCGACGGCCGGTCCCTGCGTGACCTGGTCGCCGAGGGGCCGCTGGACCCGGCCCGGGCCACCGCCGTCGGCAACGCGGTCGCCAGCGCCCTCGCCGCCGTGCACGCCACCGGGATGGTCCACGGCAACGTGCACCCCGGCACTGTGATGATCAGCGACGACGGCCGGGTGGTCCTGGCCGACGCCCGCACCGACGGCGACGACAGCCAGGAAGCCGACATCCGCGCGGTGGGTGGCGTCCTCTACTTCGCCCTCACCGGGCACTGGCCGCACGCCGAGGCCCCGCTGCGCGGCGCGACCGCCGGCCACGGCCGGGCCGCCATCCCGGACGCCGTCCGCGACGCCAGCGGCGCCATCGCCGCCCCCCGGCAGGTCCGGGCCGGCGTGCCGGCGTACCTCGACGACCTGACGATGGACCTGCTCGACGCCGAGATCGCCCCGCCGTCGTCGGACGTGCTCTCCGCCGAGCTGGGTCGGCTCGACATCCCCGCCGAGGACCACTTCCTCGACCAGACCGGCACCATCCGGTTCACCGCCGACGGCGTCGAGGACCGTTCACCGCTCGCCGCAGCGGGCGGCCGGAAGGTCGCGATCGGCATCGCCGGGCTGCTGGCGGTCGCCCTCGTCGGCCTGCTCATCGGCATCACCACCCTGGGCGGCGGCGACAGCCCGGAGACCGAGCCGGTCGCCCGCCCCTCCACCAGCGCGCCGGCCGGCGACGCCACCCCGGCCCCCGTGGTGCGCAAACTCGCCATCCAGGACATCCGGATCATCGACCCGGACAGCCGGCAGCGCAACGAGCTGGGCGACGCCGAGAAGATGATGGACGGCGACGAGGACAAGGGTTGGGAGACCGACACCTACTACTCGGCTAACTTCAGCAACTACAAGAAAGGCATGGGGGTCTGGATCGACCTCGGTGCCCCGCACACGGTCAAGTCGCTCACCGCCACCCTGTCGGACTCCGGCGTCTCCGCCGCGCTGTTCACCGGCAGCGGCGACTTCCCGTCCACCTCGCAGGGCGACAAGGACCTGGTCAAGGGCTTCAAGACCCGGATCGGCCAGCCGTTCGAGCAGCACGACGGCACCAAGATGGCCTTCGACGGGTTCGACCCCGAGCAGAAATACCAGTACCTGCTCTTCTGGATCACCGAGCTGCCCTCCACCGAGCGGGGCTTCAAGCTGGGCGTCCAGGAGATCTCGGTCCAGGGATCGTGATCCGCCGGCCGCGACCCCGTCACCGCCTCCGCCGGACGTGGTGATGGTCGGTCGCGGCGGGCAGTCACCCGACCCGGCGACCGGTGGGCCGGCGTCGGTCGTGGTGTCGCACCCCGAGACCACCGACCTGGACCTGCTCCGCGCCCACGTCGCGGGTGACCGGGACGCCTTCACCGAACTCTTCCACAGGCACCGCGACCGGCTCTGGGCGGTGGCCCTGCGGACCACGGGCGACCGGGAGGAGGCGGCCGACGCCCTCCAGGACGCGCTGCTGTCCGCCCACCGCGCCGCCGGTCGGTTCCGGGGCGACTCCGCCGTCACCACCTGGCTGCACCGGATCGTGGTCAACGCCTGCCTGGACCGGCTCCGCCGCCGGCAGGCGCACCCCACCGTCCCGCTGCCCGACGGCAACCGCACCGACGACGCCCGGGGGACCGGCGGCGTCGAACCGACCGCGCCGGCCACCGACCACGACACCGCCCTGGTGGTACGCCAGGCGCTGGCCGGGTTGCCGGTCGAGCAGCGGGCCGCGCTGATCCTGGTGGACGTGCAGGGCTACCCGGTCGCCGAGGTCGCCCGGATCCTCGGCGTGGCCGAGGGCACGGTGAAGAGCCGGTGCGCCCGGGGCCGGGCCCGGCTGGCCGGCGTGCTGGGGCACCTGCGCACCGGCGGGGAGCAGCAGTCGACCCGACCGACCGGGGCGGACGAACCCCGCCGGACGGGTCGGGACGTTCCCGACGTCACACCCGGGAACCGGCGGCCGGCCAGCGGCGTCCGATCGGGGTCGGGGCAGGCCCGGCGGGACGCCATCCAGGAGGAGCCGTGACCGGCCGGGAGTTCAGGGAGGTCGACCACGACCTGCTCACCGACTACGTGGGCGGGGCACTGGACGGCACCCCGGAGCACACCGTCGTCGCCCGCCTGGTGGCCGAGGACCCGGCCTGGGCCGACGCGCACGCCGTCCTGTCGCCCGCCGTGGCCCGGGTGCACGACGCGTTGGCCGGTTGGGGCGCCGCCGCACCGGAGATGCCGCTGGCCGTGGTGGAACGGCTCACCGCCGTGCTCGCCGGTGCCGGTCCGGCCGCCGACCCGCCAGCCGAGGACGACGCCCCGCCCCGCCGGGCCGCGCGTCCGGCCGCACCGGGCGACGTCCGGCAGGTCGGGGCGGGTGGCCCGGTGCCGACGCAGCCGGGTGGTCGGCGTACCCCCGGTGGCCGTCCCGACGAGGGGCGTGCCGATCCGTCGGGCCCCGGCCGGCGGCGACGCTGGGCGCGGCTCGCCGGGCCGGTGACCCTCGCCGCGGCGTCGCTGGCCGCGGTGGGCTTCGGCGTCGCCCACCTGGTCGACGGCACGACCGACCGGGACGCGCCCACCTCGATGGCCGGCCCGGTGCAGGAGAACGCGGAGCCCGGGTTCCGGTTCAGCGGTGAGATCCGGCGCAGCGGCGTCGACTGGTCCCCGTCGACGCTGCGGGGCACCACGGACGCCCCGTTGGCCCGACCCGTCACCCCGCCGGGTCTCCCGCCCGGTGACGAACCGGGGGTCACCACCCAGATCAGCCCCGGCGCGCCGGAGAGCAAACGGCTCGCCGCGCCCGCCGGGCTGGACCGGCTGACCGGGCGGGCGGCGCTCGACGCCTGCCTCGCCGACATCGCGTCCGCGCACCAGCGTGGGCCGCTCAGCGTCGAGGTCGTCGACTACGCCACGTTCAACGGCGAGCCGGCGCTGGTCGTCCACTTCGCCGATTCCACTGGCGCGCGGTGGGCGTGGGTGAGCGGCGCGGAGTGCGGGGTGCCGGGGTCCGGCGCGGACACCCGCTACCAGTCGCGGGTAGGGTGAGGGCCCGGTCACCACTCGTCCCGCATCGCGTGACGTGACCCACCGGACGACCGGTCCGGGAATCCCCGGTTCGTACGATGACGTTCTGCAAGTCAGCCGCCGACGTCGTTGAACCGTCGGCGCTCGGATCGACGTCGGTGCGCCGCCGATGTCGTACACACACATCGGGAGACGGCAGTGGACGAGGTCCGCAACCTGATCATCATCGGCTCCGGGCCGGCCGGGTACACGGCGGCGGTCTACGCCGCACGCGCCAACCTCAAGCCACTCGTGATCGAGGGTGTGCAGTCCGGCGGTGCGTTGATGACCACGACCGAGGTGGAGAACTTCCCCGGTTTCGCCGACGGCATCCTCGGCCCCGAACTGATGGACAACATGCGCAAGCAGGCCGAGCGGTTCGGTGCGGAGTTCCTGACCGACGACGTCACCCGGGTCGAGCTGAAGGACACCGGCGACACCGGTTCCGACGCGGTCAGCACCGTGTGGGTCGGGCAGACCGCCTACCGGGCCAGGGCGGTCATCCTCTCCACCGGCTCGGCCTGGCGTCCGTTGGGCGTGCCGGGCGAGCAGGAGTACCTGGGGCACGGCGTGTCGTCCTGCGCCACCTGTGACGGGTTCTTCTTCCGCAACCAGCACATCGTGGTGGTCGGCGGCGGCGACTCCGCGATGGAGGAGGCCAGCTTCCTCACCCGGTTCGCCGAGTCGGTCACGATCATCCACCGGCGCGACTCGTTCCGGGCCAGCAAGATCATGGCCGACCGCGCGCTGAGCAACGACAAGATCCGGGTGGAGTGGAACAGCACCGTCGAGGAGGTGCTCGGCGACGACGGCAAGGTGACCGGCGTCCGCGTCCGCAACGTGCACACCGGCGACGTCAAGGTGCTCGACGTGACGGGCGTCTTCGTGGCGATCGGCCACGACCCGCGCAGCGAACTCTTCCGCGGCCAGGTCGAGCTGGACGACGAGGGTTACGTGAAGGTGCAGTCGCCGAGCACCCGCACCAGCGTGCCGGGCGTCTTCGCCGCCGGTGACGTGGTCGACCACACCTACCGGCAGGCGATCACCGCCGCCGGCACCGGCTGTGCCGCAGCCCTCGACGCCGAGCGGTTCATCGCCACCCTGAGCTGAACGACTGCAACGCCACAACTGAGAAGGAGGGTCATAGTGGGAGCGACCAAGGTCGTCACCGACGCCAGCTTCACCGCTGACGTACTCAAGTCCGACAAGCCGGTCCTGGTGGACTTCTGGGCCGAGTGGTGCGGGCCGTGCCGCAAGGTCTCGCCGCTGCTGGAGGAGATCGCCGGCGAGATGGCCGGCCAGGTCACCATCGTCAAGCTCAACATCGACGAGAACCCGGAGACCGCCCGCGCCTACCGGGTGATGTCCGTGCCGACCCTCACCATCTTCAAGAACGGCGAGCCGGTGCAGTCGATCGCCGGCGCCAAGCCGAAGGGCGAGCTGGTCCGGCTGATCGAGTCGGCGCTGTAACACCCGTTCCACCACCGGGAACCCCGCACCCCCACCGGGTGCGGGGTTCCGGCTGTTCGGGGCTCTGACCTGCACGAACCACCGGCCGGCGGCAACCGGCCACGGTACGCTCCGTAAGCGCTGGTCCTACCGGACGCGCAAGCGTGGCCGTCATCGAAGGTGCCCGGCAGCCAACCTCTGAGGGGGTCCTGCGTGCGTCCGATCCGACCCGGTGACCGCGGACCGGCAGTGACCGAGATCCGTGCCGTCCTGACCGGCCTGGACCTCCTCGCCGCGCCCGGCGACGAGTTCGACGCCGCCACCGAACGGGCCGTCCGGGCCTTCCAGCAGTCCCGCGGGCTCAGCGCGGACGGGCGGGTCGGTGCCGAGACGTGGCGGGCCCTGGACGCCGCCCGCTGGCGGCTCGGCGCCCGCACCCTCTACCACGCGGTGCCCGACCCGCTGATCGGCGAGGACGTCCGTTCCCTGCAGGAACGCCTGCTGGAGATGGGGTACGACGTGGGCGGCGCCGACGCCGTCTACGGCGTACGCACCTCACGGGCGGTGGCGCAGTTCCAGCGGGAGGTGGGGCTGAAACCGGACGGCTCCTGCGGGCCGTACACGATGGGCGCGCTGCGCCGGCTCGGCCGCAAGGTGGTCGGCGGACGCCCCCAGTGGCTACGCGAATCCGACGCGATCCGGCAGTCCGGGCCGACCCTGGTCGGGCGCACCGTGGTCATCGACCCGGGCCACGGCGGCACCGACCCGGGGGTGGTGGTGCCCGACGGGACGCTGCGCTGGACCGAGGCGGACCTGGTGCACGACCTGGCCAGCCGGCTGGAGGGGCGGCTCGCCGCGGCCGGCGTACGGGTGCAGCTGACCCGGGGCCCCGCGCCCCGGACCTGCCTGCCGGACATCGACCGGGCGGAGCTGGCCAACTCCCTCGGCGCCGACGTGTTCATCTCGCTGCACACCGACGGCCACGCCAACCCGGCCGCCGACGGGGTCGCCACCTACCACTACGGCACCGACAACGGCGTCACCTCGGCCACCGGGGAACGCCTCGCCGGGCTGGTGCAGCGGGAGATCGTGGCGCGGACCGGGCTGCGCGACTGCCGTACCCACGCCAAGGCGTGGGACCTGCTGCGACTGACCAGGATGCCCGCCGTGCGGGTCGAGGTGGGCTACCTGACCTCGCCGCAGGACCGGGCCCGGCTGGTCGACCCCCGGTTCCGGGACCGGATCGTCGAGGCGCTCGTGGCGGCCGTACAGCGGATGTTCTTCCCCGTCGAACGGGACGTGCCGACCGGCTCGATCGACGTCAGCGCGCTCCGCGCGGTGGTGGCGGCAGGAGCGGCCCGCGACTGAGTCGGCGCGGCCTGGGTCGGCGGGGCGCTCAGCCGGCGCTGGAGCGGGTGGCCGGGGCGGGGCGCACCGGCCGCAGCAGGCTCTCCGGGCTCATCGAGCCGAGCAGCTTCTCCAGCGCGTACTCGACGTCGGACTTCCAGCTCAGCGCGGTGCGCAGCTCCAGGCGCAGGCGCGGGTAGCGGGGGTGCGGGCGGACCGTCTTGAAGCCCACCGAGAGGAAGAAGTCGGTCGGGGCGACGCAGGCCCGGGTGTCGTCCGGCTCGTCACCGAACTTCGCGTCGCCGAACGCCTCGATCGCCTTGATGCCCCGCTTGGTCAGGTCCCGGGCGACGCCCTGCACCAGCATCCGGCCCAACCCGCCCCCGGCGAAGGCCGGCACCACGTTGGCGGTCATCAGCAGCGCGGCGTCCGCCGAGACCGGCGAGGTCGGAAACGCCATCGACCGGGGTACGTAGGCCGGCGGCGCGTACATCACGAACCCGGCCGGCATCCCGTCGACGTACGCCAGCTTGCCGCAGGAACCCCACTCCAAAAGCGTCTGGGAGACCCACGCCTCCTTCTCCAGCCCCGGGTCGCCGTTCGCGCAGGCCCGCTCGGCGGAGACCGGGTCCAGCTCCCAGTAGACGCACTGCCGGCACGGCCGGGGCAGGTCTTCCAGGGTGTCGAGGGTCAGACTGACCAGACGTCGCGACATCAGAGCATCCCCACACTTAGGCTCGGAGGCGAGACCAGCCCGCGGCGGCAGCATCGCCCGCTGCGTCCCCGACGAGCGATCGTACGCCGCCTGCCGACCGTACGGGAGTGGACGCGCGAATGGCCACCCGGGACGGGGACGGGACGTCCGGGATGTGGACCCGACCCGGATCGTGACCGACGACCTGCCGCACGGGGACTACGATCGGCCGACCGGCGTCCCGCGCCGCCATGGTCGCCGGCACCGCGGGTACCCCAGCGGGCGGGAGCCCGACCGACACCCGATCGAGGTGATGTCATGACCGGAACGACGCTCGACGACTACACCGACCGGTACGCCCGGAGGGTCCGGGGCATGACCGCCTCGGAGATCCGGGCCCTCTTCGCGGTCGCCAGCCGGCCGGAGGTCGTCTCGCTCGCCGGTGGGGCACCCTACATCGCCGCGCTGCCGCTCGACGCGGTCGGCGAGATGCTCGGCAGGCTCGGCTCCGAACTCGGCTCCACCACCCTCCAGTACGGCATCGGCCAGGGCAGCCTGGAGCTGCGCGAACGGATCTGCGAGGTGATGGCGCTCTCCGGCATCGACGCCTCCTGCGGTGCCTCCCCCGACGACGTGGTGGTCACCGTCGGCGGGCAGCAGGCGCTCGACCTGGTGGCCCGGCTCTTCCTCGACCCGGGTGACGTGGTGCTCGCCGAGGGCCCGACGTACGTCGGCGCACTCGGGGTGTTCCAGGCCGCCCAGGCCCAGGTCGTGCACGTGCCGATGGACGACGACGGGCTGATCCCGGAGGCCCTGGAGGTGGCCATCGCCGAGCAGGCCCGCGCCGGCCGGCGGGTGAAGTTCCTCTACACCATCCCCACCTACCAGAACCCGGCCGGCGTGACGTTGAGCGACGAGCGGCGGGAACGGGTGCTCGACATCTGCGAGCGGGCCGGCCTGCTGGTGGTCGAGGACGACCCGTACGGCCAGTTGGGTTTCGAGGGCGACGCGCCCGCGCCGCTGCGGGCCCGCCGCCGCGACGGGGTGTTCTACCTGAGCACCTTCTCCAAGACCTTCGCCCCCGGGCTGCGGGTGGGTTGGATCCTCGCCCCGCACGCCGTCCGCGACAAGCTGGTCATCGCCAGCGAGGCGCAGATCCTCTGCCCGAGCGCGTTCGCGCAGGCCGCCGTCTCGACGTACCTGTCGACGATGCCCTGGCGCGAACAGCTCAAGGTCTACCGGGAGATATACCGCGAGCGGCGGGACGCGCTGCTCGGCGCGCTGCACGACCAGATGCCCGAGGGCACCACCTGGACCAGGCCCACCGGCGGGCTGTTCGTCTGGGCCAGCCTGCCCGACGGGCTGGACGCCAAGGCGATGGTGCCGCGTTCCATCGCCGCCCGGGTCGCCTACGTGCCGGGCACCGGTTTCTACGCCGACGGCACCGGCACCGGCAACATGCGGCTCAACTTCTCCTTCCCCACCCCGGAACGGATCCGCGAGGGGGTGCGCCGGCTGGCCCGGGTGATGGAGCAGGAGCTGGCGATGCGGCAGGTGTTCGGGGCGGTCACCCCGACCGGGAGCCGGCGGGGTGGCCCGGACGTCCCCGGCCCCGACTTGGCATGATTTCCGCATGGCTGCCACCCCCGTCGAGCGCTCACTCGTGACCGGTTCCGCCGCCGACCTGCACGTGCTCGTGCTCGCCGGTGGCCTGTCCTACGAGCGGGACGTCTCCCTGCGGTCCGGCCGGCGGGTCCTCGACGCGTTGCGCAGCGCCGGGGTGGAGGCGGAGTTGCGGGACGCCGACGTGGCGCTGCTGCCCGCACTGGCCGCCGATCCGCCCGACGCGGTGGTGATCGCCCTGCACGGCGCGACCGGCGAGGACGGTTCGCTGCGCGGCGTGCTCGACCTCTGCGACGCGCCCTACGTCGGTTGTGACGCGCGGGCCGCCCGGTTGGCCTGGGACAAGCCGTCGGCCAAGGCGGTGCTGCGGGAGAACGGCATTCCCACCCCCGACTGGGTGGCCCTGCCGCACGACCGTTTCTCGGAGCTGGGTGCGGTTGCGGTGCTCGACCGGATCGTGGACCGGCTGGGGCTGCCGCTGATGGTCAAGCCGACGCAGGGCGGTTCGGGCCTCGGCGCCGCCGTGGTCAAGGACGCCGCCGCCCTCCCGGCCGCGATGGTCGGCTGCTTCGCGTACGACTCGACGGCGCTGGTCGAGCGGTACATGGCCGGCATGGATGTCGCGGTGTCCGTGCTCGACCTGGGCGACGGACCGCAGGCGCTGCCGCCGGTGGAGATCGTCCCCCGCAACGGTGTGTACGACTACGCGGCCCGTTACACCGCCGGCCGCACCACCTGGCACGCGCCGGCCCGGCTCGACCCGGCCGTGGCCGGTGCGGTGGCCGAGGTGGCGTTGGCGGCGCACACCGCGCTCGGGCTGCGTGACCTGTCCCGCGTCGACCTGATCGTCGACGGGGACGGCCAGCCGCACGTGCTGGAGGTCAACGTCTCGCCCGGCATGACGGAGACGTCGCTGCTGCCGTTGGCGGTCCAGGCGGCCGGGCTGGACCTCGGCCGGGTCCTCGGCACGCTCGTCGGTCGGGCCGCCGCCCGCCGCTCCTGACCCACCGCTGTCCACCGGCCTGCGGCCGGCGTTCCGTCAGCCTCGGACGGTGTCCCGGGTGACGGTTCCGCCGCTGCCTTCCCCGGTTCCGGCCGGCGCGTCGGTCGCGGTGGTCCCGGTGTCGTCCGTCGTCGGATGGTCGGGACCGCTCGTCGCCGGGTCGGTACCGGTGCTCCCGGACATGCCGTCCGGGAGCGCGGCGGCCCCGGTGGGCTGACCGTCGGCGTCCCGGTCGGCCTCGGGGGCGGGGTCGTCGCCCCGGGTGCCGTCGCCCGGCGTTTCCGCTTTCCCGGACAGGGCGGGGTCCTCCGGCGCGGTGGGGGTGGCCTCGTTATCCGCGGCCGGGAGGGGGATCTCCTCCGCCGACTCGATCACCGACACGGCTTCCTCGGCGGCTGCCGCTGCGGCCTCGGCCGACGACTGCGCGGCGATGCTGGAAGGCGTCTGCCACTGGATGCGCGGCGGCTCGGCGAGCGGGCGTCCGCCGAACTCGGCCAGCCAGGCCGCGACGTGGGCGAGGTTTTCCCGCCACTGGGATTCCGAGATGGGGGGCAGGATCGAGTCCCAGAGCGACAGGAACGTGCCGCGCAGCTGGAGCCGACCGTACGGCCGGGCCAGGAACCACATGTGCAGATGGGCGGACCCGTCGCCCCACCGGTTCACGTGCACCCGGGCGACACCGTCCAACGAGCGGATGGCGCGCTCCAGCCGAACGGTCATCACCCCGAGTTCGGCGGCGAGCAGGTTGGGCAGGTCGCCCAGGTCGAGGTGGGACCGCGACTCCAGGATGAGCACCATCGGCAGGCCCGTGGGACGGTCCATCGCCCGCACCCGCCAGCGCTCACCCACCCAGATGTACGCGTCGTCCGGCGCGTTGCAGGCGATGCACTCCCGGAGCCCTTCGCCCTTGCGGGGAGGCTCGACCGCTACCGGCTCGTCGAGCTGCTTGACCCGGAGGTCCCCCTCGAAGGGGAACGACGGCCACTGGGTGAAGTCCGGAACTGAGGGGGGAGGGGTGTCGTGCACGACGCTGACCCTAACCGAGACGAGGACCGCTGTCCCTACCCCGAACGCCGCTGATCATGAGGGGATTTCGGCCAATGGGAGGCAGCCGACAGGGACGCACGGAGGGGCGTCACGACGGTTGTCCACAGGCTGATGAGATCACCACCACACCCCGTCATCCACAGGCTGGAGAGGGTCCTGACGCGCTGTTTCACGTGAAACGGGTGCAGCCTGTGGAAAACTTCTGTGGATAACTCCGGTGCTTCATCCACAGCACTGTTCACAGGCACCGGAGGTCCGTCTTCCTCAACGATCGAGGGGTTCGCCGGGCTGCTGGGCGGCCGCCGTTTTCCTCGACGGGTGCCCCCGGGTCGTCAACCTCACGGCTCCTCCGTCGGCTGACTCCCGGTCACTGACACGAGGACGGGCGGCAGAAATAGCTAGCGGTTGGGGCCGCTCGCCATCCGCATCGCGCCGGCCGCCTTGCTTCGCCTCGATGGGGTTGGGCGGGTGGTGCCGAGGCCGTGGTGATCCGGTCGACGGGTTTCACGTGAAACAGCGCCCGGGTCGCAGGGACGGCTCCGGCGGGCTGGCACGGTGCCTTCGGCGGGGCCGACTCCTGCACAGCACCAATCGCCTCAGGCGCTCTCCCTGTCATCCGCCTGGACCTGTCGTTGCTGTGGGTTCCGCACCAGCCTCGGTAGCAGGCCGCAAGCCAGTAGCGAGGGTAGGCCGGAGGTCGGCCGGAGTGCCGACTCGGGCGCAACAGGCGTACATCTGGGCGGTCGACACATCGGGGCCGAGGTGGCGGCATCTCTCCGGCGCCCGGGTGGCGAGCGGGGGCGCGGTTGTTGGTGGTGGCGCGTGCGGGAGTGGCAGTGACCGGGCTGCGGGCTGCGGGCTGCGGGCTTGCGGGCTTGCGGGCTTGCGGGCTTGCGGGCTGCGGGCGATTATGGGCTCCGCGTGGGCCGTCCGTTCCACGTGAAACCTTGCGGCGTGGGACGCCCTGGCTGCTCCCCCGAGGCCCCGTCGGACGAAGCCACCTACTCGCAGCCCTCAGATCAATCGTGCCGGCCTCTGCACCTCCCGGACGGACCCACTTGTGGGTCGCGGCGGTCATCGTGATCCAGGCGATCTGAGCGGCCAGCACGGGCCCAGCAATGGACGACCTCGCGCGACGGATACCGGTGGCGAACGTGGACTCCGCCGGGCCAGCAGCAGGGCCGGCCGTGGCAGGTGCCGCGCCAGTCAGCGGGTTGGGTCCGCCGGATCGAGTTACCCGGCGGCTGGCCCGCGTCCGTCAGTCGCGCCGGGCTCCCCGGCTCGCGGCTGGTTGTGTCGCCCGCCGCTCCCCGAACCCGGCCGCCGTAACGATCGGCGGCGGGCCGAACTCGACCCAGCTTCCGCGAGGCTCGTCCGGTCAGGCGGTGGGCGAGCGGGACTCCGTTGCCGTGAGGCGGGCAGGGTCTGCCCGCTTGGTCTCCCGTTTGCTTTCACCGCTCTGGCACCACGTACCCCGTAACCGGAAGCTCGGGCCGGGGGTCGCCTCTCGACCCTCCAGCCGTTGCCCCTCCGCCGCCGTGACCGACGATTCCGATGGTCTCCGGTTCGGCCTCCAGGAGAGCCTTGCGGTGGAGGCGAGCCGGGTGCCACCGCCACGCCCCCGGTTTCACGTGAAACCGGTTTCTCAGCCTGGCGCGTTGGTCGTCGTCGCCAAGACCGCCGCGTCCACCACGGCAGCCTGAGCCGATCTTCGCCCCGGACGCGGCCTCCGCCCGGATGCCATCCGCTCACCGCTCGATCCGGAGAGTGCCGACGTCCCATCCGTCAGACGTCCCGTTGTCAGGCCGTCCCGCAGACCAGCCGTTGCCGATGGTGACGGCGGCGAGGTCGCCCCGGGGTTCGCCCGACGCATTCTCCGGGGCATGGAGGGGCGTGCTCCCGGCTCCCGCCCGACGAGTCCCGTTTCCCTGCGGAGGACAGGCCGGCCGCCGACGGTCCAGCCATCCGGCCCGACAGCTCCACGGAACGAGAAACCGGCCGCGTACCCGAGTGGGTACGCGGCCGGAAACGACGACTACGGGAGAGGCTGGCGGACAGTTCGTACCGGCGAACCGGACCCGGTGACCCGGATGGTCGTCAGTCCTCGGGTTCCGACTGCTCTTCCTCGCCGACGCCGATGATGCCGACGATCCGCTCCAGATCGTCCACCGTGGCGAACTCGATCGTGATCTTTCCCTTGCTCCGGCCGATGTCCACCTTCACCCGGGTGTCGAACCGGTCGGACAGCCGGTCGGCCAGGTCGGTCAGCGCGGGCGCGTGCGGCTTGGCCCGGCGCTTGGCAGCCGGCGTCTTCGTGGGGCCGTCGCTGAGCGCCAGGGCCACGATCTCCTCGGTGGCCCGGACGGAGAGTCCTTCGGCGACGATGCGCAGGGCGAGCTGCTCCTGTGCCTCCGACTCGTCGAGGCTGAGCAGCGCGCGGGCGTGACCCGCCGACAGCACGCCGGCGGCCACCCGACGCTGGACCTGCGGGGGCAGGTTCAGCAGTCGGATCGTGTTCGAGATCTGCGGACGGCTGCGTCCGATCCGGCGGGCCAGTTCCTCGTGGGTGGCGCCGAACTCCTCCAGCAGTTGCTGGTACGCGGCGGCCTCTTCCAGCGGGTTGAGGTTGGCCCGGTGGATGTTCTCCAGGAGCGCGTCCCGGAGCATCGCGTCGTCCTTGGTTTCCCGGACGATCGCCGGGATGCTCTCCCGGCCGACCGCCTGGGCGGCACGCCAGCGTCGCTCGCCCATGACGAGTTCGTACTTCTCGCCGCCGTCGAGCTGACGCACGACGATCGGCTGGAGGAAGCCGACCTCCTGGATGGAGGTCTTCAGTTCCTCCAGCGCCTCCTCGTCGAAGACGTGCCGGGGTTGCTTGGGGTTCGGCACGATCGCGTCGACGGAGATCTCCGCGAAGCGCGCGCCGGGCACCGGGCTGAGTTGGGGTTCCTCGGGCGGTGGCGCGCTGACCGTCGGGGTGGGCATCGACGGGGCCGGGCTCACGGGATCGGCGGACGTTTCGATCACCGGACGCGCCGGGTCGACCTCCACGGGCATGGTGGCCGTGGCCGTGCTGCTCTCCTGCACCGGCCCGGTCGGGATCAGCGCACCGAGCCCTCTACCCAGACCGCCCCGGGGACGGTTCTTCATACGACGCCTCCCAGCGACTCGTCCGCACTACGCATTCCGGTTCACCGGCTCCTTGGCACCGCGCTCGGCGATTTCCTGGGCGGCCTCGAAGTAACTCGTGGCCCCCCGCGATCCGGGATCGTAGGTCATCACGGACTGCCCGTAGCTCGGGGCCTCCGACACGCGGACGTTACGGGGAATGACGGCCTGGAGGACCTTGTCACCGAAGTGGTTGCGGACGTCCTGTTCCACCGCGTCGGCCAGCCGGGTACGGCGGTCGTACATCGTAAGCAGGATCGTGGAGACCGCCAGCTTCGGGTTCAGGTGCTGGCGTACCAGGTTGATGTTGTTTATCAACTGGTTCAGCCCCTCCAGCGCGTAGTACTCGCACTGGATCGGGATCAGCACCTCCTGGGCGGCCACCAGAGCGTTGACCGTCAGCAGGCCGAGGGAGGGCGGGCAGTCGATGAACACGTAGTCGAAGTGCCCCGGGTACGCCTCGATGGCCCGGTTCAGCCGGGACTCCCGGGCGACCACCGAGACCAGTTCGATCTCGGCACCGGCCAAATCGATGGTCGCCGGCACACACCACAGGTTGGGGATGCCCTCCACCTCCTGGGCGACCTCGGCCAGCGGCACGCTGTCGATCAGGCAGTCGTAGACGTCAGGCACACCCGTGTGGTGCGGGACGTTCAACCCGGTGGAAGCGTTGCCCTGCGGGTCGAGGTCGACCACCAGCACCCGGTTCCCGTGCAGGGCCAGGGCCACCGCCAGGTTCACCGTGGTCGTGGTCTTGCCCACGCCGCCCTTCTGATTGGCAACGCACATCACCCGGGTCCGCTCGGGACGGGGCATGGTCACCTCGCCACTCGGATTAAGGATCTGCACGGCGCGCATCGCCTCCATAGCCAACGGTGGATCATCCTCTTCGCGCGTCGGGGTTTCACGTGAAACGTACGCGGCGTCCGCCGCATCGACGGCCCCGGGACCGGGAGCGCCGACCATGGTCACGGCATCAGGCACCGCGCCGGGATGGGGCTGTGCGGGCACCGGTGGCGTGTTGCCGTGCACCGGTGCCTCGAAGCGCGAGGATGCCCCCGCGTTCCGTCGTACCGAGGTGGCCACCCGGTCGTCCGGGGCGTTGACCGGTCGACCGTCGGGGCCGGACGGCACGGAGGGTGGCAGCACGTACGACTCCGGCACCGGGCGGGCGGCACCCACCGCAGGCGGCTCCCGGCGCACCCCGGAATCGTGCTCCGGCGGACGGATCGTGGGCTGCCCGCCGGTCGTCCAGCCCTGCTGATGGTCGGTTTCACGTGAAACAGGGTCCACGCCTGAGCCCGGCCCCTCGGATCGGTTCACCCGTGGGTCGTCGTACCTGCCGTCGTCATGCACCTGTCATCCCTACCCGCTCCGGATGGTCGGTCCGCACCCCGTCTCGCTTGCCGTACACGCGCTCACACCGCGGGGCGTACGGCCCGGCGGGGGCGATCGGTACCGGTGCACCCGAACATCCGCCCGCCCCACACTATCGACGCGCGGTCAGCCTACGGGGGACGGGCGCGGCGGGTCCATCTCCGTTATCGGACGGTCAGGTGGTCCCGCACCCGTCGGGCAGCCGGCGACGCCGCGCGGTGCTCCACACCGACAGGTCAGGGTCAGCGGACGCGCTTACGGCCTCCACGCGACCGCTTCGGTGCCTTCTTCGCGCCCGGGGCACGGACCACCCGCTCCCGGACGACCTCCACCACGGTGGTGGGCGGGTCGAGGAGGTCGGCTCCGCAGAGCCGTACCGTCGGCTCGCCCCCGCCCAGCGCGGCGACCGCCCCGGCATGTTCGACGATCTCGTCCGCTGCGGAGGCCCCCTTGAGGGCGATCAACCGCCCGCCGGGGACGACCAGCGGCAGGCTCCAGGTGGCGAGCCGGTCCAGCGGCGCCACCGCGCGGGCGGTGACCACGTCGGCGGTGAACGGGCCGACACCGTTCGCCCCGGTGGCCGCCTCGTCGGCCCGGCCCCGGAACACCCGGACGGTCCTGGCCAGTCCGAGCCGCTCCACCGCCTCGACGAGGAACGAGGTGCGCCGGGCCAACGGCTCGACCAGTACGACGTTCAGATCCGGCCGGGCGATCGCCAGCACCACCCCGGGCAGGCCGGCACCGGAGCCGACGTCGATCACGCTGGCGTCCTCGGGGATCAGTTCGGCGACGGCTGCACAGTTGAGCAGGTGTCGGTCCCAGATCCGGGGTGCCTCGCGGGGGCCGATCAGGCCGCGCACCACGCCGTCGGTGGCGAGCAGTTCGGCGTACCGGACGGCCAGGTCGAGCCGGTCACCGAAGAGCGTCCGCGCGGCGGCGGCCAGCTCGGCCCGGAGCGCGGCGTCCTGCGGCGAGGGTGGGGGCCGCTCGGGCGACGGCCCGGGTGGCGTCGCACCCGGGCCGGCAGCGGTATCGGTCGTGACGTCGTCGGTGGGCACCAGTTCAGTCCGCCGGCCGGACGACGATGCGTCGGGTCGGCTCGACACCCTCGGACTCGCTCTCCACACCGCTCATCGCGTTGACCACGTCGTGCACGCACTTGCGCTCGAAGGCCGACATCGGCTCCAGCCGGACCGGCTCGCCGTGCTCCTTGACCTTCTCCACCGCGTTCTTGGCGACGGCGGCGAGTTCCTTGCGCCGGGTGGCGCGGTAGCCGCCCACGTCGAGCAGGAGTCGGCTCGGGGAACCGGTCTGGCGGAACACGGCCAGCCGGGCCAGCTCCTGGAGCGCCTCCAGGGTGGCACCCCGCTGGCCGACCAGGTTCTGCAACCGGCCACCGACCACCTCGACGACCGGGCGGCCACCGGAGACCAGCTCGTCGATGTCGCCGTCGTAGTCGAGGATGTCGAGCAGTCCCTCGATGTAGTCGGCGGCGATCTCGCTCTGGGCGAACAGTTCGCCCTCGCCGGCGGACTTCTTCTCCCTGCCACCCTCGGCGGGCTCACCCTCACCGGTCGCGGCGGTCGGAACGGTCTCCTCGTCGAGCGAGGCGTCCGCGCTGGGGATGCTGGTGTCGGTCACGGTGTCATCTCCGTACTAGCTCGGCCGGACCGTCGGGTCCGTTGGTCTCCCGGGACGGCCGGCGGAAGGGGGCCGGCTCGACACGGGCACGTCTGGTGGGGCGGTCCCGGCCGCCGCGTCGGGCGCGGCGGGTCCGGCCCGGCGCCTGCCGTCACGGCGGCTGCGCGGTACCGGAGGCTGCCGCCGGTACGACCGGCGGCAGCCCGGCGACTCAACCCTGGCGCTTGGCCGGGCCCTTCTTCGGGTTGACCGGCTTGGCACCGGGCTTCGGCCCGGCGACCTTCGGCGCGGCCGGCTTGGCCGGCACCTGCGCGACGGGCTTGTTCCGGTTGAGGAAACCACCGGACTTGGCCGGCTGCACCGGGTTCCGGCCACCCGGGGTCGTCGCCTTGCTGCCGGCGACGCCCTTGTTGGTCACCAGCGGCGGGAACTTACGGAGCACCCACTGCTGCTGGCCGAGGGTGAACAGGTTGTTGGTGACCCAGTAGATGATCACACCGATCGGGAAGATCGAACCGGAGATCAGCAGGGAGAGCGGGATGCCGTAGAGCATCAGCCGCTGCACCATCCGCTGCTGCGGGTCCTCGGCCCAGCCGGTCTTGAGGATCATCTGGCGGCTGGTCAGGTAGGTGGTGCCCATCATGACCAGGACCAGGATGCCGGCGATCACCTTCACGGTAGTGCCGTTCGCGCCGAGCCGGGCCAACTCGTCGGCGGTGGAGCCGAACTTGCCGGCGATCGGGGCGGTGAAGATCGTGGCGCTGGAGGCGCTGTCGAACTGCTCGGCCGTCCAGCCGTAGAGGCTCTTGGCCTCCTTGGCCGGGTCGAGCCGGCGCAGCACGTGGAACAGGCCCAGGAAGACCGGGATCTGGAGGAACATCGGAAGGCAGCCCATCAGCGGGTTGGCCTTTTCCTTCCGGTAGAGCTCCATCATCTCCTTCTGGAGCGTCTCCCGGTCACCCTTGTGCTTCTCCTGGAGCTCCTTGACCTTCGGCTGGAGCGCCTGCATCGCCCGCTGGGACTTGATCTGCTTGACGAAGACCGGGAAGAGGATCACCCGGACGGTGACCACCAGGAAGACGATGGCGAGAATCCACGACCAGTTGGTGCCGAGGACCGCGTCGACCGGCACTCCGATGGCGTCCCACGCCGAGTGCCAGGTCAGCAGGATCCACGAGATCGCGTAGTAGATCCAGTCGAGACTCAATTCTCAGACTCCAGTCACGTCGGCGCGTCGGCGGCGGCCCGGCTCCGGCACCGGGTCGTGTCCACCAGGGTGGAAAGGGTGGCAGCGCGACAGCCGCCGGACCGTCAGGCCGGCTCCCCGCAGCGCACCGTGACGGGTCACCGCCTCCAGGGCGTAGGCACTGCACGACGGGTAGAACCGGCAGCGGGCCGGCAACGCCGGACTTATCCAACGACGGTACGCGATGATAGGGCCACTGAGCATCCGGGCACCCATGCTCCGGCGCGGCGGCGCGGTCGGGCTGCTGTTCACCGCGACCTCCGGCCCCGGGGCTGCCGGGCGGCGGCGATGGCCGCGTCCAGGTCGCCCGCCAGTCGGGGGTACGGCGTCCCGGCCGCCGTGGGCAGGGCGCGTACCACCAGGGTGCTGCCGGCCGGCAGTGCGGCCAGCCGCTCGCGGACCAGGTGCCGCAGCCGGCGGCGGACCTTGTTGCGGACCACGGCGGGGCCGACGGCCTTGGACACGACGAAGCCGGCGCGGCTCGACTCGGAGATCAACTCCGGGTCGGTGGTCCGCGCCGGCTCCGGCGAGGTTGTCCCGAGGGGTGTGGTCGCGGCGGGTGTGGAGGTCGCCGGCAACGTCAGGTGGACGACGACGGCGCCACGACCGACGCGTCGACCACCCCGGACCGCTGCGGCGAAGTCGGTGCTACGCCGCAGTCGCTGTGCGGCCGTCAGCACGACTGTCCACGTCCCCGGACCGGTCGGCCTCAGGCCGACAGGCGGGCGCGGCCCTTGGCGCGACGGGTCGACAGGATGGCGCGGCCGGCCCGGGTGCGCATGCGCAGCCGGAAGCCGTGGGTCTTCGCGCGCCGGCGGTTGTTCGGCTGGTAGGTGCGCTTGCTCACGTCAGGCTCTCCGTTTTCGTACGTCCCCGGTGCGGGTTCGCCAGGGGTCGTTTGGTGGACCAGACCACCTCGGCGGTGGCCTCCGATCGGCGCTGCCCGGCGGCACGGAACCTCGGTGGGGCGAGGCGGCGACCACGGACAGCAAGCACCCATCACCCTAGCAGAGGGCGACAGAGCAGCCGCTCCAGCCTACGCAGGGGGGCAATGACCGTCAAACCACCCTGGGCTGCTGCTCCGGGGGCCGGCACCGTCGCCGATCCCGATCCCGTCGGGGCGTCGGGGCGGTGTCGGTTGATGGCGGCCCGCCGTCGCTGTTACCGTGCGCGTTTGCGGTCAGCTTCAGGTCCGGGTTGTCGTTCGGAGCGCAAGACCGGACCCGGCAGTGAATCGTTCGGCACGGTGAACCCGCTTCAACGCCCTCCCCGACAAGGGGGGCAGGTCCGACCCGCGTCCGGCGGGCGGCCACAATCGGTCGGTACACACAGGCTGTGGATAACTTGTGGATGCCGGCCGGTCAGCCGTCCGGTGGGTGAGAGGTACCACCCGCTCGAACGCGGTGGCGGGCCCGGCACGATCCGCTGGACCACAGCGGCGGCCGGGAGCAGAGGCGAGGGGGTGGCACGACGGTGGCCGGAACGATCGACCTTGCCGCGGTGTGGACCGCGGCGACGGACGAACTCGCCGACGAGATCATCTCCGCCCAGCAGCGCGCCTACCTCCGGCTGACCCGGCTGCGGGCGATCGTCGAGGACACCGCGTTGCTGTCGGTGCCGGACGCCTTCACCCGGGACGTCATCGAGTCCCGGCTGCGGCCGGCCATCACCGAGGCGCTCACCCGCCGGCTGGGCCGGCCGATCCAGGTCGCGGTCACCGTGCGGATCGCCGAGGACGCCGCCGGGCGACCGGCGGGCACCGTCTACCGCAGCGGGCCCGAGGCCGCCCCGGTGGGGACCGGACCGTCCGTCGACGACCATCCCGACTTCCGGCCGCCGGCCTACGACGACCCCGCGCCGCCGTACCAGCGGGAGGCCGGGCCGCCGGAGCAGTCCGGGGAGGAGCCGCCACCGGCCGGGCCGCCGGAGCGCGACGGGCACCGCCCGCCCCGGGTACCGGTGAGCCGCGACGGCGGCCAGGACACCCTCTTCGGCGTCGCCTTCGCCGAGCCCTCGCCGCACCACCCCGCCCCCGAGCGGCACGGTGTCGAGGAACGCCACCGCCCCGCGGGGCCGGACGCCGACCTGCGCGGCTACGAGCCCGCGTACCGGGACCAGGGGCGCGCGCCACGTGACCCGCAGGGTCCGCGCGGCCTGGCCCGCGACGGCGCCACCGACAGCGGGCCCGGTCGGGCCGGCGTCGACCACCGCCCCGGTGCCGGCGACCGACGCCCCGGCGGTACGGAGTCCAGCGGCAACCGGCTCAACCCGAAGTACATGTTCGAGACGTTCGTCATCGGCTCGTCCAACCGGTTCGCCCACGCGGCGAGCGTCGCGGTCGCCGAGTCACCGGCGAAGGCGTACAACCCGCTGTTCATCTACGGCAGCTCGGGGCTGGGCAAGACCCACCTGCTGCACGCGATCGGGCACTACGCCCAGACGCTCGGCAACGCCCGCTCGGTCCGGTACGTCTCGACCGAGGAGTTCACCAACGACTTCATCAACTCGCTGCGGGACGACAAGACCAGCGCGTTCCAGCGCCGCTACCGCGACGTCGACATCCTGCTGATCGACGACATCCAGTTCCTGGAGAACCGCGAGCGGACCCAGGAGGAGTTCTTCCACACCTTCAACACGCTGCACAACGCGAACAAGCAGATCGTGATCACGTCCGACCGCTCGCCGAAGCAGCTGGCGACGCTGGAGGACCGGCTGCGGACCCGGTTCGAGTGGGGGCTGCTGGCCGACATCCAGCCGCCCGACCTGGAGACCCGGATCGCGATCCTGCAGAAGAAGGCCGCGCAGGAGCGGCTGTACGCCCCACCGGACGTGCTGGAGTTCATCGCCTCCCGGGTGTCGAACTCGATCCGGGAACTGGAGGGGGCGCTGATCCGGGTCACCGCGTTCGCCAGCCTGACCCGCTCCAACGTCGAGCTGTCGCTGGCCGAGGAGGTGCTGCGGGACTTCATCCCCGACGGTGCCGGCCCGGAGATCACCGCCGACCAGATCATGGTCTCCACCTCCGAGTACTTCGGGGTGAGCCTGGAGGACCTGCGCGGTCACTCGCGCTCCCGGGTGCTGGTGAACGCCCGCCAGGTGGCGATGTACCTGTGTCGGGAGCTGACCGACCTGTCGCTGCCCCGGATCGGGCAGGCGTTCGGCGGCCGTGACCACACCACCGTGATGCACGCCGACCGGAAGATCCGCCAGCAGATGGCGGAGCGGCGCTCGCTCTACAACCAGATCGCCGAGCTGACCAACCGGATCAAACAGAACACCTGAGACGTACGCCACTCCCGCCGCACCACCGACGCCCGGTCGAGCCCCTCGGCCGGGCGTTTCCGTGCCGGTACGGCCCCGGGAGGTTGACCCTCGACCGGGTCGAGGGGCCACGATCGGCGCATGACGCCGTCTTCTTTGTCCACAGGACCGCCCGGTTGTCCACACCCCCTGTTCCACAACCGGTGGATAACCACGCTCAGTCCGGAGCCGGTTACCCACAGACTGTGGACAAACCCTGGGGACAGTGCTGTGGACGGCTGGGGACAACCCCGGCGTTGTCCACCGACGACGGTGGGCCTGTGGGCAACCTGTTGAAGGTTCTGGGGACGACGGCGGTCCGGGCCCGGCCGGTTGTCCACAGCGCTGGGGGTAAACCCGGTGGATTACCGGTGGACAACCGGTGGACAACGGTGGACAACTCTGGGGACACCGGGTGCCTGTGGACCACCGACCGGGTTTACCCCCCGGTTCTCCACAGCCAACCCACCGGTGGATAACGTGTCTGAGCTGCGACGACGCGAGTTACCCACAGTTTGCACAGGTGCGATGAAGACGATGAGTTATCTCTTCTGAAGAATCAAAAACCAATCATCACCGTTGGACTTCCTGTGGATCGGGCCGCAGCGCTGCCGTCGGCAGTCACCCCGGCACCGGAAGCACGGGGTCGGGCGCACAGCCGATGCCCGCGCGCCCTAAGGTGCGATGGGTACCCGCACGGTCGGGCGGGACGGTGGGCAGCGGTCGGCATGAGAGAGTTGTTGCTGACGTCGACGCGGAGGCATTGATGAAGTTCCGAGTGGAGCGCGACGCGCTCGCCGAAGCGGTGGCGTGGACCGCGAAGAGCCTGCCCAGCCGGCCGTCCGTACCGGTGCTCGCCGGGGTGATGCTGCGGGTCACCGACGGCAACCTCCAGGTCTCCGGCTTCGACTACGAGGTCTCCAGCCAGGTGACCGTCGAGGTGCAGGGCGACGCCGACGGGGCCGCCCTGGTCTCCGGCCGGCTGCTCGCCGAGATCACCAAGGCGTTGCCGGCCAAGCCGGTGGACATCGCCGCGGTCGGTGCCCACCTGGAGCTGGTCTGCGGCAGCGCCCGGTTCACCCTGCCCACCATGCCGGTGGAGGACTACCCGGCCCTGCCGGAGATGCCGGAGAGCGCCGGCACCGTCGAGGCCGCCGCCTTCGCCGCCGCCGTCGGCCAGGTGGCCATCGCCGCCGGCCGGGACGAGACGCTGCCGATGATGACCGGCGTCCGGCTGGAACTCTCCGGTGGCACCCTGGCGATGCTCGCCACCGACCGCTACCGGCTCGCCCTGCGCGAGATGGAGTGGAACCCGGACGACCCCGAGATCAGCATCAACGCACTGGTCCCCGCGCGCACCCTGAACGACACCGCCAAGGCGCTCGGCCCGCTCGGCGGCCAGGTGACCATGGCGCTGTCCCAGGGCGGCGCGGGCGAAGGCATGATCGGCTTCTCCGGTGGCACCCGCCGTACCACCAGCCGGCTGCTCGACGGGGCCAACTATCCGCCGGTCCGCTCGCTCTTCCCGGCCACCAGCAACGCCGAGGCCCGGGTGCCGGTGAGCACCCTGATCGAGGTGGTCAAGCGGGTCGCCCTGGTCGCCGAGCGGACCACCCCGGTGCTGCTCAGCTTCAGCTCCGACGGTCTGGTCGTCGAGGCCGGCGGCACCGAGGAGGCCCGCGCCAGCGAGGCGATGGAGGCCACCTTCACCGGCGAGCCGCTGACCATCGGGTTCAACCCGCAGTACCTGATCGACGGCCTGGCCAACCTGGGGGCCCAGTACGCCCTGCTGCGCTTCGTGGACGCCTTCAAGCCGGCGGTGATTTCTCCCGCCGGTGAGGATGGCGAGGTCATCCCTGGGTACCGGTACCTCATCATGCCGATCCGCGTGTCCCGCTGATCGGCTCGGGCAGCACCCGGACGCACGGAGGTAGGAGCAGATGCAGCTCGGCCTGGTAGGACTCGGCCGGATGGGCGGCAACATGCGCGAGCGGTTGCGCGCCGCCGGCCAGGAGGTCGTCGGCTACGACCGCAACGCCGACCGCAGTGACGTCACGAGCCTCGCCGAGCTGGCCGACAAGCTGAAGTCACCCCGGGCGGTCTGGGTGATGGTCCCCGCCGCTGTCACCGACGCGACGATCGACGCGCTCGCCGAGGTGCTGGGCGAGGGCGACATCATCATCGACGGCGGCAACTCGCGGTTCAGCGACGACGCACCCCGGGCCGCCCGGCTGGCCGAGCGGGGCATCGGGTACGTCGACGTCGGCGTCTCCGGCGGCGTCTGGGGCAACGTCAACGGCTACGCCCTGATGGTCGGCGGCGCGCAGGAGCACGTCGACCACCTGATGCCGATCTTCGAGGCGTTGAAGCCGGCCGGCGACCACGGGTTCGTGCACGCCGGCCCGGTCGGCGCCGGCCACTACGCCAAGATGGTGCACAACGGCATCGAGTACGGCCTGATGCACGCCTACGCCGAGGGCTTCGAGCTGCTCTCCGCAGCCGAGATGGTCACGAACGTGCCGGGGATCATCAAGTCCTGGCGGGAGGGCACCGTCGTCCAGTCCTGGCTGCTCGACCTGCTCGACCGCGCGTTGGACGAGGACCCGGACCTGGCCACGCTGACCGGGTACACCGACGACACCGGTGAGGGGCGCTGGACGGTCGACGAGGCGATCCGGCTGGCCGTCCCGCTCAACGTCATCACCGCCGCCCTGTTCGCCAGGTTCTCCTCCCGGCAGGACGACTCGCCCGCGATGAAGGCGGTCGCCGCGCTGCGCCAGCAGTTCGGCGGGCACGCCGTGCACAAGCGCTGAGCGGCATCCACAGGCTGTGTACGTCCGCCGGCTCGAACTGGTCGACTTCCGCTCGTACGAGCGGGTCGGCGTCGATCTGGAGCCGGGGCCGAACGTCCTGACCGGCGCGAACGGCGTCGGCAAGACCAACCTGGTCGAGGCGCTGGGCTACGTGGCGACCCTGGACTCGCACCGGGTCGCCACCGATGCCCCCCTGGTCCGGCTGGGCGCGACCGCCGCGGTGATCCGCTGCGCGGTGGTGCACGACGGCCGGGAACTGCTGATCGAGCTGGAGATCGTCCCCGGAAAGGCCAACCGGGCCCGGCTCGGGCGCTCCCCGGCCCGGCGGGCCCGCGACGTGATCGGAGCGCTGCGACTGGTGCTGTTCGCCCCGGAGGACCTGGAACTGGTCCGGGGCGACCCGGCGGAACGCCGCCGCTACCTCGACGACCTGCTGGTGCTCCGGCAACCCCGGTACGCGGGGGTGCGCGCCGACTACGACCGGGTGGTCAAGCAGCGCAACGCCCTGCTGCGTACGGCGTACCTGGCCCGCAAGACGGGCGGGTCGCGCGGCGGTGACCTGTCGACCCTGGCGGTCTGGGACGCCCACCTGGCGCGGCACGGGGCCGAGCTGCTCGCCGGCCGGCTGGAACTGGTCGCCGCGCTCACCCCGCACGTGGCGAAGGCGTACGACGCGGTGGCGGCGGGGGCCGGGGCGGCAGGCATCGCGTACCGGCCGTCGGTGGAGCTGACCGGGGTGGGCACCGACCGGGAGGTGCTGGCCGGGGCGTTGACCGCCGCGCTGGCCGAGTCCCGGTCGGCCGAGATCGAGCGGGGCACCACGCTGGTCGGGCCGCACCGCGACGACCTGGTGCTCACCCTCGGCCCGCTGCCCGCCAAGGGGTACGCCAGCCACGGCGAGTCCTGGTCGTACGCGCTGGCGCTGCGGCTGGCCGGGTACGACCTGCTGCGCGCCGACGGGATCGAACCGGTGCTGGTGCTCGACGACGTCTTCGCCGAGCTGGACGCGGGTCGCCGGGAGCGGCTGGCCGAACTGGTCGGCGGGGCCGGTCAGCTCCTGGTGACCTGTGCGGTGGACGACGACGTCCCGGTGGCCCTGCGCGGCGCCCGGTACGCCGTCGGTGAGGGGACGGTCCGTCGTGTCGACTGAACCGGAGCAGCCCACCGGGTCGACGGGCCGCCCGGGGCGCACCGCCCCGGGCGGGGCACGTGGTGCGCGTACCCCCGGGGGAGCCGGTGGGGGCGCGGAGGGTGCGCGGGGCCGACCGGCGGGCGGCGACGCGGACGCCACGCCCGGCGGGTCGGCGGGGACGGCCGGCGACGCGGCGGCGGGGGCGAGCGGGCCGGAGCTGGCGCGGGCGGTGCTGGACGCGGCGCGGGCCCGGCGGGAGTCGGCGGC
>NZ_MZMV01000014.1 GCF_002210435.1 Micromonospora wenchangensis
CCGCCGGTGACGGCGAGGAACCCGCCGAGGCCGACGGCGAGCACCAGCGCGGTGACCGCCAACCGGGTCAGGTCGCGCAGCCTCGACACCCAGACGGGCGGGGTGGAGGCTACGCGGATCACCCGTCCAACCTATCCCCGACCGGCCGTCCGCGCAGCGGCGGTGACCCGACCGGATGAGTGAGTCGGGCCACGGTGTGCCGTGTGGACGGACCACTCCCACCAGGGATACGGCCGCTGACCTGCGCCTGGATGCATCGACGGGAATGAGAATGCCGACAGTTTCCGGCCGGTGGGTCCGGGCAATTCCGCCGACGGCGCGACACCCCCGCCGCGCCGGACCGACAGACCGGAGGAGACACCATGGGAGTACGCCGTCAGGTCGTCACGGCCGTCGCGGTCGCCACGGCGGTGCTGGCCACCGCCGTACCCGCGCAGGCCGCGCCGACCGCCGTCGACACCGGACCGCTCACCCCGGTGGCCGACGTCGACGTCGAGCGTTACGCGGGTGACTGGTACCAGGTCGCCGCCATCCCGGCGATCTTCGAGATCCAGTGCTACAAGAACGTCACGGCGCGGTACGACGTCCAGCCCGACGGCACCATCGGGGTCCGCAACGCCTGCCGCACCATCGTCGGCACCACCAGCACGGTCACCGGGCGGGCGCGCAGCGAGAACCCGCCGGCCGACTCGGCGTTGACCGTGTCCTTCCTCAAGCTCGGCGGTAGGTGGATCTACCTGGGCGGGCCGAACTACGTGGTGATCGGGCTCGATCCGGACTACCGGTGGGCGGTCGTCGGCGACCCGGACCGCAGCAGCGGCTTCGTCCTCTCCCGGGAGCCGGCGCTGACCGGGGCCCAGACGGCGGCGGCGAAGGCGGTGCTCACCGCCAACGGCTACGACCTGTGCGACTTCCGCACCACCCGGCAGGACGGTGGCGGCGGAGCCGGCAGCTTCTGCTGACCGTCCACCCTCGACGGCCCGTCCCCGCCGGGGCGGGCCGTCGACGTGCGCCGGGCCGGCGGTGTCCGGACCTACCGGGCGGGCGGCGTCCGGGGCCGGACCGGGAGCGTCCGGGGTGGGCCGGCGGCGTCCGGGGCGTGCCGGCGGCTCAGGACTCGGCGTCGGCCGGGTCGGGGCTGAAGAGGGCGAGCAGGGCACCGACCTGGCGGTCGGCCTCGGCGGGGTGCCGGAAGTGGCCGCTCGGGTTGAGCGTGTACTCGTTGCGCCGGCCGACCCGGGTACGCCGCAGGTAGCCGCCGGCCTCCAGGTCGGCGACGATCGCCTGGGCGGCCCGTTCGGTCACCCCGACCTCGTCGGCGACGTCGCGGAGGCGGGCGGTGGGGTTGCGGGCGATGGCGAGCAGCACGTGGCCGTGGTTGGTGAGGAACGTCCAGTTCCGGGTGCTCGCCGTGCCGCCTGTCGCCATGACGGTCATGGTATGGCCCGTTCCTGGGAGACCCGTCGTCGGCCGCCCCGACGGGCCGATCCCGGTGGGCCGGGTCGGGCCCCACGGGTCGCCCGCCGGTCCGGTGCGCGCCCCGGGTCCGACACGCCGTCGACACCGCACCGACCGACGCCTGAAACGTGTATCACGAAATCTTGACGTACCTTTAGCTGCGTGTGACCGTGGGGACACGGCCGTCGTCGCCGCCGGCCGGCGTGACCAGGTGCGATTCCGGACCGAGGTGAGGCAATGGCCCCGATCACTCCGACCCAGGCGTTGGCCGAGTTGCAGGCCGGCAACAGGCGTTTCGTCGCCGGTGTGCCCCGCCATCCCAACCAGGACGCCGGGCACCGCGCCGCCGTCGCCGACGGCCAGCATCCCTTCGCCGTCATCGTCGGCTGCTCCGACTCCCGGCTCGCCGCCGAGATCATCTTCGACCGGGGTCTCGGCGACCTCTTCGTGGTCCGGACCGCCGGGCACACCGCCGGGCCCGAGGTGCTCGGCAGCGTCGAGTACGCGGTGACGGTGCTCGGCACCCCGCTGGTGGTGGTCCTCGGGCACGACTCCTGCGGTGCCGTGCAGGCGGCCCGGGACACGGCCCGTACCGGCACCCAGCCCCCGGGGCACCTCTACTCGGTGGTCGCCGCCGTCGGGCCGAGCCTGCGTCGCGCGGCCCAGCAGGGGGTGCACGACATCGACGGGATCGTCGACATCCACATCGCGCAGACCGTCGAGGTGCTGCTCGGCAACTCCCCGGTGATCGCCGCCGAGGTGGCCGCCGGCCGGTGCGCGGTGGTCGGCATGTCCTACCGGCTCGCCGCCGGTGAGGTCCACCAGGTCGCCCCGGCCCCCGAGCCCGCCCCGGCGTCCGGGCCCACGGCTGCGGCCCCCGCGCCCGCCGCCGCGGTGCCGGCACCGACCGTGCCGGCCGGTGCCGCGCCGGAACCCGTCGCCTCCTGACGCGCACGCGCGACGAGGGCCGCCCGGCTCAGCCGGGCGGCCCTCGTCGTGACCGGGCCCGATCAACTCGATCGAGCCGGTGGTGCGGCCGCTACAGCAGTGACACGTGGACGTGGTCGGTGTGGTTGGACGGCCCCGAGTACGAACTCCAGCCGTTGGCCGGGAACCAGATCTGCCGGTTCCAGATCACGTAGTAGATACCCAGCCGGTCCGAGTTGCGGATCAGGAACGCGGCGAGGTTGTTGCCGTACATCCGGGTGTCGTTGTTGTGCCACGGGGCGAACCCGCTGTTCTGCAACGACCAGTCGCACGCCCTGCCCTTGGGGTGCTCCCACGGCCCGCCGGGGCGGTAGCAGCCGACGAACCGGTTGAATCCGGCCCGCTTGACCTCCTTGTACATGTGCAGCGTGCGCGGGGTGATGCACCCGGACGTGGTCGGGTCGTTCTCGCTGCACGACTCCCCGCGCCAGTCGCCGTTTGCGGTCTGGCCGGGGGCGACGCGGGCCACCGGGGACGTCGCGTCGACCAGGCCGCCGGTGAAGCCCCGGCCGCCGACCAGGGCCAGCGCCTTGTCGGCCTCGGTCTTCTTCTTGGCCATCAGGTTGGCCTGCTTCTGCTGCTCACGGACCTCGGCGTCGACGGCGAGCTTGGCCTGCTCGGCCCGGTTCTTGACCTTGTTGACCTCGGCCAGCTTGCCGGCGTTGACCATGTTCAGCTCGTCCAGGGCGGCGGCCCGGCGGACGAAGGCGTCCGGCGCGTCGCTCTCCAGCAGCGCGGCGACCGCGCCGACCCGACCCGTCCGGTACGACTGGGCGGCGATCTCGGTGACCTGCGGGGCCAGCGCCGCCAGCTCCTGCTCCGCCTTCTCCACCTCGATGGCGTACTCGAGCTGGCGCTTCTTGGACTTCTCCAGCCGGGTCTTCGCCGCCGAGTACTCCCGGTTGGTGGCCTCGATGACGTCGGTGAGGAGCTTCGGCTCGTCGTCCTCCTCGTGCCCCGAGGGGGTGGGCGCGTTGGGCGCGGCCATCGCGGGGGCGGTGGCCGGTCCGGCGACGATCGCCAGGGCGGCGAGTACGGCCACTGCCGGCGTCAACCAGCGGTGTAGGGGTGCCGTCACAGTTTTCCCTTCCGTCGACCGCCGACCGGGTTAGCTGACGGGTTCGGGACGGAAGTGGCCCCTACCGCTGGCGCGGATTCACCCCAGGTGCTCGGTTCCCCGGCTCGCCGCACGGCGATTGGGCGGTGGCACCGCTGGCGCCGGTGGGCGCCTTCGGCGGTGACCGGCAGCGAGGTTACCCGAGAGTCGTACCGGGGATCTACGCCCGCAACCCGACCAAATGAGTATTTTCCCGATAGCGAGGGGTAATCAGTGACGCGACCGACAGCCCTGACCTCGCTTCCGGTGACGCAACGCAGTGTCACCATGCGGCGTCCGTGCTCCTTTCCGGGTCTGGCCACCGTGCGGGGGCCGGGGTGGACGGTTCGCCGTGCCGGGGCGCGCTCAACGCCTCCAGCGCCTCGGCACGGTCGGGGGCGGGACGTGGGGTGGGCGTCGGTCCGGCCGTACCGGCGTCGGCCGGTCCCCGCCCGGCGGTCACGACCAGCGCGGCCAACCCGGTGGTCAGCGGCACCGCCGCCACCAGGCCGAGGGTCGCCACCGCGCTGCGGACGATCTCCTGGGCCAGGAACTCGCTGGTGAGGATCTGGCTCACCGGGCGGCTGTCGGCGGTGAGCAGGAGCAGCAACGGCAGCGACGCGCCCGCGTACGCCAGCACGATCGTGTTGACCGTGGACGCGATGTGCGCCCGGCCGACCCGGGTCGCCGCCCGGTAGAGCTGCAACCGGGACAGCCCCGGGTTGGCGTGCGCCAGCTCGGTGACGGTGGCCGACTGGGTGACCGTGACGTCGTCCAGGACACCGAGCGAACCGATGATGATCCCGGCCAGCAGCAGGCCGTGCAGGTCCACGTCGCGTTGGTACATCGACAGCGTGGTGGCCTCCTCGCTGCCGTACCCGGTCAGGTGGGTGGCGGCGGTGGCCAGCGTGCCCAGCACGCCGGTCAGCACCAGGCTGCCCAGCGTGCCCAGCACCGCCACCGAGGTCTGCGCGGTGATCCCGTGGGTCAGGTACAGCACCACGAACATGATCAACGCGGCACCGGTGACCGCGATCGGCAGCGGCGCGCCTCCGGCGGAGATGCCCGGCACCACGAAGGTCAGCAGGATGGCGAAGCTGGCCCCGAGACCGGCCAGGGCGGCCAGCCCGCGCAGCCGGCCGAACGCCACGATCGCCGCCGCGAACAGGGCGACCAGCCAGAGCAGCGGCATGCCCCGCTGGTGCTCGGCGATGTGGTAGCTGCTCGCCGACGGATCGCTCGGGTCGACCAACGCGACCAGCACCACCTCGTCGCCGACCGCCACCGTCGGCGCTCCCGGCCCGGACGGCACCGGCGTCTGCACCTCCCGGCCCGCGTCCGGCCCCTGCTCGACGGCGACGGTCACCGTGCCGCACGGCCCGTCGGCCACCCCGGAGGGGCCGTCGGGGGTCTGCGGCGCGGGCGGGCACGCCTCGGTCACCACCCGGGTCACCGTGCCGTGGTGGCGGGGCACCTGGTCGCCCTGGTCGATCTTCGGGGTCTCGCCGGGCCAGAGCACCAGCGTGGCGATCACGGTGACCACGATGAGCGGCACCACCGTCATGACGAGGAGCCGCCGCACCCGCGGCGGGGTGGACGGAGCGGGATGGGTGTGGTCGGCGCCCATGTGTGCGAGTTCTCCCAACGATCCGGGACGGGATACGTGTCAGCCGGCCAACCGGTTCACCACGGGCGGCGGGTCGTCGTCGGACGATGGTAGCCACCACCCCGGCCCGCTCGCCCGGTTCGCCCTGCCCACGGTAGGTCGAGGGGGGAAGGTGGAGGTCATGGGACAGCACCGGCCGGCCCCGGCGGCCAGCCCGCACCCCGGCCATCCGGGGCCACCGGACCACGCCGACCACGACCCGGCGACGTTCCGGCATCGGTTCCTGGTCTGCCTGGCGCTGACCCTGCCGGTGGTGGCGACCGACCGGATGGTGCTGGCCTGGGTCGGTCACCCGCTGGAGTTCCCCGGCCGTGCCCTGGTCGGGCCCGTGCTCGGCTCGGTGGTCTTCTGGTGGGGCGGCCGGCCGTTCCTGACCGGGGCCGTCCGGGAGGCCCGCGCCCGCACCCCGGGCATGATGCTGCTGGTCGCGATGGCGATCAGCGTCGCGTACGCCGCCTCGGTCCTGACCTTCCTCGGCGTCTTCGACCTGGACTTCTGGTGGGAGCTGGCGGCGCTGGTGACCATCATGCTGCTCGGCCACTGGCAGGAGACGAAGGCGATCGGTCAGGCCCGGGGGGCGCTCGACGCGCTGGCCGCGCTGCTGCCCGACGACGCCGAACGGGTCGGCGCGGACGACGTCGTCGAACGGGTGCCGGTGACCGGGCTGCGCGAGGGCGACGTGGTGCTGGTCCGCCCCGGCGGCCGGGTGCCCGCCGACGGACGCGTCGTGGCCGGGGCCGCCGAGCTGGACGAGTCGATGGTCACCGGCGAGTCCCGGCCGGTGCCCCGGTCGACCGGCGACCGGGTGGTGGCCGGCACCGTCGCCACCGACCAACCCGTCCGGGTGCGGATCGAGGCGGTCGGCGAGGCGACCACGCTGGCCGGCATCCGCCGCCTGGTCGACCAGGCGCAGCGGTCCGGCGGGCGGGCGCAGGCGCTCGCCGACCGCTTCGCCGGCTGGCTGTTCTACGTCGCCACCGGCACCGCCGTGGTGACCGCGCTGGTCTGGACCGCGCTCGGCGAACCGGACCAGGCGGTGGTGCGGGCCGTCACCGTGCTGGTGATCGCCTGCCCGCACGCCCTGGGCTTGGCGATCCCGCTGGTGGTCGCGCTCTCCACCGCCCTCGCGGCCCGCTCCGGGGTGCTGGTCCGCGACCGGCTGGCGCTGGAGCGGATGCGGACCGTCGACGCGGTGCTCTTCGACAAGACCGGCACCCTCACCCGGGGCGAGCACGTGCTGGTCGGGGTGGCCGCCGCCGACGGCACCGACCGGGACGACGTGCTGCGGCTCGCGGCCGCAGTGGAGGCCGACAGCGAACACCCGCTGGCCCGCGCGATCGTGGCGGCCGCCGCCGACCGGGGCGGGCCGCTCCCGGCAACCGGGTTCCGCGCGCTGCCCGGCCGGGGCGTCCGCGCCGTGATCGACGGTACGGAGTACGCCGTCGGCGGTCCGGCGCTGCTGCGCGACCTGGGCCGGGACCTGCCGGGCGACCTGACGGTGGCGCAGCGGGAGTGGACCGGCCGGTCGGCGGTGGTGCTGTACCTGGTGCGTCTGCCCGACACCGTCGTCGGCCTGCTCGCCCTCGCCGACCAGGTGCGACCGGAGGCGCGGGCGGCGGTCGACGCGCTGCGGGCCGAGGGCGTCCGGACGATCGCGATGATCACCGGGGACGCCCGGCCGGTGGCCGAGGCGGTCGCCGCCGACCTGGGCTTCCGACCCGGGGTGGACGAGGTGTTCGCCGAGGTGCTCCCGGCCGACAAGGACCGGCAGGTGGCCGGGTTGCAGCGGCGCGGCCTGCGGGTGGCGGTGGTCGGTGACGGGGTCAACGACGCCCCGGCCCTGGCCCGGGCCGACGTCGGCATCGCCATCGGGGCGGGCACCGACGTGGCGGTCGAGTCGGCCGGGGTGGTGCTCGCCTCGTCCGACCCGCGCGGGGTGGCCGGTGTGCTGCGGCTGTCCCGGGCGGCGTACCGGAAGATGCTCCAGAACCTGGCCTGGGCGGCCGGTTACAACGTGGTGGCGTTGCCGCTGGCCGCCGGGGTGCTGGCCGGGGCGGGGATCACGCTGGGCCCGGCGGTCGGCGCGGTCCTGATGTCCGCCTCCACGATCGTGGTGGCGCTCAACGCCCAACTGCTGCGCCGGGTACGCCTCGACACCGGGTGACCCGTACCGGCCCGCCGGCCGGCCGGTGCGGCTAGCGTGGAGCCGTGCGGCGGGCGGGTACGGCGACGACGACCGGGCGGTGGCTGCGGCTGCTCCTGCTCGTCGGCACGCTGCTGGGGCTCTCCGCGATGCACACCCTCGGCCACGACACGCACCTCGCCGGGGGTGACCCCGTCGGCCACGACACCGCGACCGGCGGCCCGCACCGGTCCACCGCCGGGCACGACGCCCCGGCCGACCGGTCGTTGCTCCGCGAGCCGGTGCCGGCCGTCGGGGGCTGCGGGGACGGGTGCGCGGCGGCCCTGCCCGGCGGGTCGCCCGACAGCCCGTCGACGGCGTGGAGCGTCTGCCTGGCGGTGCTCGGTGCGTTCACGGTGACGGTGCTGGTGCTGCTCCTCGCCGTACGGTCCCGGCCGGCCGGGGTGTCCCGGCCGCCGTCGCGGCCCCGGGAGCCGCGCGCCCCGCCACCCCGCCCGCTCGGGCTCCGCCTCGCCACGGTGTCGGTACTGCGCAGATAGGACGCCCCGACGTGGCTCCGCCGCGTCCAGCGTCCCTGTCCGTCGTATCGAAAGGTCTGTCCGTGTCCACTCGTCGTTGCGCGCGCCGTGCCGTCCTGGCCGGCGTCGCCCTCAGCACCGTCGTCGCCCTGTCCGCCTGCGGTGGCGACCATTCCACCGACGGCGGCCACGGCCGCCCGGCCGCGTCCGCCGCCCCGGCCGCCTCCGCGTCCGTCGGGGTCGACCCGGCCGACGTGACGTTCGCCCAGATGATGATCCCGCACCACCAGCAGGCGGTACGCATGTCGGAGCTGGCCGGGAGCCGGGCCGCCGATCCGGAGGTGACCCGGCTGGCCGGGCGGATCCGGGCGGCCCAGGCCCCGGAGATCGCCACCATGACCGGCTGGCTCACCGCCTGGGGCCGACCCGTCCCGGCCGGCAGCCCGGCCGGCGGTCACCTGCCCGGGATGGACCACGGCATGCCGGGGATGATGTCCGACACCGACCTGGCCCGGCTGGAGGGGGCGACCGGTCGGGACTTCGACCGTCTCTTCCTCACCCTGATGATCGCGCACCACGAGGGGGCGATCACCATGGCCCGGCAGGAGTTGGCGGACGGCCGGCACGCCGGGGCCCGGGCCATGGCGCAGCAGATCGTCGCCACCCAGCAGGGCGAGATCGACACCATGCGGAAGATCCTCGCCCGGCTCTGAGCCCGACTCCGATCCTGCGCGGGCGGGCCGGTCCCGACCGGTCCGCCCGTCTCCGCCGGCGCGGGCGGTCAGCCGCGTTTCATCAGGCGGCCGACGGCGGCCATCATCTCGGCGGCCATCTCGTCGGCGCGGCCCTCGGCGGCCCCCTCGTGCATGCAGTGCCGGGCGTGGCCGTCGAGCAGCCCGAGGGCGACCTTGTCCAGGGCGGCCTGGACGGCGGAGATCTGGGTGAGCACGTCGATGCAGTACCGGTCGTCGTCGACCATCCGCTCGATGCCCCGGACCTGCCCCTCCACGCGGCGCAGCCGCGCGAGCAGCTGGTCCTTGCTGGCGGTGTAGCCCCGGACCGGGGTGCTCGGTGTGGTCATGGCGACCACGATAGCGTACCCCTGGGGGGTATGCTACGGTCGCAGGACGACGTACCCCTGGGGGGTATGTTGGACGAGTGGAGGGGAGAGCCGCATGATCACGAACTACCAGGTGACGGGCATGACCTGCGGGCACTGCGTCAGCGCGGTGAGCGCCGAGGTGGGTGCCCTCGACGGCGTCACCGACGTCCAGGTCGACCTGGCCTCCGGCCGGGTCGCCGTCACCAGCGACGGCCCGCTGGACACCGCGTCCGTACGGGCCGCCGTCGACGAGGCCGGCTACGACCTCGTCGAGGCGTGACGGTCCGGGGCGTGAACACGCCGACCAGGCTGGGCGGCTTCGCCCTCGCCCTCGCGGTGGTGTTCGGCGCGGCGTACGGGGTCGGCCAGCTGACCGGCCCCGTCACCCCGCCCGCCGAGACCCGCCACGACCCCGCGCACACCCCGGAACCCGTCCCCAGCACCGTCGTCCCCGAGCCCACCACCGACCCGACGCCGACAGTCACCGGCGGGGCCGGTCACACCCACGGTTGACCGGAGGTGCCGCGATGACCCCGACCATCCAGAACCCGCCCGCCGCCCCCCACCTGATCGAGCTGGCCATCGGCGGGATGACCTGCGCCTCCTGCGCCGCCCGGATCGAGAAGAAGCTCAACCGGCTCGACGGCGTCGAGGCGAGCGTCAACTACGCCACCGAGAAGGCCACCGTCCGGTACGCCGACGGGGTCACCCCGGACGACCTGATCGCCACCGTCGAGAAGACCGGCTACACCGCCGTCGTCCCGCCGCCGCCCGCCCCCGCCGGCACGGAACCGGCCGGTGCGCCGGTCGACGAGTTGGCCGCCCTGCGGACCCGACTGCGGGTGTCGGCCGTGCTCACCCTGCCGGTGATCGTGCTGGCGATGGTGCCGGCCTGGCAGTTCACCTACTGGCAGTGGCTGTCGCTGACCCTGGCCGCCCCGGTGGTCGCGTACGGCGGGCTGCCGTTCCACCGGGCCGCCTGGACCAACCTGCGGCACGGCGCGGCGACCATGGACACCCTGGTGTCGCTCGGCACCCTGGCCGCGTTCGGCTGGTCGCTCTGGGCGCTCTTCCTCGGTGACGCCGGGATGCCCGGGATGACCCACCCGTTCCGGCTGGACGTCGTCCGCACCGGCGGGGCCGGCAACATCTACCTGGAGACCGCCGCCGGGGTGACCGTGTTCCTGCTGGCCGGCCGCTACTTCGAGGCCCGGTCCAAGCGGACCGCCGGGGCGGCCCTGCGCGCCCTGCTCGAACTCGGCGCGCGGGACGTCGCCGTGCTGCGCGGCGGCACGGAGACCCGGGTCCCGGTCGACCAGCTCGTCGTGGGCGACCGGTTCGTGGTGCGGCCCGGCGAGAAGATCGCCACCGACGGGCGGGTCGACGAGGGCACCTCGGCGGTCGACGCCAGCATGCTCACCGGCGAGTCGGTGCCGGTCGAGGTCGGGCCCGGTGACCAGGTGGCCGGTGCCACCGTCAACGCGGGCGGCCGGCTGGTCGTCACCGCCACCCGGGTCGGTGCGGACACCCAGCTCGCCCAGATGGCCCGGCTGGTGGAGGCGGCGCAGACCGGCAAGGCCGCCGTGCAGCGGCTCGCCGACCGGATCTCCGGGGTCTTCGTGCCGGTCGTCATCGCACTGGCCGTCGGCACCCTGGGCTGGTGGCTGGGGGCCGGGGGCGGTCCGACCGCCGCCTTCACCGCCGCGGTGGCCGTGCTGATCATCGCCTGCCCGTGCGCGCTCGGCCTGGCCACCCCGACCGCGCTGCTGGTCGGCACCGGGCGCGGTGCCCAGCTCGGCATCCTGATCAAGGGGCCGGAGGTGCTGGAGTCCACCCGGCAGGTCGACACGGTGGTGCTGGACAAGACCGGCACGGTCACCACCGGCCGGATGACCCTGGTCGACGTCCGCCCCGCCGAGGGGCAGGACCGGGCCGGGCTGCTCCGGCTCGCCGGGGCGGTGGAGGCCGGCTCGGAGCACCCGATCGCCCGCGCCGTGGCGGCCGGTGCCGCCGAGGCCGGAGAGCTGCCGCCGGTCACCGGGTTCGCCGCCACCGAAGGGCTGGGCGTCACCGGCACCGTCGACGGCCACGACCTCGTCGTCGGGCGGCCGAGGCTGCTGCGCGAGCGGGGTCTGGACGTACCCGGGGAGGTGGTCCGGGCGGTGGCCGAGGCGGAGGCCGCCGGGCGTACGGCGGTGGTGGCGGGCTGGTCCGGGCGGGCCCGGGGGGTCCTCGCGGTCGCCGACGTGGTCCGACCCGACAGCCGGGAGGCGGTCGCCGGGCTGCGCGCACTGGGCCTGACCCCGGTGCTGCTCACCGGGGACAACGCGACCGTCGCGCAGGCGGTGGCCGCCGAGGTCGGCATCGACCGGGTGACCGCCGAGGTGCTGCCGACCGACAAGGTCGACGCGGTACGCCGGCTCCAGGCGCAGGGTCACACGGTCGCCATGGTCGGCGACGGGATCAACGACGCCGCCGCCCTGGCCCAGGCCGACCTGGGACTGGCCATGGGCACCGGCACCGACGTGGCGATCGAGGCGTCCGACCTGACCCTGGTCCGGGGCGACCTGACCGCCGCGGTGGACGCGATCCGGCTCTCCCGGCGCACCCTCGCGGTGATCAGGGGGAACCTGTTCTGGGCGTTCGCCTACAACGTGGCCGCCCTCCCGTTGGCCGCCGCCGGGCTGCTCAACCCGATGATCGCGGGGGCGGCGATGGCCTTCTCGTCGGTCTTCGTGGTCGCCAACAGCCTCCGTCTGCGCCGCTTCTCCACCGCCACCCTCCACCCCGGACGATCGAGTTGATCAGGAGGTTCGCGTCACCCGCGAGCCGGCGGGTGACGCGAACCTCCTGATCGACGGGCCGGAGCCGGTGGCGGGAGTGTTTTGGGGACGGGAGGTGGGGGTACCTGGGTGGCGTCGGAGGAAATGCTTAATTCGGGAGGCTCTCATGGGGTTCGACGACAAGATCGGCAACACGACCGAGAACACCGCCGGCAAGATCAAGGAAGGCGTCGGCCGGGCGACCGACAACGAGCGCCTCGAGGCCGAGGGCCGCAACGACCAGGCCAAGTCCAGCCTCAAGCAGGCCGCCGAGAAGGTCAAGGACGCCTTCAAGAGCTGAACCGCACCACCGTCACGCCGGACCGACCTCGTCGGGCCGGCGTGACGCGTGTCCGGGCCCGCCGGTGCCCGCCGATTCGATTTCCCGCCCGCCCGTGCGGCATCGTGTCGCGGTACGGCCGTCACACCGAACGGGGAAAGTCGATGCATCGCCGCTCCGCCACCGCACTCACCCTCGCCCTCCTCGCCGTCCTCGCCACCGGCTGCTCGGACGGTGGAACCGGCACCGGCACCGACGCCGCACCCGGCCCGTCCGCCACCGCCGGCACCGGGGAACCCACACCCCAGGCGGCGGCCACCACCGCCCCGGAGAGCGCCGCGCCGACCACCGGCACCGCCGCGAACACCGCCCAGGTCTGCCGCGCGGTCGATCAGTTGATCATCGACGGCAGCCGGCAGATCACCGCCGACTCGGCCGACGCCACCCGGGAGGAACTCACCCCGGAACAGCTCAACGGCAAGCTCAAGGGGCGGCTGAGCCGGCTCGCCGACGACGTCCGCGCGCAGGCCCGCAAGGCGCGCGACGACCGGATCAGGAAGCTGGTCGAGGAGACCGCCACGAAGATCGACGCCGGGGCGGCGGCCAAGAGCCCGGCGAGCTGGATGGGCACCGACTTCGTCGACATCCCGCCCCGGCTCACCCGCGACTGCCACGTCTGAGCCGGCGCCACGGCTCAGGCGACAGCTCAGCGTCGACCGGTCAGCGGGCGGGACGGCGGCGCGCTACCGGCGAGCGAGGCCCGGTCGGCGGCGGAGGTGCCGGACTGCCAGCCCTCGGCGTCCCGCACGGTCAGCCGGGCCCGGGTGACGCCGGGGAAGAGGGTGTCCATCCGCTCCCGGACCGCGCCGGAGCGGGCCGCGAGCACCGGCAGCAGCCGGTCCGCCCCGGTGTCCCGCGCCGCCTGCCGGTCCGCCGCGTCGGTCGCGGCCCGCAGCCGCTCACCGATGCGGCTGGCGAAGGCGTGCAGGAAAGCCTCGTCGTAGGCCTTCGTCCGCCGGCCGCCGCCGCGCCGTTCCCGCCGGCCGCGCAGCATCGCGGCGGTGGCCTGCACCAGCAGCGAGGTGTGCAGCAGTTCGACCGCCTCCAGATCGGCGGGGAAGCCGAGCACGGTGGCGAAGCCGAGATCGTCCGACCAGACCGACTCGCACCGGTTCGCCGCCGCCACCTCCTGCACCAGCAGCGCCTTCGCGCCCGCGTACGGGGCGTCGGTGCTGATCCGGACCCCGCCGGGCTGGTCCGGGTGAGCGGCCGTCGACTCGACCAGCGCCCGTTCCAGGCTGTGCCGGGCGATCAACTCCTGCGCCTTCCCGGTGAACGCCTCCGCCTCGGCGGGGAAGGTGGTGGACTCCGCCTTGGCCAACAGCGCGCGTACCCGGTCGAGGACGCGGGAGCCGGACGGCCCGGGCGCCCCGGTCACGGTCACGGCACCGACGCCGCCGGGCGGTGGGCGCAGCACCGCGACCGGCGGCAGGCCGGCCAGCAGCGCCAGCACCTCGACCGCGTCGCGCAGCGCGGCGATCCGGTCCGTGCCCTCGCGGGTCGCCCAACCGCCCAGCCAGCCCGCGTCGTCGTCCCAGCGGACCCGGGCGTCCAGGGCGGTCAACTGGTCGTCCCACCACTGCGGCACCGGGCCGGGCTGGGCCGCCCGGTCGGCGGCGAGGGCGTCGACGACCAGCCGGCCGGGGCGTGCGCCGAGCCGGCGGGCCACGATCCGGGCCACGTCGGCCGGTTGCCAGCCCCGGGGCCAGAGCCGGTGCACGGCGGCGACGAGCCGGCGCAACAGCGCGGCGTCCACCGCCGCCGGCCCGGCGGGAACGTCCCGGCCGCCGTCGTCGTCGGCCTGCGCCGGGGCGCTGCCGACCACCAGCCGGTCCAGCTTCCGCTCCGCGTCGCGTACGTCGGTGCCGCGCACCGCCGCGACCGCGGCGGTGATGAGGGCGTCGGCGTCCGGCACCTGTGGTCCTTCCTCGGGGACGACGGCCGGGTGGTGTCCGGATCGTCGGGAGTGTCTGCCCGGCAACGGTACCCGGGCCCGGATTGCCCCTGCCCGCCACTCATCCGTTCGTCGCCCGCGCCCGTACTCCTGCCCGGAGTGGACCCGGGTGGACCAGGAGGCGAACGGTGAGCACCCTGACGGTGAGCGAGTCCGTCGACCGTGGCCGGCACCGGGGGCGACGGCGGGGCGTGACCCCGGCCGGCGTCCTGACGGCGGTGCTGGTGGTGGCCGGGCTGGCCGCCGGCGGCGCGGTGGTGGCCCAGCGGCAGGGCGTCGACCTGGGCGCCCTCGTCGGCGACGTACGGCGGGAACCGCTCCGGCCGGCCAACGCGGCGGTGCCGCCCGGGGAGCAGGTGCCCGCCCCGCTCTCCTCCGCCGCGCCCCCCGCCGCCAGGCCCGCGCCGGTGGCGCTGCGCTATCCGCAACGGGGGACCGGCACCTGGCGGACGGCGACCGCCCAGGGTGCGGTGGCCGGGCGCGGCGGGCAGTTGCTGCGCTACCGGGTGGCGGTGGAGGGCGGCATCGACGACGTCGACCCGGAGCGGTTCGGGCGGGAGGTGGCGGTGGTGCTCGCCGACCGTCGGGGCTGGACCGCCGACGGCCGGTGGCGGCTGCAACGGGTCGGCGGCGACACCCCGGCCGACTTCACCGTGCTGCTGACCACCCCGGTCACCCGGGGTGAGCTGTGCGGGGACACCTCCGACAGGTACACCTCCTGCCGCAACGGTGACCGGGTGGTGGTCAACGTGGCGCGCTGGGCCCTGGGCGTCCCCGACTTCAGGGGTGATCTCGGTACTTACCGGGCGTACGTGCTCAACCACGAGGTGGGGCACCGGCTGGGCCGGGGGCACGAACGGTGTCCGGCGGCGGGCGGGCCGGCCCCGGTCATGCAGCAGCAGACCCTCGGCCTGCACGGCTGCCGGCCGAACGCCTGGCCGGTGGTGGGCGGCACCCTGCTCACCGGCCCGTCCGGCGAGTACGACGACCCGATCCCCACCGACGACTGACCCCGGCCGCCGGGCGGGCGTCGATCGGCTCGGGTGGGCCGATGATGCGCTGTCCCGGGCGGGCGAAGGCGCATCATCGGCCCTGTTGCTTCGCGTCCCCGTCCGCTCAACGGCGGGGGAAGGACGCCCAGATGTTCTTGGTGCGGTCGGTGGCGTACCAGCCGACCTTCAGCGAGACGGCCATGGCGATCTGGAGCCCGCGGCCCCCGGCGCCCATCGGGCGGGTGTCGGACAGTTCGGGGATGGTGCTGAGGTCGTGGTCGGCCACGTCGAGGATGAGCGAGTCGTCGACGGCCAGCAACCGGACGATGGTCGGCGGAATGCCGTGTTTGAGGGCATTGGTGGCGAGTTCGGTAGCTACCAGGACGATCAACTCGGGGACCTCGTCCATCCGTTGACCGTCGAGAAGTTGCTCACCGGTGAGGGCCTCGTGCAGAGAGGCGCGCAGGGTGCGCAGATCGGCGGGGTCGGCCAGTTCCCACCGGCGCAACTCGGCGGCCTGCGGCGGGGGCGGCGAGGTGAGAAGCTGTGCCATGATCCCGGTTTACCCTGCGTAGCGGTCTGCTATGCCCGCCCCCGGTGTCGGGGATTCGTCGCCACGCCACGCCGCCCGCCGCAGGCGCGCGGGGTGTGCTTCGGGCCACTGTCGAGGGTGGTCTGCCAGGCAGGAACGGGTGGGGTCACGGCGTCCCGCCGGGCATCGCGGAAATCATCCGATTCGGGGCCTGCGTCAGCCCCTGCGGTCGCGTAAAGTCCGCAAACTGAACGGGCCATGTCGGCGACGGAACGCCCCGCGAACGGGTGCCCGTCCGCACGGTTGGGCGCATCCCCGCGCCGGCTCACGGACCGCCTCAGGAAGAGCCATGACCGCCAGTACGAAGACCCCCAAGGTGACCGTCGTGGTCCCGGCGTACAACTCCGGGCCGCACATCGAGAAGCTCGTCACCTCGTTGCTGGGCCAGTCGCTGCCCGCCGGTGAGTTCGAGGTCATGTTCGTCGACGACGGCTCGACCGACTCGACCGGCCCCCGCCTCGACGAGCTGGCCGCCGCCCACCCGCACTTCCGGGTGCTGCACATCGACAACTCCGGCTGGCCGTCGCGCCCCCGCAACCTCGGCGTCGAGCACGCCCGGGGCGAGTACGTCTTCTTCGCCGACGACGACGACTGGTTCGGCGAGGAGGCGCTGGAACGCCTCCACGCCTGCGCCACCGAGCACGACGCGGACCTGGTGGTCGGCAAGATGGCCGGGCACCGCCGTTCGGTGCCGCGTGAGCTGTTCCGGCGCAACCGGTTCGACGCCACGCTGGAGAACTCACCCCTGATCGACAGCCTCACCGCGCACAAGCTGTTCCGGCGGTCCTTCCTCGTCGAGCACGGGCTGCGGTTCCCCGAGGGCAAGCGCCGGCTGGAGGACCACGTCTTCGTCACCCGGGCGTTCTTCCTGTCCAAGCGCACCTGCGTGCTGGCCGACTACGTCTGCTACCACCACCAGCGGCGGGTCGACGCCGGCAACGTCACGGCCACCGCGCTGGAGCCGGCCGGCTACTTCGTCAACCTGCGCGAGGCGCTCGACATCGTCGACGAGCACACCGAACCCGGCCCGCTGCGCGACCGGTTGCACCGGCGGTGGCTGCGCAACGAGATGGTCTCCCGGTTGCGCGGCCGGCGGCTGCTCAACGCGCCCGCAGACTGGGTGGACCAGCTCGTCGGCGAGGCGCAGCGGACGATCCGGGACCGGTTCGCCCCGGGCGTCGCGGCCGGCCTGCCGCCGCTGCAACGGATCATCACCCGGCTCGTCGAGCAGGGACGCACCCCGGACCTGCGCCGGCTCGCCGAGTGGGAGGCGGCCGTCCGGGCCGTGCCCACCGTGCGGCGGGTCGAGCGGGACGCCACCACCCTGACCGTCACCCTCACCGCCGAGCTGTTCTTCGGCGACCGGCCGCTCACCCTCACCGCCGACGGCGAGCAGCGGCTGCTGGTGGTGCCGGTGGACGACGTCCCGGCCGACCTGCGGGACGCCACCGCCCGGATCAAGCAGTCCAAGCTCGACGTGATCGCCCGGCGGCGGGACACCCGGGAGGAGTTCTTCGTGCCGGTCACCGGCACCGTCGAACTGGTCCCGGCCGCCGACGGCGAGCTGCGGCTGGTCCAGCGGGGCACCGCCCGCCTCGACGTAGGGGCGCTCAACGGCGGCCGGAGCAGGGGCACCTGGGACCTCAAGGCCCGGGTCACCTGCTGCGGCTGGACCGAGGACGCCGTACTCCCGGTGGCGTTCCGCTGCGCGACCGACGGGGCCCGCCCGGTTTCAGTGCCGTACCTGGGCAGCCTGCGTTTCCGGCTGCGGCGGGCGGTGGCCCGCCGGGTGCCCGAGTCGATCCGGCGGGTCATCCGCCGCTGACCCGGGCCGCCCCCGTAGCGGGGCGCGGACCGGCACCACCGTGACCACCGTCACCGCGACGGTGGCCGGCGTGAAGAACCCGTCAAGAAACCGTGGCCCCCCGTCACGGTCGCGTTATGGACCCTGTCCCGCCGGACGACGGCGCGTTGTGATTGCCCGGCGTGGCCGGTAGGCGGTCACGCGTACCCGTCCGGTTGGGGGAGTCCGCGTGTCTGACGTGGTGTTCGTGCTGGTGACGGTGGTGCTGTTCGCGGCGCTCACCCTCGTGGTGAGGGGCGTGGAGAAGCGGTGAACGCCGTCAACGCCGTCGGCCTGGTGCTGGCGATCGGTCTGGGTGTGTTCCTGGTCGTCGCGCTGCTGTTCCCGGAGCGGTTCTGATGACCACGGGGACAGCCGGCGTCGTCTTCGTGGCGTCCCTGGTGGTGGCGCTCGTCGTCGCGTACCGCCCGTTCGGTGACCACCTGTACCGGTCGGTCACCGGCACCCGTCGGTCCCGGCTGGAGCGCGGGGTGTTCCGGCTGGTCGGGGTGAACCCGGCCGCCGAACAGTCGTGGGGCGTCTACGCCCGCAGCGTGCTCGCCTTCTCCGCCGTCTCGGTCCTGTTCCTCTACGCCCTCCAGCGGTGGCAGAACCACCTGTGGCTGTCGCTCGGCTTCGACCCGGTGGTGCCGCACGGTGCCTGGAACACCGCGGTGTCCTTCGTGACCAACACGAACTGGCAGTGGTACGCGGGCGAGTCGACCATGGGGCACCTGGTGCAGATGGCCGGGCTGGCGGTGCAGAACTTCGTCTCCGCCGCGGTGGGCATCGCCGTGGCGGTGGCCCTGATCCGGGGCTTCGCCCGCAGCCGCACCGGCGAGGTGGGCAACTTCTGGGTCGACCTGGTGCGGATCGTGCTGCGGGTGCTGCTGCCGGTCGCGGTGCTCGGCGCACTGGTGCTGATGCTCGGCGGCGTGGTGCAGAACCTCTCCGCCGGCACCGACGTGACCACCCTGACCGGCGGGGCCCAGAGCCTCCCCGGCGGGCCGGTGGCCGGCCAGGAGGTGATCAAGGAGTTGGGCACCAACGGCGGCGGCTTCTACAACGCCAACAGCGCCCACCCGTTCGAGAACCCCACCGCCTGGACGAACTGGGTCGAGCTGTTCCTGATCCTGCTGATCCCGTTCAGCCTGCCCCGGGTCCTCGGCCGGATGGTCGGCCAGCAACGGCAGGGCTACGCCGTCGTCGCGGTGATGGCCGTCCTGGCGCTCGGCAGCATCGCCCTCACCACCGGGTTCGAGCTGGCCGGGCAGGGCGCCGTGCCGCAGGCGGTCGGCGCGGCGCTGGAGGGCAAGGAGGTCCGCTTCGACGTGTCGGACTCGGCGACGTTCGGGGCGGTCACCACGCTGACCTCGACCGGTGCGGTGAACTCGTTCCACGACTCGTACACCGCGCTGGGCGGGATGATGACGTTGGGCAACATGATGCTCGGCGAGGTCGCCCCCGGCGGCGTCGGTGCCGGCCTGTACGGGCTGCTGGTCCTCGCGGTGATCACGGTGTTCGTCGCCGGGCTGATGGTCGGCCGGACCCCGGAGTACCTGGGCAAGAAGATCGGCACCCGGGAGATCACCTTCGCCTCGCTGTACTTCCTGGTCACCCCGGCTCTGGTGCTGATCGGCACCGCCACCGCCTTCGCCACCGGCAACGACGTGACCGCGCTGAACACCGGCCCGCACGGCCTGACCGAGGTGCTCTACGCGTTCACCTCGGCGAGCAACAACAACGGCTCGGCGTTCGCCGGGATCACCGTGAACACCGCGTGGTGGAACACCGCGCTCGGGCTGTGCATGCTGCTCGGCCGGTTCCTGCCGATCGTCTTCGTGCTCGCCCTGGCCGGCTCGCTCGCCCGCCAGGCGCCCGTCCCCGCCTCCGGGGGCACCCTGCCGACGCACCGACCACTGTTCGTCGGGATGGTCGTCGGCGTCACGGTGATCCTGGTGGCGCTCACCTACCTGCCCGCGCTCGCGCTCGGCCCGCTGGCCGAAGGGCTGTGACCCGGATGAGGAACGAGGACATGTCCGTCGCGTCCGTGACCACCGACGACGACCGGCCGGCCGTCGACACCCCCACCCCGCGGGCCGGCGGCGGCCTGCTCGACCCCCGGCAACTGGCCAGGTCCCTGCCCGGGGCCCTGCGCAAACTCGACCCGCGCACCCTGTGGCGCAGCCCGGTGCTGCTGATCGTGGCGATCGGCGCGGCCTTCACCACCGTCCTGGCGGTCACCGACCCGTCGGTGTTCGGCTGGGCGATCACCGGCTGGCTCTGGCTCACCGTGATCTTCGCCAACCTCGCCGAGGCGGTCGCCGAGGGCCGGGGCAAGGCGCAGGCCGCCACGCTGCGTCGGGCCCGGCAGGACACCGTCGCCACCCGGCTGGTCGGCTGGGCCCCGGGCGCGCCCGCCGACGCGTACACCGACGAGGTGGTGCCGGCGCCGCAGCTACGGCAGGGGGACGTCGTCCTGGTCGACGCCGGCGGGATCATCCCCGGCGACGGCGACGTCGTCGAGGGCATCGCCAGCGTCGACGAGTCCGCGATCACCGGTGAGTCCGCCCCGGTGATCCGGGAGTCCGGCGGCGACCGCAGTGCCGTCACCGGCGGCACCCGGGTGCTCTCCGACCGGATCGTCGTGCGGATCAGCCAGCGGCCGGGGGAGAGCTTCATCGACCGGATGATCGCCCTGGTCGAGGGGGCCGACCGGCAGAAGACCCCGAACGAGATCGCGCTGAACATCCTGCTCGCCGCGCTCACCCTGATCTTCCTGCTGGCCGTGGTCACCCTCCAACCGTTGGCGATCTTCGCCAAGGGTTGGCAGGCCGCCGCCCCGGACACCGGGGCGGTCACCGGCACCGGGGTGACCGGGGTGGTGCTGGTGTCCCTGCTGGTCTGCCTGATCCCGACGACCATCGGGGCGCTGCTGTCGGCGATCGGCATCGCCGGCATGGACCGCCTCGTGCAGCGCAACGTGCTCGCGATGAGCGGCCGGGCGGTGGAGGCGGCGGGGGACGTCAGCACCCTGCTGCTCGACAAGACCGGCACGATCACCCTGGGCAACCGGCAGGCCACCGCGTTCCTGCCGGTCGACGGGGCCACCGCCGGCGAGGTGGCCGCCGCCGCGCGGCTGTCCAGCCTCGCCGACGAGACGCCCGAGGGGCGGTCGGTGGTGTCGCTGGCCGCGCGGGAGTTCGACCCGGGTGCGCCGGAGCCGGACCCGCTGCCGTGCGCCGAATTCGTGCCGTTCACCGCGCAGACCCGGATGAGCGGCGTCGACCTGACGCCACCTGACGCGCCGGCCCGCCAGGTCCGCAAGGGCGCGGCGACGGCGGTGCTGGCCTGGGTACGCGAGCACGGCGGCGAGCCCGGCACCGGGGTCGACCGGATCGTCGACGGGATCGGCGGACACGGCGGCACCCCGCTGGTGGTGGCCGAACACGTCGCCGGGGAACCCGCCCGCACGCTCGGCGTCATCCACCTCAAGGACGTGGTGAAGACCGGGATGCGGGAGCGGTTCGCCGAGCTGCGCCGGATGGGCATCCGGACCGTGATGATCACCGGCGACAACCCGCGTACCGCGCAGGCGATCGCCGACGAGGCAGGGGTGGACGACTTCCTCGCCGAGGCCACCCCGGAGGACAAGCTCGCCCTGATCCGCCGGGAGCAGGAGGGCGGCCGGCTGGTCGCGATGACCGGGGACGGCACCAACGACGCCCCCGCCCTGGCCCAGGCCGACGTCGGCGTCGCGATGAACACGGGCACGTCGGCGGCGAAGGAGGCCGGCAACATGGTCGACCTGGACTCCGACCCGACGAAACTGATCGAGATCGTCGAGATCGGCAAGCAACTGCTGATCACCCGGGGCGCGTTGACCACGTTCAGCATCGCCAACGACGTGGCGAAGTACTTCGCGATCATCCCGGCCATGTTCGCCGGCCTCTACCCGGGCCTGGACCGGCTCAACGTGATGCGGCTGGGCAGCCCCGAGTCGGCGATCCTGGCCGCGGTGATCTTCAACGCCCTGGTCATCGTCGCGCTCATCCCGCTGGCCCTGCGCGGCGTGCGGTACCGGCCGGCCGCCGCGTCGACACTGCTCGGCCGCAACCTGCTGGTCTACGGCGTCGGCGGCCTCGTCGCGCCGTTCGTCGGCATCAAGCTCATCGACCTGCTCGTCCAGTACGTCCCGGGGATCTCGTGATGCGCCTACCTGCCTGGCCCGCCCAACACCTCGCCGCCCTGCGTGCCCTGCTCGTGTTCACCGCGCTGCTCGGCGTCGCCTACCCGCTCGCCCTGGTCGCCGCCGGCCGGCTCCCCGGCCTCGACGCGAAGGCCGACGGATCGCTGCTGACCGTGGACGGCCGGGCCGTCGGCAGCGCCCTGATCGGCCAGTCCTTCACCGACGCCGACGGCAACCCCGTCCCGCGCTACTTCCAGTCCCGCCCGTCGGCGGCCGGCGACGGCTACGATCCGACCGCCTCCGCCGCCTCGAACCTCGGCCCGGAGAGCGTGGTGGACACCCTCGCCGCCGACCCGCGGCAGTCGACCCGGAGCCTGCTCAGCCAGGTCTGCGCGCGCAGCCGGGCGGTCGGCCTACTCGACGGCGTCGACGGGCGGCGGCCGTACTGCACGCCCGACGGGGTGGGCGCGGTGCTGGCGGTGTTCCGCGCCGACGGGCTGACCGGCCGGATCACCCGGGTGGTCAGCGTCAACCAGACCGCCCCGGCCACCCCGTTCGTCGCCTCCTGGCAGGGGGTGCCGGTGGAGCTGGCGCAGCCCGGGGAGGACTACCGGGCCGCCGGTGGGCTGGTCACCCCCGTCCGGGGGGACGCGCCGGAGCACCCCGCCGTCCCCGCCGACGCGGTCACCGCCAGCGGCAGCGGCCTCGACCCGCACATCAGTCCCGCGTACGCCGCGATCCAGGTGGCCCGGGTGGCGCGGGAGCGGGACGCGGACCCGGCGGTGGTGCGGCGGCTGGTCGCCGAGCACACCACCGGGCGGGCGCTCGGCTTCATGGGCGCCCCCGCGGTGAACGTGCTGGAACTCAACCTGGCCCTGGACCGGAACCTGCCCGCCCGCTGACCTCCGCCGCCGGCACCCCCGCCCGGGGTGCCGGCCCGGCGGTCGCGCCCCGGGGCGGTACGCACAGCGGGAGGATGGACGCGTGCCACGAGGTGAACTGCGCATCTACCTGGGTGCCGCCCCCGGGGTCGGCAAGACGTACGCGATGCTGGAGGAGGCCCGGCGGCGGGCCGAGCGGGGCACCGACGTGGTGGTCGGCCTGGTGGAGACGCACGGCCGGCCACAGACCGCCGCGATGATCGGTGACCTGACGGTGCTGCCCCGCCGCCCGCTGCGCTACCGGGGCACCGACTTCACCGAGCTGGACCTCGACGCCGTGCTGGCCCGCCGCCCGGAGCTGGTCGTCGTCGACGAACTGGCCCACACCAACGTGCCCGGCTCCCGGCACGGCAAGCGCTGGCAGGACGTCCAGGAACTGCTCGACGCGGGCATCTCGGTGCTGTCTACGGTCAACGTGCAGCACCTGGAGTCGCTCAACGACGTGGTCGCCCGGATCACCGGCACCACCCAGCGGGAGACCGTCCCGGACGCCGTGGTGCGCGCCGCCGAGCAGGTCGAACTGGTCGACATGACCCCGGAGGCGCTGCGCCGGCGGATGGCGCACGGCAACATCTACCGGCCCGACCGGATCGACGCCGCGCTGGGCAACTACTTCCGGGTCGGCAACCTCACCGCGCTGCGCGAGCTGGCCCTGCTCTGGCTGGCCGACAAGGTCGACGACCAGCTCGACCGGTACCGGGCCCAGCAGGGCATCTCCGCCACCTGGGAGGCCCGGGAACGGGTCGTCGTCGCCCTCACCGGCGGCCCGGAGGGGGAGACGCTGATCCGCCGGGCCGCCCGGATCGCCGCCCGGAGCAAGGGCGCCGACCTGCTCGCCGTGCACGTGGCCCGCAACGACGGGCTGGCCGGGGCGGACCCGGCCCAGCTCGCCCGGCAGCGGGTCCTGGTGGAGAGCCTCGGCGGCAGCTACCACCAGGTGCTCGGCGGGGACGTCCCGGCCGCCCTGCTCGACTTCGCCAGGGGGGTCAACGCCACCCAACTGGTGCTCGGCGCGAGCCGGCGCGGCCGGTTCGCCCACCTGTTCGCCCGGGGCGTCGGCGTCACCACCACGGCCCGCTCCGGGGCGATCGACGTGCACCTGGTGACCCACCCGCAGGCCGGGCGGGGCCGACGCGGGGCGGCGGTCCCGGCGGCGCTGTCCCGGCGGCGTCGACTGCTCGGGTTCGCGCTCGCCGGGCTGGGCCTGCCGCTGCTCACCCTGCTGCTGTCGGTGCTGCCGGACCTCACCCTGACCAACGACATCCTGATCTTCCTGGCCGGGGTGGTCGGGGTGGCGCTGGTCGGTGGCCTGTGGCCGGCGCTGGTCGCCGCGCTCGGCGGATCGCTGCTGCTGAACTGGTTCTTCACCCCGCCGTACCGCACGCTGACCATCGCCGAGGCGGACAACCTGCTCGCGCTGGGCGTCTTCGTCGCGGTGGCGGTCGCGGTGAGCGGGGTGGTGGACGTGGCGGCCCGGCGTACCCGGGAGGCGGCCCGCGCCGCCGCCGACGCGCAGACCCTGGCCACCGTCGCCGGCAGCGTGCTGCGCGGCGAGCGACCGTTGCCGGCACTGCTGGACCGGCTGCGGGAGACCTTCGCGCTGCGCGCGGTCAGCGTGCTGGAACTCGCCCCCGACGCGCAGGGCCGGCCCGGACGGGCCCACGAGGAGGGCGTGTGGCGTCGGGTCGCCAGCGTCGGGGTGGACCCGGCGGGCAGCCCCGGCGCGGGGGAGACCACGGTGCCGGTCGACGAGCGGCTGACCGTGGTGCTCAGCGGCCGTCGGCTGGAGGCCGCCGACCGGCGCATCGTCGAGGCGTTCGCCGCGCAGGCCGCCGTCGCGCTGCGTCAGGAACGGCTCGCCGAGGAGGCCGCCACCGCCCGGCCGCTCGCCGAGGCCGACCGGTTGCGCACCGCGCTGCTCGCCGCCGTCAGCCACGACCTGCGTACGCCGCTGGCGTCGGCGAAGGCGGCGGTGAGCAGCCTGCGCAGCCCGGACGTCGAGTTCGACCCGGAGGACCGGGCCGAACTGCTCGCCACCGCCGACGAGTCCCTGGACCGGCTCGGCCGGCTGGTGGCGAACCTGCTCGACATGAGCCGGTTGCAGGCCGGCGCGCTGGGCGTCACCCGCACCGCGGTCGGGCTGGAGGACGCCGTACCGCTGGCCCTGGACGAGCTGGGGCCGGCCGCCGCCGAGGTGCGCACCGACATCCCCGCCGACCTGCCGGCCGTCGACGCCGACCCGGGCCTGCTGGAACGGGTGCTGGTCAACGTCGTCGCCAACGCGCTGCGGCACAGCCCGGCCGGCCGGCCCCCCACGATCACCGCCAGCGCCCACGCCGGGCAGGTGGAGCTGCGGGTCATCGACACCGGACCGGGCATCCCCGAGGACCGCTGGGAGCACGTCTTCCTGCCGTTCCAGCGGCTCGGCGACCGGGACAACCAGACCGGGGTGGGGCTCGGGCTGGCCCTGTCCCGGGGGCTGGCCGAGGCGATGGGTGGCAGCATCACCCCGGAGACCACCCCCGGCGGAGGGCTGACCATGGTGCTGCGGCTACCCGCCGCCGACGAGAGGCCGGACCGGTGACCCGCATCCTGGTCGTCGACGACGAACCGCAGATCCTCCGCGCGCTGCGGATCAACCTGCGCGCCCGGGGGTACGACGTCGAGGTCGCCGGGACCGGCACGGCCGCGCTGAAGGCCGCCGCCGGCCACCCGCCGGACCTGGTGGTGCTCGACCTGGGCCTGCCCGACCTCGACGGCGTGGCGGTCATCCGGGGCCTGCGTGGCTGGACCACGATCCCGATCATCGTGCTCTCCGGCCGGGCCGGCAGCGCGGACAAGGTCGCCGCCCTCGACGCCGGCGCCGACGACTACGTCACCAAGCCGTTCGGGGTGGACGAACTCCTCGCCCGCATCCGCGCCGTCACCCGCCGCCTCGCCAGCTCACCCGTCGACGCGACGGCGACCGCCCGGGTGGGGCGGCACACAGTCGACCTCGCCACCCGCACCGTCACCCGGGACGACGGCACCGAGATCCGGCTCACCCCCACCCAGTGGGCGGTGCTGGAACGGCTGCTGCGCCACCCCGGGAAGCTGATCAGCCAACGCCAGCTCCTGCACGAGGTGTGGGGGCCGGAGTACCAGCAGGAGACCAACTACCTGCGGCAGTACCTGGCGCAGTTGCGGCGCAAACTGGAGGACGACCCGGCCCGGCCCCGGCACCTGATCACCGAGCCGGGCATGGGCTACCGCTACCGCCCCTGACCGGCGCGGCCCGGTCTCAGGCCGCGCCCCGGCCGAGCGCCTCGGCGGCCACCGCCGCGACGACCATCAGGCCGTCGGTGTTGCTCTTGCGGCTGGACCCCCGGATCACCATCACGGAAGGCAGCATCGTACGAAGACATCACCGAGCGTCGCTGTCCCCCTCCTATCCGAGGCTGAGGCCGACCGCCAGGGCGACGACGGCGAGCAGCGGGGGGAGGAGCTGCTTGAGCGCGGCGCTGGCCTTCGAGGGTGCCGAGACCAGCAGCACCAGACCGGCGGCGACCATCGACCCCGCGCCGACGAAGACCAGGGTCGCGCCGACCGGGTGCGCGCCCACGGCGTACGCGACGATGCCGACGACCACCGCGACGGCCAGGAAGAGGTTGTAGAAGCCCTGGTTGAAGGCGAGCTGCCGGGTGACCTCCGCCTCCTCGCGGCTGGTGCCGAAGACCGCGCGGGCCCGTGCACCGGTCCAGACGACGGACTCCAGGTAGAAGATGTAGACGTGGATGAGGCCGGCGATGCCGGCCAGGACGAGCCCTGCGACGACCACGCCGCTGCCTCCCTCGTTCGTGCGGACGGAGATGTCCGCCACCGGCATTCTCCCTGTCCGCTGTGCCCCCGTATCGGCCGGTGGCGGGTTGCCCCCGGGACTCCTACGGTGTGGAGGACAACGTGGGGGAGGCTCAGCTAAATGGTCGACGCGGGTGACGCGGTGCGTTGGCTCCAGCTCGCCGCACCCCGGGGCGGGCCGGACGACCTGCCGCTGCTGGTGAACCGCGTCGCGCCGGCCGTGGACGCCACCGAGATCGTGATCTACCTGGCGGACTACCAGCAGGCCAGCCTGGTGCCGCTGCTCGGCGCCGGGCCGGTCCGGGAGAGCCTGTCGATCGAGACGACCCTCGCGGGTAGGGCGTTCACCGGTCTCGACGTGCAGCGGGCGACCGACAACCCGGACCGGATCTGGGTTCCGTTGCTGGTCGGGTGCGAACGGATGGGCGTCCTGGAGATCGTCTCACCGGCCGCAGGTGACCGTGCGTTGGACGGGCCGGCGCGGGAACTGGCGACCTGCGTCGGGCAACTGGTGGTGAACCGCCGACCGTACGGTGACGTGGTCGAACGGCTACGACGGCGGCTGCCCATGCAGGTGGCCGCCGAGATCCTCTGGGGGCTGCTGCCGCCGCTGACCTTCGCCACGGACGACATGGTGCTCACCACCATCCTCGAACCGTGCTACGACGTCGGCGGCGACGTCTTCGACTACGCGCTCAACGGCGACGTGCTCAGCGTGGGGCTCTTCGACACCTGCGGGCACGGCATCAAGGCCAGCACCCTCGCCTCCCTCGCGGTCAGCGCCTACCGCAACGCCCGCCGCTGCGGCCTCGACCTGGTCGACACGGCCCTCAGCATCGACAAATGGATACGCTCCGAGCACCCGCACCTGTTCGCCACGGCGCTCCTGGTCGAGCTGGAGCCGAGCACCGGACGACTCCGGGTGATCAACGCCGGCCACCCGGGCGCACTGCTGCTGCGCGACGGAAAGGCGATCCGGGAGCTGCCGGGCCCGACCGCCCTCCCGCTCGGCCTGGGCCACCTGGCGACCCGCCGCCCCGAGGTGTACGAGGAGGAGTTGCACCCCGGCGACCGCATCCTCGCCTACACCGACGGCATCACCGACGCGCGCGGCCTGGACGGGGAACGGTTCGGGTTGACGCGGCTCGTCGACTTCGTCGACCGCGCCCTCAACGACCGGTTGGCCACCCCGGAGACGATGCGCCGGTTGGTGCGCGCGGTGGTCGCCTACCAGGAGGGGCAAGTCGACGACGACGCGACGGCGCTGTTGCTGGAGTGGCGTCCGCCGGTGACGCCGCTGCCCCACCTGCCCGGGGGCCCGACGCGGGATGGGTGAGCGCGGCCGTCGCGCGGGGCGGTGGCCGGCTGGCCCGGCACCGGACGACGGGGTCACCCGGCCGGGTCGGTGTCCCGGTCGCTCGGGCGGGGCACCGGCACCGGGTCGGTCCGCTGGGGCCGGTCGGGCTCGGTGAGCTGGAGCAGGCGGTACATGGTGCGCCGCAGCAGCGCCGCGGCGTCGCCCGGGCGGGCGGTCAACGCGCCCAGCACCGCCGCCGGGTCGATCCCGCCGGTGAGAGCGAGCTGGGGCAGCAGCGGCCGGTGCGGGTCCAGCCGGGGCGCGTGGAGGGCGAGCAGATGTTGCGGCGTACCGGGGGCGGGCGTCGGCCCCGGGGCGGGGAGCATCAGGGTCCGACGTCCGACGGCGGCGGCGTAGGCGGTGACGGAGCCGTGGTCACCGATGACGTGGTCGGCGGCGACCACCGGGGGCCGCCAGTCCTCGCTCGGTCCGGGCAGCAGCAGCCCGGCGTCGAGGCAGCTCCGGAGCCAGGCGCGGATCTGGCGGTGCCCGTGGGCGGCCCAGATCGCCGGGTGCAGCAGCGCGGCGACCCGGTAGCGCTCGGCCGGGAGCTGTGCCATCACCTGCGGTAGCAGGTCGGGCCAACGTCCGAAGCTGCCGTCCGGGCCCCAGGTGGAGGCGACCACCACGAGTTCCTGGTTTTCGTCCAGCCCCATGGCCCGCCGGTAGTCCGGGCGGCGGGGCAGGCTGGCGACGAGCCGGTCGACGCAGGGGTCACCGACGACCACCGCCGTCCCGAGCGCCTGCGGGCACTGCCGTCGCAGCACCTCCACCTCGTATTCGTGGGAGAGGGCGAGAGCCGCCGGGAGCACCCGTCCGTCGTGGGTGAGCCGTTGCGCGTCGAGACCGTAGACGGGGCGGTCGGCGGGTGCCGGTCCAGCGGTCGGGCCGGAACGCACCCGCTTGCTGCGCCCGGCTCCGTGGGCCAGCAGCAGCAGGGGCGCGTGGAGTTGGTGCAGTCCGCCGTGGGCGGCGGCGAGGCCGAGGTCGAAGCGTTCCCGGACGGCCTGCTGCCAGGGCAGGACGAGCGCGCCGAGCCCGTCGAGGAGTTGTTCCACCCGGTGGTTGAAGACGTCCGGGGCGATGGTGAAGACCACCTGCACCCGGGGGTCGCTCTCGACGTATCCGATGACGTCGAGCAACCGGTGGCAGCTCGCGAGGGTGTGGGTCACGACGAGCACCGTGTGGCAGCCCGACCGGGTCACCCAGCGGTCGGCATCGATCCCGACGGGAGCGGGTGACCACGCCGACGTCATGGCTCGCCCCTTCGGTCGTCCTGTCCTACTGTCCGATCAGGACGGTACCGTCGACGCGGGGTTCCTAGCAGCTTCGGGCGGTCCACGCAGACGGCGACGGCCGGCCGACCCGCGACGCGAAGCGGCCGGGACCGCCACGGCGGTCCCGGCCGCGTCCCCCGCCGGGCCCGGGTCACCCGTCCAGCGGTTTGATCCAGATGTTGCGGTACTGGACGGGGTTGCCGTGGTCCTGGAGCCGGATCGCGCCGGCCGCCGGGCCCTCGGGCCGGCTGCCGCCGGTCGGGCCGAGGATCTCCACGTCGTCGTGCACGGTGACGCCGTTCCACACCACGGTCACCCGGGGGTTCGCCACCTTGACGCCGGCCGCGTCGTAGCGGGCCTGGCGGTACTCGATGACGTACGTCTGCCAGGTCTGCGGCGGTCGGGCCGCGTTCACGTCGGGCGCCTTCTGGGTGTAGATGGCGGCGGCGTCGTTGTTCTGCGGCGGGTCGATGCCGAACGAGTCGAGCACCTGGATCTCGTAGCGGTCCTGGAGGTAGACGCCGCTGTTGGCGCGCTGCTGGCCGGTCACCTCCGGCGGGTAGAGCGGCAGGTTGAACTCGACGTGCAGCCGGAAGTCGCCGAACGCCTGCACGGTACGCAGGTCGCCGCCGCGTACGGTCATGGTGTTGCCGTCGAGCGTCCACTCCGGTTCGCGCCCGTCGGTGTGCTGCCACTCGGTGAGGTCACCGCCGTCGAACAGGGTGATCCGTTCCCCGCGTGGCCGGACGGCGAGCACGTCGAGGTTGACGTGCCCGGAGTCGGCGCTCTCCTTGCGGTACTCGACGATGTTGCGTCCGCGCCGCAGGTGCGCCTTCGTGGTGACCGTGCCCCACTCCTCCCAGGTGACGGTGGACGGGAAGACGGTCTGTTCGATCCGCTTGCCGTTGACGTACAGGCTGAGTTGCTTGGGGCCGGAGAACGGGTTCGGGCCGTTGCTGTAGCGCATCGCCAGGTCGTGGTTGCCGGCCTCGGGGACGTCGACGGAGATCCGGGTCGACGCGCCGTCGTCGGCGAACCCGGCGGCGAAGCCGGCACCGGAGTAGGCGGCGTGGTCGGTGGCCATCCCGACGCCGACGGTGCGACCCTCCTCGGCCTCGAAGAACGTCTGCGGCTGGGCCACCCGGCCGGGGATCTCGTTGAGCGTGTACCAGGCCTCGGTGTTCCACAACTGCTCGCCGTCGGCGGCGGAGAACGGGCGCGGCGAGCGGACGTGCACCACCCGGTTCTCCTTGAGGCCGGGGATGCGCAGCCGGACGGTCCGCCCGTTGGCCGCCAGCACCGCCCTGGTCACTGTGAGTTTCTCCAGGTCGAGCTTGGGACCGCCGTACTGGCTGGTCGCCCCGTAGCGCCACTGCGTCACCTGGTACGCCTCGGCGAGCCGGGCGGCGGTCTCGGCCGAGACCGGCTCGGTGTACTCCAGGTCGAACCCGTTGGCGGTGGCCCGCATCTGCTTGACCTCGAAGGTCGAGGTGCCGTTGGGGGTGAGCTTCTGGAGGCCGTAGCTGAGTTTGCCCTCCTGGCCCCAGTTGCCGCCGGCACCCACGCCGCCTACGTAGAGCGCGCCGTCGGGGCCGAGGGTGACCTCGTTGACGCCGGCCTCCAGGCCCTGGGTGTGCCGGAACACCGCCCCCTGGTACTGCCCCTCGACCTCGTCGAGGTACACCCGTTGCAGGCCGCCGTAGGTGACGTCGCCGACGACGACCTGCCCGGCGTACGGGCCCTGGGTCAACAGCACCGGGCTGGACGGGGAGTTGCCGATCTCGTTCTGCGGGAGCCAGACGATCGGCCGGCTCACCGGCTTGTCGTCGTACGGCCCGTCTGGGGTGGTGTAGTGGTTGAAGAACGCCCCCTGCTGGATCTGGACCAGCTTGGACGCGGGCAGCCAACCGCCCTGGTTGTCGGTGACGAGGACCTCGCCGCGCGGCCCCCAGCCGATCCCGTTCGGGGTGCGCAGTCCGCCGGCCACGTACGTGATCTTGCCGGTCCGGGCGTTGACCTTGATCGAGGTGCCCCGGTTCGGCGCGGGCTGCGGCACGGTGGTGGCCCCGCCCTGGTTGATCGCGACCGACAGGTTGAGGTGGAAGAACCCGTCCCGGTAGAGCAGGCCGAACGCGAACTCGTGGAAGTTGCCGCCCCACGGCCAGGTGGCGACCGTACGCCGGTCGTCGGCGACGCCGTCGTCGTCGGTGTCGCGCAGCGCGGTCAGTTCGTGCTTCTGGCTGACGTAGACGGTGCCGTCGACCACGGCGACGCCCTGCGGCTCGCGCAGCCCGTCGGCGAACCGGCGGTAGGTGACCTGGTCGGGACCGGTCGCGTCGGTCGCCCCCTCGGCCACCCAGATCTCGCCGGTGGCGTTGTCGGTGCCGCCCCAGGTGCTCAGCACCAGCGCGCCGTCGGGCCGGAACGCCATCCCGGTGACCTGCGGCCGGAACCCGTCGGGGCGCATGTCGGTGAGGGTGTAGCCGGGGTGCACCCGGTCGAGCGGCAGGCCGTCGCCGGCCGAGTCGGTGGCGCCCTCGCAGTACTTCCAGCCGGGCGCGGTGACCCGGACGACCCCGGCGTCGGTGCTCAGCGCGGAGGTCGGGACGAGGGTGAAGTCGGTGCTGCCCGGTGGACGCCACTCCAGCCGGAGCACCTGGCCGCCGCCGTCGTCGAAGTGCTCGATGCGCAGCGGGTGCCGGCCGGCGGTGAGGGTGGCCGACCCCTCCCTGGCGGTTTCCCCGTGCAGTCCGTCGTGGTCGACGACGACGGTGTCGCCGATCCTCAGTCGGGAGCCGTCGTCGCTGGTGAGGCGGAAGGCGTAGGTGCCGTCGACGGGTGCGGCGAGGTTGCCGGTGACGTGGCTGACGAACCGGTCGGAGAGCCCGAAGTCGTCGGTGCTGCTCCAGTTGACCTGCGGCATCAGCTTGTCGACGTTGGGCGTCTGGGCGGGCTTGAGGGTGCACAGCGCCGACAGCGGGGTGCCCATGTCGTACGTACGCAGGGTGACGCCGGGTTCCTGGGGTGGCAGGTCGGCGGCGGGGGCGGCGGTGGCCGGGGCGACGGACCCGGTGGCGAGGGCGGTCGCCAGGGCGGTGCCGGCGGCCACGAGCGCGGATCTGCGCCGCCGGTGCGGGGTGGTCATGGTGCCTCCAGTGGTGGTGGGCCCGGCCGGGGGACCGCGCCACTTTCTCCCGTTGGCGGTTCGGTATGGAATGCGTCACACCGAAGATTGATCGCAGACACTAGCACTTTGGATCGATTCGGGGAAACTTTTCGATGGTTGTGCAAAAGTCGACCGGGGGTGGGTCGAATCCACCGGCTCGTGGGCTGGTGGGCGGGGTCGGGGGTGAGGCACTATGCCCATGGAATCCGCGCAGCTCAAGCCAGGACTGGTAGGTGAACCGTGCCGCTGCCCCGTCGCGTGGTCGTTTCCGGTGTGGTCGCCACGGCCGTCCTCGGCACGGCGGTGGGCGTGGCCGTCTGGGCCGGTCGGGACGACCCGGCGTACCAACCGCCGACGTCCCGGGTGGTACAGCCCGGCGCACCCGGGCAGCCGGGCCGGCAACTGTCCGGCACCGACCTGTCGCAGGTCTCGCCGCCCGGGTTCACCGCCGCCGACAGCCGGTTCGTGCAGGGCATGATCCCCCACCACACCCAGGCCCTGGCGATGACCGCGCTGCTGGCCGGGCGCACCACCAGCCCCGACGTGACGCTGCTGGCCAAGCGGATCGAGGTGTCGCAGGGCGACGAGATCGCCCGGATGCGTACCTGGCTCGCCGAGCGCAACGTGCCTGCCGCCGGCCCGCACGACGGGGCGGCGCATGACGCGCTCATGCCGGGGATGCTCACCGCCGCCCAGTTCGAGCAGCTCAAGCAGGCACGCGGGACGGAGTTCGACAGGCTCTTCCTCACCGCGATGATCCGCCACCACCAGGGCGCACTGACCATGGTGGAGCAGTTGTACGCCGCCGGTGGTGGCCTGGAACCGGCGAGCGACCAGTTCGCCCGGGAGGTCAACGCCGACCAGGGCATCGAGATCCAGCGCATGCAGCAGATGCTGGCCAAGCTCGGCTGACCGGGTCGCCGGCCCAGGCCCGGTCGCCGGCCAAGGCCCGCCGGCCCGTGCCCGGTCGCCGGCCAAGACCCGTCGGCTCCTGCCCGTTCGCCGGTCCAGCCCCCGTCGCCGGCCCGTGCCGGAACGGCCGGGGCCTGCCCAGCATCACTGGGCAGGCCCCGGGTTCAGGCGGTCCGTGGGCCCGGTCGGGCCGGGCGGGTCACCTGTCGAACTGGTCGATCAGCGCCTGGGCGTCGCGGACCAGCAGGTTGCGCGCGCCGATGGCGTTGAGCGCGCGGGCCTGGTCGAGGAAGGCGGTCAGCTGGGTGACCGCCTCCGCCGGCTGGCCGCTACCGGCCGCCGCGGCGGCCTTGCCGAGGCTGGTGGTCAGCTTGTCGGCGTTGCCCGCGCTGACGGTGCCGGCGGACCGGTAACCGTCGACGAGGGCCTGCAGGTCGGCGAAGGACGTCGTGGTGGTGAACGTGACGGACCGGTTGGTGGTGTTACCGGCCTTGTCCTTCGCGGTCACCGTCAGGGTGTGGCTGCCCAGCGGAAGGCCGGACAGGGTGACCGTGGCGCCCCGGGCGACCCGCTTGCCGTCCAGCAGCGCGCTGTCCGGGTTGATGCCGGGCCCGGAGCCGGTGTCGGTGACCGTCCAGTCCACCGTCACCGTGCCGGAGTCGCCGTACGCCGTGCCCTCGGTCAGCCCGGACACCTGCACCTCGGGGGCGGTCCGGTCGATCTTGAGCCACTGGCTGCCCTGCCGGGAGGTGTTGCCGGCCGCGTCGACCGCCCGGTACCGCACCGACCCCTTTACCTCGGCACTGATCGTGGCGACGCCGCTGGCCGGCACGTCCACCCAGGTCACGCCGTCGTCGACGGAGTACTGGCCGGTCCACATGCCGGGGATCAGGCCGGCCAGGGTGAGCGTGACGGCATCGGTGTACCAGCCGTTGTTACCGGTCGGCTCGGCCGGGCCCACCGTGGCGGAGACCCGGGGGTTGAAGGTGTCCGCGAGGTCCACCAAGGCCTGGCGGAGCGTCCCGTACACCGTGGCGTCGAGCCGGTCGGCGAGGGTCCGCAGTTGGGTCTCGGCGGCGAACCGCCTGCCCTCGGCGGCGAACCCGCTGGCCCGGCCCAGGGCCGTGTCGACCTCCGCGCTCAACGCCTGGTCGATCGCGCCGGCCCGTACCCCCTGGTCGTGGTAAGCGCGGACGAGCGCGAAGCTCGGCGTCCAACTGATCTTCGGCTGCCCCTGTGCGTTGAACCCGGCGAGCTTCACCTGGGCGGCTGCCTCGATCTCGGCCGCCGACAGGTGGGCGCTGGGCTTCAGCGCGAACACGTCGAAGCCCCGGGCGATCTCGTTGCCGTACAGGTTGCCGTTGTACCAGTACGCCGACCAGAAGCCACCCAGCACGAGGGCGTTCGGGTTGACCGGGCCCCGGTCGAAGTATGCGATCTCGTGCGGGTTCCTGGAGTCGGTGAAGTCGAACACCGAGATGCCGCCCTGGTACCAGGCCTGCACCATGACGTCGCGGCCGGGCACCGGGATCAGCGAGCCGTTGTGCGCGACGCAGTTCTCCTGCAACGACTGGGGCACCGGCAGCTTGTAGTAGCTGGCGAAGGTCAGCTTCCGGTCGACGATGTCGAAGATGGCGTTGGCGCCCCACTGCGGCAGGTCGGTGTCCCGGCAACGCGCGCCGCTACCACCGCCCCACTCGTCGGTGAAGATCACCTTGGTGCCGTCGTTGTTGAACGTCGCCGAGTGCCAGTACGCGAAGTTCGGGTCGGCCACCTCGTCGATCCGCTTCGGGTTCGCCGGGTCCGAGATGTCGATCAGGATGCCATTGCCCTGGCATGCGCCGGCCGCCAGCCCGATCTCCGGGTACGCGGTGATGTCGTGGCAGGCGTTGGTGTTCGGCGTCGGCGACCAGGTCGACCCGGACGGGTGCCGGGGCGTGACCGGGCCGTTCTGGAGGCCGTCGACCCGGCCGGTGACCGGGTCCTGGAACAGCCTCGGCTGGTTCACCACGGCGGCGTCCTGCGGCGCGGCCAGCGGCACCTTGATGACGTCGATCCGCCACCGCGACGGGTTCTCCCCGTCGGCGGCGTTGTTGTTGCAACCCTCCATCGTGGTCGCCGGGCGCACCGAGGTGGTGCCGGAGACGTAGACGTAGATGTTGTCGGCGTCGCGGGGGTCGGTCACCACGGAGTGCGTGTGCGAGCCACGGCAGAGTTGGACGGCCGCCACCTGCACCGGGCTGCGGACGTCGCTGATGTCGAAGACCCGCACCCCCTGGAACCGGGTGCCGACGTTGGGGTTGGTGCCGCAGTCGACCCTGCCCCGGCTCTCCTCGACCGACATGAACAGCAGGTTGCCGTGCACGGAGAGGTCGCCCTGCCCGCCGGGGCACACGACGCTGGTGACCAGCGTCGGCTCGGCCGGGTCGGCGATGTCGACGACGGTGAACCCGTTGTAGTTGCCCTGGAAGGCGTACCGGCCGCCGAAGGCGAGATCCGAGTTGTAGTACCCGCCGTTGCCCGGGTTCGTCGGGTCGACGAATCCGGCGGGCTTGTCGCGGTGCGCGACGTGTTCCAGATTGCTGACCGCGGACTGTGCGTCGAGCCAGCCGCCGCCGAGGCCGACGCGCGGATCGGGGTCCGCCGCCGCCGCGGTGCCGGGGAGCGCGCCGGCCAGCAGCAGCCCCGCGGCTATCAGGCCGAGGGTCCGTCGACCCCGGCGTGCCCTGGTGGTTGGGGGAATTGTCATGTGTCGCCTTCCGATCGAAGACCAGCCGCGACGTCCACATCGGGAGAAACGCGTCGCGTGAGTAAGGACCGTACCGACGATGCGGTGCTGGTCAAGACGTCCAGGTGAGCTATGTACGCGTTTGCGCGGCAAGCCGTACGCAATTGCTCCCGGGGGCTCACGCAGGTCACGACAGTCGTAGGAGCCGCGGCCCCGGTCCTTACGCCACTCGTCGAGTCGCCGGCTGCCGCCGGGACGTACCCGGCGGACGTCTCCGAGCGCTCATGTTCGGTTTCTGGCACCGTGGGTACGAGGTACCGCGTCACCGGATGTCCGGTACGCTCGACGAAGGGGGTTCAGGTGGGATTCGCGCTGTCGACCCGCCGGGAGGGGGCCGGCGCGGTGGTCGAAGTCGTCGGCGACCTGGACATGAGCACCACGCCCCAGTTGCGGGAACGGTTACGCGAAGTGGTCGAGGGCGGCACCCGGGTGGTGGTGGTCGACCTGACCGGCGTCGGGTTCATGGACTCCAGCGGCCTCGGCGCGCTGGTGGTCGCCTATCGTGAGCTGCGGGAACGCGGCGGCTGGCTGGGGCTGGCCGGGGTGCGCCGGTCGGTCCGCACGGTGTTGTCGATCACCTCGGTCGACCAGGTCATCACCGTCTTCGACACGGTGCGCGACGCCGAGGCGGCGGCCCCGGCGGCGTGAGCGTCCTCACCCGGGCCGGGAACTGGCCCGGCCGGTGTCCGCGCCGGCGGAGCTGCGGCGCGGCCCGTGGTCGCCGTACCAGTCGATGATCATCAGGGTGGCGTCGTCGGCCAGGGTCGGGCCGGCGATGGCCAGCGCCGCGTCCGACAGCGCCCGGACCGCCTCGCGGGGGTGCAACGACGCGACGTCGTGCAGGGCGGCGGGCAGGTCGAGATCGGCGGCGTTGCGTTCGCGCATCCCGTCGGTGACCACGACCAGCCGGTCGCCGGGCCGCAGGACGACCTCCCCGCTGCGGAACCCCGCCTCGGGGAACATGCCAAGCGGAAAGTTGCCGGGCAGCTCCAGCAGCGTGGTCCGGCCGTCGCGGACCAGCATCGGCGGGACGTGCCCGGCGTTGAGCAGTTCGCAGCGCCCGGTGGCCAACTCGATGCGCCCCAGCACCGCCGTCACGTACGCGCCGCGGACGTTGGCGTTCTCGGCGATGGCGCGGTTGGCCTCGTCGGCCTGCCCGGTGAGGCCCAATCCTCGGCGGCGGGTGTTGCGCAGGCTGCCCACCCCGAGGGTGGCGGTCAGCGCGCTGGCGACCCCGTGCCCCATCGCGTCGGTGACGCTCAGGTGCAGCACGTCCCGGGCCACGCTGTAGTCGAAGGTGTCCCCGCCCACGCTGGCGGCCGGCTCCAACCAGCCGGACAGGGCGAACGCCCCGGCCTCGCAGGTGAACGAGGCGGGCAGCAGTCGACGCTGGATCTCGGCGGAGAGGGTGAACGGGGTGCTGCGCTGCCCCCACTCGAACAGGTCGGTGTGCCGCCGGTTGGCGATCACCACGAACGCCAGCGCGTGCGCGGTACGGGCGACCCGCTCGATCACCTCGGCGTCCGGCTCGTCGGGCAGGTCGATCTCCAGCAGGCCGATGGCCTCACCACGCTCGGTGACGGGGGCGAGCAGCGTCCACCGGCCGTCGCCGGGAAGCACCCGGGGGACCTGGTGGCGGACCGCCTGCTCGTAGGGGCCGCCGTCGAAGGGCAGCAACTCGGCGAGTTCCTCGCCCTGGCGGCGGCCCGGCCCGGCGACGCCCGGCTGGTGGGTCAGCCGGACCAGGGCCCGACCGCTGAGATCGGCGATCAGCAGGGAGACACCGAGCGCGTCCAGCGCCGTGGCGATCGCCCCGGTCACCGCCTCGACCGCCTCGACCGGCGCGGCGTCCTCGGCCGACTGCAGCATCTCGGCCAGCACGATCTGCTCGCTGTCCTCCACGCGTCGAGCATATGCACTCCCGGTGCCGGCCGCCTCACGGCGACCGGACGGGCGGCGGTCACGCCCCGGCCACCGTACGGGCGGTGGCCCGACCGACGTGGCCGGATGGTCGGTCCGGTCAGCGGCGGTTCAGCGCGGACTCCAGCCGGCGGATCAGCGTCGTGCGGCCCTTGCCCCGGCGCTCGGCGCGCAGGGCGGCCCTGAGCTGTGCGGTGTCGAGATCGCGGACGTGCTTCGTCGCCTCGGCCACGGTCAGCTCGGTCAGCGAGCCACCCGAGGTGACGTTGCGGCGTGCGCGTCTGGCCGGGCCGGTGTTGGCCACGTACTGCCGGCCGGAGGTCGACGCCCGGCGCTTGCGCGCGTCGGTGGCCCGTTGCTGCTGCGGGGAGAGCTGCTTCCACGCCTTGTCGGGCAGGTACCTGTCGGTCTCACCGTCGTGCCGGGCCCGGGTGGTGCCCTGTCTGGTCCGCCACTTCTGGTCGCCCCAGCGGCGCAGGGACTGCTGCCGCTCGTCCCGGGGGCCCTGGTAGCCGCCACCGCGCTGCTGGTACTCGCGGGTCAGCAGTTGCGACTTGCGGGCCGACCACTGGCCCGGTCGTCCGCCCCGGTCGCCGGCCCGGATCTCCTCCTTGAGCTGCTCGCGCAGCTCGGGTTTCGTGTAGCGCGCCATGGGCGCGGATTACCCGTGGTCGCCGGCCGTACTCACCCGTCGGTGAGTCGGCCGCGCAGGGTGGCCAGCGCCCGGCCGATCAGCCGGGAGACGTGCATCTGGGAGATGCCGACCCGGTCGGCGATCTCCGACTGGGTCAGGTTGCCGTGGAACCGCAGGGTCAGGATCAGGCGTTCGCGTTCCGGCAGGGCGGCGAGGGCGGGACCGAGGGCGACGTGGATCTCGACGAGTTCGAGGTCGTGGTCCTCGCCGCCGAGGGTGTCGGCGAGTTCCATGCCGCCGTCGGTGCCGATGGGGGTGGACAGCGAGGTCGCCCGGTAGGCGCGGGCCCCCTCCAGGCCCTCCAGGACGGTCTCCTCGGACAGGTCGAGGTAGCCGGCGATGTCGGCGACGGTCGGCGACCGCCCCAGCGTGTGGGCGAGGGTGCCGTTCGCCTCGCTGATCGCCAGGCGCAGCTCCTGGAGCCGGCGGGGGACCCGCACCGACCAGGTGCGGTCCCGGAAGTACCGCTTGATCTCACCGATGACGGTGGGCACGGCGTACCCGGTGAAGGCGACGCCCCGGGCCGGGTCGAAGTGGTCGACCGCCTTGATCAGCCCGACCGCCGCGGTCTGGGTGAGGTCGTCGTCCTGGACGCCGCGCCCGGAGTAGCGGCGGGCCAGGTGCCGGGCGAGCGGCAGCCACGCCTCGATGGCACGGGCCCGCAGCGCCGGGCGACGCGGATCGTCGGCCGGCAGGGCTGCCATCGTTGCCACCAGGTCGTCGGCGGCGGTGCCGTTCGGGTCGAGGACCGGTTCGGAGGTGCTGAGCATGCTGGACCTTCCGCAGGTGCCCGCTGATCGGAGGCGACTCATCGGCTGACGCCGGAGCACGCGGACGGGCTGCGCGCTGTCGCAGGGTCACGATCACGGGCATGGTCACCGCGTCATGTAGTCCATTTGTTGGACGCGACGCTACCCGAACGGATGTGGAATTGCCAGCCGAACGGTGGATGTCGAGCTGGTGGGTCGCCCGACGCCCCGGTCACCGGCTGAACGCCTCCCGCCGGCACGCCGTCATCTTGGGCGACTGGAAGTCACCGTTCGGGCCGACCTCGGTGAGCCCGAACTCGCCGTCCTCGTCGGGCGCGGTCAACCGGTAACCGGCCTGCTTGGCGCACTTGTACCACTCGCGCTGGTTGTCCCGGAACGCCGCGTTGTCCGTACGCTTCTGGCGCTCCTCGAAGAACTCCGGCTCCGACGACCGGCACGCCGCCCGTACCCGCTTCGCCTTCGGGTCGTTCTGGCTCTCCTTCCAGATCACGCTCCGGCCGTCCTCGTAGCCGGGGCCGCCCTCCTTCGCCACACACCGCCCCCAGGCCGCCCGCAGGGCCTCGATCTCGTCGTTGGTGGCGTCGAGGGGGATCAGCGGGCGCTGGTCCTCGACGTCGGCGGGGCCGCCGGCGCGGGCGGTCGGGCTCTGTACCGAGGCCACCCGTGAGCCGTCGGCCCGGTCGTCGGTCGGTGCGGCGGAACAACCGGCGAGCAGGCAACCGAGCACCAGTGCCGGTAGGGCGAAGCGACGGGCCGTGGTGACGAACGTGTGCGACATGCTGCCCACGGTCGGGGCGGGATGTCAGGAACCCGTGTGGAATCCCCGGACCTGACAGGTTTCTGAAGAACCGTCGCCATGCTCGCGGCGTGTCAACAGAACAGTCACCAGCACAGAGCCCACCGCGCCGTACCGGTCGACGCGTCGTCGTCCCGGCCGTGCTGACCCTGGTGGTGGCGGTCGTCGCCAGCGGCGTCGTCTGGTCCGTCCACCGTGGTCCGGCCACGGCCGGCGGGGACCCGCCGGTACCGGTGCAGACCACCACCGTCGTGCGGACCGACCTCGCCACCACCGTGTCGTTGACCGGCACCCTCGGGTACGGGCGGGCGGAGCCGGTGAAGGGCGGCCGGAGCGGGACGGTCACCTGGCTGCCGCCGGCCGGCGCGACGGTCACCCGGGGCAGGCAGCTCTACCGGATCGACGACCAGCCGGTGCCGCTGTTCTACGGCGGCCTGCCGCTCTACCGCGACCTGGCCGAACCCGGCACGGTCGGCCGCGACGTGCGGGTCGTCGCCAGCAACCTCAAGGCGCTGGGATACGAGATCGGCTACCAGCCCGTACCCGGGGAGAAGGTCTCCCGACCGGTGAAGTCCGCCGCCTCCGCCCCGCCCGCCGGGCAGCAGACGGCACCGGAGCCGGGCAGGGGCACGTCCGGGCAGGGCGCGGCGGCCCCCATGCCGACGGCTGCGGCCCCGGCCCGGGTCGTCGTCCGCAAGGGCGAGGGGGTGCTGACCGGCTCGCTGATGCGGGCCATCAAGCGGTGGCAGCAGGACGCCGAACTGCCGGTGACCGGCCGGATCGCCGTCGGCGACGTGGCCGTGCTGCCCGGCGCGGTCCGGGTCGACGCCGTCACCGCGCTGCGCGGGGACCCCGCCGAGACGCCGCTGTTGACCGTCACGCCGACCGCGAAGGTGATCACCGTCCAGGCCGACGTGGCCGAGGCCGGCACGATCCAGCGGGGCGACCGGGTGACGGTGACGCTGCCGGGCGACAAGACCGTCGACGGCACCGTCTCGGCGGTCGCCACCGCCGTCACCCAGGACGACCCCGGCCCGACCGCCACGCCGAAGCGGGCCGTCACGGTGACCGTGGACGACGACCTGAGCGGGATCGACGCCGCCGACGTGCAGGTCGACCTGGCCGGCGAGACCCGGGAGGGCGTCCTCGCCGTACCGGTCGGCGCGCTGGTGGCGCTCAGCGAGGGCGGCTACGCGCTGCAACTGGCCGACGGTGGACGGTTCGTCGCCGTCACCACCGGCATGTTCGCCAAGGGCATGGTGGAGGTCTCCGGCGACGGGATCACCGAGGACCTCGCGGTGGTGACCGCCTCGTGACCGTGCTGGCCGTACGCGACGCCGCCATGCGCTACCCGGGCGGGGTCACCGCCCTCGCCGGCGTCTCGCTCGATATCACCGAGGGTGAGATGCTGGCCATCGTCGGCCCGTCCGGCTCCGGCAAGTCGACCCTGCTGCACATCATGGGCACGCTGGACCGGCCGACCTCCGGCACGGTGCACCTCGGCGGTCTCGACGTCGCCGGGCTCTCCGACCGGCAGTTGTCCGCGCTGCGCGGGCGCTGGCTGGGCTTCGTCTTCCAGCAGTTCCACCTCACCGCCGGGCTCACCGCCGCCGAGAACGTCGCCACCGGCCTGCTCTACGCCGGGGTGCCGCGCCGGGACCGCCGGCCGCTGGCCCTCGCGGCGCTGGACCGGGTCGGCCTGGCGCACCGCGTCACCCACCTGCCGCACCAGCTCTCCGGCGGGGAACGGCAGCGGGTGGCGATCGCCCGTGCCCTGGTCCACCAGCCGGCGCTGCTGCTCGCCGACGAACCCACCGGCGCGCTGGACACCCGTACCGGCCAGGCCGTCCTGGAGCTGCTGTACCGGCTGCACGCCGAGGGCACCACCATCGCCGTGATCACCCACGACCGGGACATCGCCGCCCGTCTGCCCCGCCGGGTGGAGCTGCGCGACGGCCACCTGGTCGCCGACTCCGGCCGGGTGGTGACGCCCCGATGAGCACACCCACCACCGGGGGTACGCACCGGGCGCATCCGGGTACGGCCCGCGAGGCCGCCCGGCCGGTCCGGCTGGCCGTGACCGACCTGCTCGGGCTGGGGCTGCTCGGCATCCGTACCCGGCGCACCCGGGCCGCGCTGTCGGCGCTCGGCATCGCCATCGGGATCGCCACGATGATCGTGGTCACCGGCATCCCCGCCTCCAGCCAGGCCCAGCTGATGCGGGAACTCTCCGCGCTCGGCACGAACATGCTGGAGGTGCGGGCGCTGCCCGACCAGGACCCGCCGGCGCTGCTGCCGACGGAGTCGACCGCCATGGTCCGGCGGGTGGGGCCGGTGACCAGCGTCAGCGCGGTCGCCAACACCCACCGGTTGGTCCGCCGCTCCGACCGTACCGACCCCGACGACGGCTCCGGTCTGACGGTGCTGGCCAGCCGGCTCGACCTGCTCCCGATCATCAACGCCCGGGTCCAGCACGGCAGCTGGCTCACCCCGGCGACAGAGCGTTTCCCCACCGTGGTGCTCGGCGCGGTCGCGGCGGCCCGGTTGGGCGTACGCGACGTGCCCGCAGGGGGTGGGCCCGGCCAGCAGGTGCTGATCGGCGACAGGTGGTTCACCGTGGTCGGCATCCTGGCCGCCGTCCCGCTGCTGCCGGACATCGACCGGTCGGTGCTGGTCGGCTGGCCGGCCGCGCAGTCCGAGCTGGGCTTCGACGGGCATCCCACGGTGCTCTACGTCCGGTCGCTGGAGCCGGCGGTGGAGCAGGTCCGGGCGGTGCTGCCCGAGACGGTCAGCCCGCAGAGCCCGGCCGACGTGCTGGTCAGCCGCCCCTCCGACGCGCTGGCCGCGAAGCGCGCCACCGAGAACGCCTTCTCGTCGCTGTTCCTCGCCCTGGCCGCGGTGGCGCTGCTGGTGGGTGGGATCGGGGTGGCCAACACGATGGTCATCTCGGTGCTGGAACGGCGGGCCGAGATCGGCCTGCGGCGTGCGCTCGGCGCGCACCGGGGGCAGATCCGTAGCCAGTTCCTCACCGAGTCGGTGGCCCTGGCGTCGCTGGGCGGGATCGTCGGGACGCTGCTCGGGCTGGCCGTCACCGCCGGCTACGCCGCCTACCACCAGTGGCCGGTGGTGATTCCGCTCGGCTCGACGCTGGCCGGGCTGGGCGGTGCGGCGGTGGTGGGCGTGGTGGCCGGCGTCTATCCGTCGATGCGGGCCGCCGCCCTGCCGCCGACCGAGGCGCTCGCCAGCAACTGAGCCGGGCCGGCGGCGGGTGCGGTCGGGTGGCCGGACCCGCCGCCCGGTCGGGCGTCCGTCCCGACCGGGCGGCTGCCGGGTCGCCCGCGAGCGGCTGCCCGCCGCCGTTAACGGTCACATGCGTCGGCCGGGGCCGGATCCAGAAAGTTACGGGCCGCCCCGCCGATAGTTTCGACGGCCGCTGTCGGTCCCGGGGCCGGTCGAGCCGTTCCGGTGCGGGTCCGTCCCGGTCGCCGACGGGGCGGTTCGAGGGTGTGCCCGGCGCTCGCCGATCCGCTGGTGGTCCCCGATGGCATGGCCGCTGACCAGCAGGGACGGTGCCGCCGGGCCGACGGCGGGCGGGTCGTCGCGGGTGGACCGGGCCGGTGCGCCGGCTCCGGCCGGGCGGGGGATCCGGTTGGTCCCGCGGTGCGGCGACACACCCGCTCCGGCGACCGGAACCGCCCGTCCGGTTGAGTATGTTATCGATAACCTGCTATCTTTCGGCCGGGAGCGAAGGGCACGCTTCCCGTCGTCGGAGTCCGTTGGCAGCGGCACACGAGGGCACCCCCTCGCGCCGCCCTGCCGGTCGACGACCAGATCCGGGCCGCTCCACCGAGCCGTCGTGCCGTCCGCGCCGAACGGGCGCGTCCGCCCACCCGAGTCGCCCCGCCCGGGGCGAGGAGACGGGGTGCGGGTGTCCACCGCATCCTGCCGTCCCCGCCGGTCATCGCCGGGTCGACTCCGCGTATCACCACCGGGACTCCAGACCCATGGCAAGGAGCCAAGCAATGGTCAGACACAGACACCTACTCCCGACCATCGCCGCCGCGGCCGTCCTGCTCGCGGCGACCGTCGGCGGCGCGCTGAACGGCGGCCTCTCCGCGACGGCGGAGGCGGCGACGAACGGCACCCTCGCGGCGACGGCGGGCTGCGGCAAGGCCCCCACGTTGAGCAACGGGACGCGCACGATCACCAGCAGCGGGCAGAACCGCAGCTACATCCTGCGGATTCCGGACGGCTACGACCGCAACCGCCAGTACCGGCTGGTCGTCGGCTTCCACTGGTTGAACGGCTCGGCGCAGAACGTCTCCTCGGCCGGCTACTACGGCCTGCTGCCGCTGTCCAACAACAGCACGATCTTCGTCGCCCCGCAGGGCATCGACGCCGGCTGGGCCAACACCAACGGCCGGGACCTGACCCTCTTCGACGACATCCTCCGGCAGGTCGAGAACGACCTGTGCGTCGACACCACCCAGCGGTTCGTGCTGGGCTGGAGCTACGGCGGCGCGATGAGCTACGCGGTGGCCTGCGCCCGGCCCACCGTCGTGCGCGCGGTCGCCGTGCTGTCCGGTGCCCAGCTCAGTGGGTGCAACGGCGGTACCCAGCCGGTGCCGTACTTCGGCATCCACGGCACCCACGACAGCGTGCTGAACATCTCGATGGGCCGCTCGCTGCGCGACACGTTCGTCCGCAACAACGGGTGCACCGCACAGAGCCCGCGCGAACCGGCCCTGAACAGCTTCACCCACATCACCACCGTCTACTCGGGCTGCCGTTCCGGCTTCCCGGTGCAGTGGGCCGCGTTCGACGGTGACCACACCCCCAGCCCGGTCGACGGGTCGGGCACCCCCAACGACTCGCGGACCTGGACCTCGGGGGAGATCTGGCGCTTCTTCAGCCAGTTCCAGTCCACCACGCCGCCGACCACGCCCCCGCCGACCACCGCTCCGCCGACGACCCCGCCGCCCACCACCGCCCCGCCGACCACCCCTCCGCCGACCACGCCTCCGCCCACCAGCGGGCCCGGCGGCTGCACCGCCACCTACAAGGCGGTCAACAGCTGGCCCGGCGGTTTCCAGGGTGAGGTCACCGTGGCCAACACCAGCTCCGGCGCGATCACCGGCTGGGCCGTGGGCCTGAGCCTGGGCAGCGGCCAGGCGATCAGCAGCGTCTGGAACGGTGTCAACACCGGCACCACCGGCAACGTCACCGTCCGCAACGCCGCCTACAACGGCGCGCTGGCACCCAACGGCTCGACCACGTTCGGGTTCACCGCCACCGGCAACGGCACCCCGCCGCCCGGCAACATCACCTGCGCCATCTCCTGACCGCGGACGCCCTCAGGGCCCGGAGCCAGCCGGCTCCGGGCCCGCCGTCCGTTCCGGGTCCGGTCGGTATCGCGGACGCGCCGTCCGGCCGGCCTTATTGCCAAGAGCTGGCAATTACGCGATAGTGGCAGCAGTGGCGGGTACCCGGGCCTGCGATGATCCGACCTGGCCCGAGTGCCCGCCCCTGCGTCGATCCACGACCCGAGGGAGCTGCCGGTGGGGCCCAGGCGCACGGACGCGATCTCCCCGGAGCACGTCACGTCCCGGTCCGTACGCGTGCCGGCGTTGCTCGGCATCGTCCTGGCCGTCGTCGCCGGCTGCGCGTCCCCGACGCCGTCGTCGACCGGCCGTACCGGCAACGGCCCGGTCGTGGTGGCCACGGCGGGCGAGCCCGACACCCTCAACCCGGTGCTCAACTACGGCCCCGATGGCGCGTCGCTGATCTTCGATGGGTTGGTCGCCCGGGACGCCCGCAACCAGCTCGTGCCGGCCCTGGCGCGGGAACTGCCGACGGTGTCGGCGGACGGCCGGACGGTCACGGCGACCCTGCGCGAGGGGGTGCTGTTCCACGACGGCAGCCCGCTCACCGCCCGGGACGTCGTCTTCACCTACCAGGCGGTGCTGGACCCGAAGGTCGACTCCACGCTCCGCTCCGACCTCGACATGCTCGCCTCCGTTGCCGCCCCAGACCCGGGCACCGTGGTGTTCACCCTGAAACACCCGTACGCGCCGTTCGTGCAGCGGCTGGCGCTGGGCATCGTGCCGGCGAAGGCGTTCGAGGGGCAGGACGTCAACCGCGCGGAGTTCAACCGCAGGCCGATCGGCACCGGGCCGTACCGGATGACCTCGTGGACGCCGGGGGACCGGCTGGTGCTGGCGGCGAACGAGCGGTACTGGGGCGGCAGGCCGGCGAACCCGGGCGTGGTGGTGGCGTTCGTCGCCGACGACAACGTCCGCGCCCAGCGGATGCGGGCCGGCGAGTTCGACGCGGCCGAACTGCCGCCGAAGCTGGCGACCGGATTCGACGGCCAGACCGCCCAGCGGGTACACAAGGTCCCCACCGCCGACTACCGGGGCGTGATGCTGCCCATGGGCAACCCCGTCCTGGGCGACCTGGCGGTCCGCCGCGCGTTGCACGCGGCGGTGGACCGGCAGGCCATGGTGACCGGGGTGCTCGGCGGGGCGGGGGAGCCGGCGTTCGGCCCGGTGCCGCCCACCTCCGAGTTCGCCGAGCCGTCGGTCACCGGGCGGCCCACCGCCGACCGGGCCGCCGCCACCGCGCTCCTCGACGCCGCCGGCTGGACGCCCGGCCCGGACGGCATCCGCGCCAAAGCCGGGCGGCAGGCCGCGTTCACGCTGATGTACCCGGCCACCGACAGCCTGCGCAAGGAACTGGCCCTGGCGGTCACCGCCGACGCCCGCAAGATCGGCATCGCGGTCACCCCGCAGGGCCTCACCTGGGACGCGATCACCCCGCAGATGAAGACCGACGCGCTGGTCATGGGGTACGGCACCCCGTACGACCCGGACTTCGTGTCGTTCAAGCTGTTCGGTTCCGCCTTCGCCGGGCAGGGCTTCTTCAACCCCGGCTCCTACCGGTCCGCCACCGTCGACGCCGCCCTACAGGCCGGCCGGGACAACACCGACCCGGCCGCCCGACGGGCCGCGTACGCCACCTTCCAGCAGCAGCTCGCCGCCGACGTGCCGTGGGTGTTCCTCACCTACCTGCAACACACCTACGTGGTGCGGGACACCGTGACCGGGGTGACGCCCCGGGTCGAGCCGCACGAGCACGACGTCGCCAACAGCCTCTGGTGGAACGTGCACACCTGGGAGAAGAAGTCGTGACGGCACCGGCCCCGCCGCCGGTGCGCCGCCGACGGCTGGCCGGGGCCGGGGTCATGATCCGCCGCCGGCTGCTGGTCGCCGTACCGGTGCTCGCCGCGACCAGCATGGGCATGTTCGCCCTCGGCGCGGCCTCCCCGATCGACCCGGCCCAGCAGTACGCGGGCGCGGCGGCCTTCACCACCAGCGAGGAGAACCTCGACCAGCTCCGCGCGAACTGGGGCGTCGACGACCCGCTGCCGGTGCAGTACGCCCGCTGGGTGGGCAACCTGCTGCGCGGTGACCTCGGCTGGTCCACCAGCCGCCACGAGCCGGTCACCTCGGTGCTGGCCGCCCGCGCCGGCTGGACCCTGCTGCTCGTCGGCCTGGCTCTCGCCCTCGTCCTGGTGGCCAGCGTGCTGCTGGGCACCCTCGCCGCGTACCGGCGCGGCGGCTGGTTCGACCGTGCCCTGCGGTCCTTCGCGTACGCCGTACAGTCGATGCCGGTGTTCTGGCTCGGGCTGGCCGCGATCGCCGTGTTCGCCCTCACCCTGGGCTGGCTGCCCGCCGGTGGGCTCACCGACCTCACCGCGACCGGCACCGACCCGGCCGACGTGGCCCGGCACCTGGTGCTGCCGGTGACCGTGCTGGCGATCTCGCAGGCACCGTGGTTCGTGCTGTTCGTCCGGGACGCCGTCGCCGAGAGCCTGCGCGACGACCACGTGCTGGCCGCCCGCGCCCGCGGGCTGCCCGGCCGTACCGTCCTGTTCGGCCACGCGCTGCGCACGGCGCTGCTGCCCTTCCTCACCCTGGTCGGCACCCACCTGCCCGAACTCGTCGGCGGCGCGGTGCTGGTGGAGACCGTGTTCTCGCTGCCCGGCCTCGGCGCGGTCACCGTTGCGGCGGCGTTGGGCGCGGACTTCCCGCTGCTGGCCGCCACCACCCTGGCCACCACCGTCGTGGTGCTGGCCGCGAACCTGGCCACCGACCTCGGCTACGCCGCCGCCGACCCCCGGGTACGCCTCGATGACTGACCTCGCCCCACCACCGGCCGCCCCGCCCGCCCGACGCCTGCCGCCGCGCCGGCCGGCCATCCTGCTGCGGGGCGGGCGGGCCGGCGTGGGGACGGCCGCCGCCGTGCTCGTCGTCGCGGTCCTCGCCTGCCTGCTCGCACCACTACTGTGGCCGCTGGACCAGAGCGCGGTCGACCTCGCCCGGACCCGGCTCGCGCCCTCGCCCGAACACCTGGCCGGCACCGACGACCTGGGCCGGGACGTGGCCCTGCGCAGCCTCTACGGGCTGCGCGTCTCGCTGCTCGTCGGGGTGGTCGCCGCGCTGGTCGCCACCGTCATCGGTGGCCTCGTCGGCGCGGTCGCCGGCAGCGTCGGCGGGCGCGTCGACCGGGTGCTGATGCGGGTCGTCGACACCGTCGCCGCCCTGCCGCACCTGCTGCTGGGCATCTTCATCGTGGCGATGCTGCGGCCGAGCCTCGGCGCGGTCGTCGCCTCGATCGCGTTGACGCACTGGCTCTCCACCGCCCGGATCGTCCGCTCCGAACTGCTCAGCCTGCGGTCCCGCCCGTTCGTCGACGCCGCGATCTCCGGCGGGGCGAGCCGGGCCCGGGTGCTGACCCGGCACCTGCTGCCGCACGTGCTGCCCCGGCTCGCGCTGGCGACCACGCTGATGGTGCCGCACGCCGTCTGGCACGAGACCGCGCTGTCCTTTCTCGGGCTGGGCCTGCCGCCGCACCTCGCCTCGATCGGCAACATGATCAACGACGGTCAGCGGTCCCTGCTCACCGGTGCGTGGTGGGCCAGCATCGTCCCCGGTCTGGCCCTGGTCGCCGTCACCCTCGCCCTGGCCGTGCTCACCGGCCGCTGGCGGGACCGCCTCGACCCCCGCGTACGGGCGGAGCTGCACCTGTGACCGCGAGCGCAACCGGCACCGTGCCCACCGCCGCCGGCCGCCGGCCGGCGCTGCTGACGGTCGACGGGCTGACCGTCAGGTTCCGGCTCCCCGACGCCGTCGTGCACGCCGTCACCGACCTGCGCCTCGCCCTGCACCCAGGTGAGCTGCTGGCCGTGGTCGGCGAGTCGGGCTGCGGCAAGTCCGTCCTCGCGCACGCCCTGCTCGGCCTGCTGCCCCGCAACGCCACAGTCACCGGGCACGCCCACCTGCACCCGGCGGACGGCGCCCCGGTCGACCTGGTCGCGGCGGGCGAACGGCACCTCGCCCGGCACGTCCGGGGCCGGGTCGTCGGCCTCGTCCCGCAGAGCCCGGCCACCGCCCTCACCCCGGTGCGCACCGGCCGGCTGCTGCTGGAGGAGACCCTGCGCGCCCACGGGCACCCCCGCCGCGGCGTCGCCGACGCCGTCGGGCGGGCCGCCGCCGACGTCGGCCTGCACCCCGCCGACCTCGACAGGTATCCGCACGAGCTGTCCGGGGGGATGGCCCAGCGGCTGGCCACCGCCCTGGCGCTGGCCCCCGACCCGCCGCTGCTGCTCGCCGACGAACCCACCAGCGGTCTCGACCGGCCGCTGGTGGAGCACACCCTGGACCTGCTGCGCCGCCGCTGCGACGCCGGGGCCGCCGTCCTGCTCATCACCCACGACCTCGCCGCCGCCCGCCGCGTCGCCGACACCGTCGCCGTCATGTACGCCAGCCGCGTCGTCGAACACCGGCCCACCCCGGACCTGTTCGACAGGCCCGCCCACCCCTACACCGCCGGGCTGCTCGACGCCCTGCCCGACCGGGCGTTCACCCCGGTGCCCGGTCACCCGCCGATGCTCACCGACCTGCCCGACGGCTGTGCGTTCGCCCCGCGCTGCCCCCGGGCCACCGACACCTGCCGTACCCCGCCCCGCCCGGCGGCCGACGGCACCGGGCAGGTCGCCTGCCACCACCCGCTCACGCCGGGAGCAGCGGCATGACGACCACGGCCGACCATCCGCCCGCCGGGCTCGCCGCGCACCAGGTCACCGTCCACCACGGACGGCAGCGCGTGCTCGACCGGGTCGACCTGCACGTTGCGCCCGGGGAGACGGTCGGCCTGCGCGGCCCCTCCGGCAGCGGCAAGTCCACCCTCGCCCGGGTGCTGGCCTTTCTGCACGCCCCGGACGGCGGCCGGATCACCCTCGACGGCGAACCCGTCGCCGGGGTCCGGCACCGGCTGCCCGCCGCCGTACGGACCCGGGTGGCGATCCTGTTCCAGAGTCCCCGCGCCGCCAGCGACCCCCGGTTGAGCCTGGCCGACCTGATCGCCGAACCGTTGCGCGCCACCGGGACGCCGGCCGGGCAGGTGGCGGCCCGGACGGCCGAGCTGGCCGACCTGGTCGGGCTCACCCCCGACCTGCTCACCCGGCGTCCGCACGCGGTCAGTGACGGGCAGTTGCAGCGCGCCTGTCTGGCCCGCGCCCTCGTGCACCGCCCCGACCACCTGCTCTGCGACGAGGCCACCGCCATGCTCGACGCCTCCACCCAGGCCCACGTCGCTGCCGTCGTCACCGACTACCAGCGTCGGCACCGGGCGGGCGTGCTGCTGATCACCCACGATCCGGCGCTGCTGGCCCGCTGGGCGACCCGGGTGGTGGACCTGCCGGGGCCGTCGGTGGCGGCGGTGCCCGACCCGGCGACGGCTACCGGGCGGGGCCGGTCCGCAGGTAGGTGAGGACGGCGAGCCGCCCGATCGACAGGGGGCCGGCGACCGGCAGGGTGGTGACGAGGTAGGCCAGCGCCCGCCACGGCCACGGGGAGAGCAGGTGGTCGCGTCGGCGCAGCGCCGCCGCCAGGTGCAGGGGTACGTCCGGGGTCATGGTCGAACCCTGTCAGGGCGACGCCGTCCGACCCAGGCGGCGCTACGCAGCGTGACCCGGAAACTACCTGACCGGGCCGTGCAACTCCCCGGGCCGGTGGCTCCGTTCTACCTCCGGCACAAGGAGGCAGTCGACGTGAAAGCCGAAGACGAACAGGCGTTCCGCGAGTTCGTGACGTCCCAGATGGCGTCGCTGCGCAAGCTGGCGTACATGACCTGCGGTGACTGGCACGCGGCCGAGGACGCCGTGGCCAACGCCCTGGTCAAGCTCTATCCCCGCTGGCGGAAGCTGGAACGGCCCGATCTCTACGTCAAGACCATGGTCTACCGGGCGGCGGTCGACGAGACCCGGCGGCCCTGGCGGCGGGAGCGGTCGTCCGGTGACGCCATGCCGGACGTCGCGCTGCGCGATCCGGCCGACGCGACCGACGAGCGGATGCGCCTGCGGGCGGCGCTCGACGCCGTACCGGCCCGGCAGCGGGCGGCCGTGGTGCTCCGGCACTACCTGGGCCTGAGCCTGGAGGACACGGCCGGCGTCCTCGACTGCACGGTGGGCACCGCCAAGAGCCAGGTCTCCCGGGGCCTGGCGAAGCTGCGCGAGTCGCTCGCCGCCGAACGCATCAGTCTCACCGGGAATTCGATCGAGGAGTGGACCAGTGCAGTTGCATGAATTCGTGGACGCGGTGACCGGTCAGGAGCCACCGATGACCCGTACCGCCGACGACATCGTCGCGGCGGGGCGGCGGGCGCAGCGGCGTCGCCGGGCCGGGTTCGCCTCGGCCGGCGCGGCCGGCCTGGTCGTGGTCGCGGTCGCCGGCGCGTTCGCGCTGCCGACCCTGGGCGCCGGGCGGGACACCACCGCCGCGCCACCCCCGGCGGGTACGGCGGCCGCCGCACCCGCGGAGGCCCGCTGGTCCGACGCGCCGCCGTTCACCTTCACCTTCCGGGGGTACGACGCGGGCCCGCTGCACGTGCAGGACCCGATCGTCGCGTCGGTCGGCTACCAGATCGCCTCGGTCTACTCCGACGGCCACGTCTCGAACGACAAGCCGGTCACGGCCGACGAGGTCGAGGCGGGCGGCGACCCCGTGGAGCAGAAGAAGCGGGCCGCCGGGGGCAAGCCGAGCCTGTGGGCGTACCTGACCGTGTACCGGCCGGGCGTCTTCGACCCGGCCGGGATCAGGAACGGCCGGAAGGTCACCGTGGCCGGGCACCGGGCCGTGCAGGCGACCCTGCCGGTCGGCCTCGACCCGAGCAAGCCGCTCGACGAGGGCAACAAGCTGCTCGCTTGGGAGTACGCCCCCGACGCCTGGGCGGCCGTGACTTCCATCTCCAGCTCCGTGGCCTCGCCCAGCTTCCAGGACCTCGGCGGCCTCGTCGGCGGTCTGAAGCCGAGCCGGCCGAAGCCGGCCACGGTGCCGTTCACCGTGGGCTACGTGCCGGCCGGCTACCGGCCGTTGCAGTCCGGCACGCACGCCATGCCCGGCCTCAGCGGCATCGCCGCGGCCCGCGCCGGTGACTACGGCGGCGCGACGTACACCCGGCCGGCCGCGCCCACCTCGGGCCTGACCGCGCCCTACGACCAGGCCGAGAACGGCATCAAGGACGGTTTCCACATCTTCGTCACGCCGGCCGGCAGCTCGAACCAGTCCCCGGAGCCGGGTGTGACGAAGTGCTACCCCGGCTCGGACCGGCGGGCCCCGGGTGACGGTGCCGGAGGCGGCGGCTTCTGCAACATCTGGAACGCCGACGGCACGGTCGTCCTCCAGGTCAGCGGGATGGGCCTGGGCAACAAGTTGCCGCTGGCCGAGCTGGAGAAGGTCGCCAAGGGCATCAGGGTCGCCGACGTCAGGGACGAGTCGACCTGGACCCCGGCCGCGCAGGCCCTCCGGCCGTAACCGAACCGTCCACGCAGGCGGTCGGCACCCGGCAGGGGTCGGGGCCGACCGCCCCCGGCGACAGCGGCACCGCGCACGACGGCGGTGCCGCTGTCGCCGTTCCGGGGTGCCGTCGCCTCCCGTTCCCGTCGCCGGGCCCCGCACCGGCGGTACGCTGCCGCCCGGCCCGTCCGGCCGGTGAAGTCGGTCGATGTCTTAATGGGCGGGCCGTACGTCTTGGCAGCGGCGCACGCCTCGGCTACCGTCGTGGGAACGCTCCCATGTAGAAACATCTATGTGATCAGGAGGCAACACGTCGTGGCTACCCTCTCCTCGCTCCGCCGCAGATCGGTGGCGGCCTTCAGCGTGGCGGCCGTCGCGGGCGTCACCGCCGCCGGCGTGGTCCTCGCCGGTGGCACCGCCTCCGCCGGGACGATATCCGGACCGCTCTACCGCGACCCGACGACGGCCGTCGTCCGCTGGGTCGCCGCCAACCCCGGCGACTCGCGGGTCGGCGTCATCCGTGACAAGATCGCCAGCCAGCCGCAGGCCCGGTGGTTCGCCAACTTCAACCCGTCGACCGCGCAGTCCGAGGCCGCGTCGTTCGTCGGTGCCGCCAACTCCGCGGGGCAGATCCCGGTGCTCTCGATCTACGAGATCACCAACCGGGACTGCGGTGGGGCCAGCGCCGGTGGCGCGCCCGACCTCAACCAGTACCAGACCTGGGTGTCGAACTTCGCCCGGGGGCTGGGCAACCAGACGGTCATCATCATCCTGGAGACCGACTCGCTCGCCCTGCTGACCTGCCTGAACAGCAACGAGATCAACGCCCGTAACCAGGCGATCTCGACGGCCACCCGGACCCTCAAGGCGGCCAACCCCAACGCCAAGGTCTACCTCGACGGCGGCCACTCCACCTGGAACAGCGCCAACGAGACGGCCAACCGCCTGCGGGCGGCCGGCGTGCAGTACGCCGACGGCTTCTTCACCAACGTGTCGAACTTCAACCCCACCTCCAGTGAGGCGAACTTCGGCCGGAACGTCATCTCCGCCCTCAACGGCATGGGCATCTCGGGCAAGCGCCAGGTCATCGACACCAGCCGCAACGGCGGTGCCAGCGGTGACTGGTGTGGCGACGACAACACCGACCGCCGCATCGGGCAGTACCCGACGACCAACACCGGCGACAACAACATCGACGCGTACCTCTGGGTGAAGCCGCCGGGCGAGGCCGACGGCTGCCGCTACACCGCCGGTTCCTTCCAGCCGGACCTGGCCTTCAGCCTGGCCAACGGCGCACCCAACCCGCCGGTGACGACCCCGCCGACCACCGCGCCGCCCACCACCGCCCCGCCGACGACCCCGCCGCCCACCACGGCTCCGCCGACCACGGCTCCCCCCACCACGCCGCCGCCGGCCGGCAACGGCTGCACCGCGTCGGTGGTGGTCAACCAGTGGAACGGCGGCTTCACGGCGAGCGTTACGGTCACCGCCGGTGACAGCGCCCTCAACGGCTGGAACGTCAGCATCAGCCTGCCCGGCGGTGCCAGCGTCACCAGTACCTGGAGCGCACAGTCCAGCGGCACCAGCGGGACCGTCCGGTTCACCAACGTGAGCTACAACGGGCAGGTCGGCGCCCGGCAGTCGACCAACTTCGGCTTCCAGGGCACCGGCACCGGCCCCGGTGCCACGGCCACCTGCACGGCCAACTGACCCGGTCCGACGGCGACGGCCCGGCGCGGAGCACCCTTCCGCGCCGGGCCGTCGCGCGTCCACCGTCCGCCCGCTCCGGCCCGGCCGCGGGCTAGGCTGGAGAGTGGACCTCAGACACCAGGAAATCTTCCAGCGGTACGTCTACGCCGGTGCGGTCACCCGGAACCCGGACGCGGTCGCCGCCCTGTTCACCGAGGACGGCGTGTACGACGCGCCGCTCGTTCCCGAAGGTCACCCACTGTACGGCCGCCTGGTCGGGCGGGAGGCGATCCGGGCCGGGCTCCGCGCGTACCACAGGCAGTTGGCCCGGCCGGGCACGGTGGACACGCGACACTCCACCCACCACCTGCACGACACGGCGGACCCCGACGTGTTCGTCGCCGAGATCGACGTCGCCGTCGACGAGGCCGACGGAAGGCGTACGACGATGTCGCTCGTGCAGGTGTTCCGGCTCCGCGCCGGGCAGATCGCCCTGCTGCGCGACTACTTCACCGAGCCACCCACCGGTGCCTCCGGCCGCCACCCGCGCTGACGTCACCGGCGGCCGGCGACCCCCGCCCCGGCGGGGGCGGAGGGGACACCGGCCCGGTGGCCTCACTTCCGGGCGGTGAGCACGTCGATCTCGCACCCCGGAGCGGCCGGGTCGAAGCCGTGTTCCGTCAGCCAGCGGATCGTCAGCAGGCTGCGCGCCGACCACCACGCCCGGATGACGTCGACGTCGACCTCGGTGCCGTAGCCGGCGACGACGTCACCCAGGTGCTCCTCGTGACCGAGCGTCAGGATGGCGAGGTCGTACAGGGCGTCGCCGGGGCCCGCCTCGGACCAGTCGAGCACGCCGGTGACCTCGTCGTGCTCGACGAACACGTGCGCGGTCTGCAGGTCGCCGTGCATGAACACCGGGGTCCACGGCCGCAACGCGGCCTCGGCGACCCGACGGTTACGGGCGACCAGATCGGCGGGGAGGACGCCGTTCGTGACGAGCCACCGGCACTCCCCGTCGAGGCGTGCCGCCAGGTCGTCGAGGTGACGACCGGGCCAGGGCGGCAGCGGGGCGTCGTGCAGCGTGCGTACGGCGGCACCGGCCGCGGCCCACGCGGCCGGCGACGCGGTCGACGGTTCGCCGAGCTGCCCGAGTGGCCGCCCGGGAAGGGCGGCGAGCGCGAGTACGGGCGGCCTGTGCCACCGGATCTCCGGCGTGGGGACCGGTGCCAGCGCCATCGCCTCGACCTCGACGGCGGTGCGCGTCGGATCGGCGTCGATCTTGACGAACAGGTCGCCGACGCGCAGGGTCGCGCGTTCCTGATGGGCGACGACCACCTCGACCCCTGCCACGCCGGTCAGTCTCGCGTAGACATCCGTCGACGTCACCTGGTTTGTGCCGCCGGCAGGACGGTCGCCCTCAGGCCGTGAGGACGACCGTCTTGCCGGGCAGCTCACCCGCGCCGGCCCGGGCGTGCAGCGCGGGCAGCTCGGCAAGCGTCACCCGCTGGGCCACCTCGACGTGCAACTCGCCGGTGCCCACCCGCGCCGCCAGGTCGGCGAGCTGGTCGGCGTCGCTGCGGACGAACAGGTCGATGCCGCGTACGCCACGCGCCCCGTCGGAGGGGGCGGGCATCCAGACGGTGGTGTTGACCAGCGTCCCACCGTCACGGATCAGCGTGACCAGGGCGGCGAGCTGCTCCGGGGCGACCGGGGCGAGGTTGAGCACCAGGTCGACCGGCTCGGTCACCGCCGCCGTCACGTCGGTGCTGGTGTGGTCGACCACCTCGTCGGCCCCGGCGGCCCGGACCCGGTCGGCGCTGCGGGGGCTGGCCGTGGCGATCACCCGGGCACCGGCCTCCTTCGCCAACTGCACGGCGTATCCGCCGACCGCACCGCCGGCCCCGTTGACCAGCACCCGCTGGCCGGCGGTCAGCCTGCCGTGGTCGAACAACGCCTGCCACGCCGTCAGCCCCACCAGTGGCAGCGCCGCCGCATCGGCCAACGGGATGTTCCCCGGCGCCCCGGTCAGGATCTCCGCCGGCGCGATCACGTACTCCGCCGCCGCCCCGGTCCCCGTCATCGGCAGGAAGCCGATGACCCGGTCACCGACCGCGAAGTCGGTCACCCCGGGACCGACCGCGTCGACCGTGCCGGCGACGTCGAGGCCGGGAGTGTGGGGCAGCTCGACCGGGATCGGGCCCTGCATGAAGCCCGCGCGGATGTTGCCGTCGACACCGTTGAACGACGTCGCGGCGACCCGGATGCGGACCTGACCGACACCGGGGACGGGCTGCTCGACGTCCTCGTAGCGGAGCACCTCGGGGCCGCCGAACTCGTGAAAACGCACTGCCTTCATTGCCTGACCTGCTTTCCTGGACGCCGTCGGTGAGCCTCGGACGTGAAGCGGTGCCGTCGCGGCAGCGCCGCACGGTGCGGAGGCATCCGGCCCGGTGTCACCAGGGTCGCCCGGAGGCGGTCGCCGGATCCGCGGTCGCCGGATACGTCACCCAATCTGGCAGGAGACGGCGCGGTCAGCCTGGGCCAGGTTGGCCCACCCTGACGACGGCCGGCTCACCGGCGTCGTCGACGATCTCGGCGAGCCGCGCCGCATCGGCCGAACGCGGTGCCGCGGTGAGCATCAGGGCCGCCAGATCGTCACCCGGGATGGTGACCAGGCTGCCGACGAGGGTGACGACTCCGCCGTCCGGATGGACGAACGCGGCGCTGCTCTCGTAGGCCGTCACCGGACGCGGCTCCCGCCACAGGGTGTCGAACAGGCCGCTGCGGCTGCGCATCTCGTCCACCAGCCCGGCGAGGGAGGCGTCGGCCGGGTAACGCAGCACCGCGCTGCGCAGCCGGGCGACGAGGACCGCCTCGTGATCGGTCGCCTCGGCCGCCGACTGCCGGAAACCACGGAACGGATCGCAGAACGTACGCCAGGCGACGTTCCACTGCCACGGGTCCCCGGTGAGTTCCCAGTGCCCCAGGGCCAGGAACGCGGTGTTCACGGCGACCAGGTTCATCGCCGCGTCGGAGACGAACATCGGGGTGTCGGTGAACCGCTCCAGCAGCCGCATCGCGCCCGGACCGATCTCGTCGGGCACCCGCCCGTCCGCGGCGGCGTACCCGGCCAGCGCGCAGAGCCGCTCGTACTCCGCCCGCCCGACCCGCAGCGCACGGGCGATGGCGTGCACCACCCCGGCCGACGGATGACTGCGCCCCTGCTCCAACCGGCGTACGTAGTCAGCCGACATGCCCGCCAGCTCGCCGAGTTCCTCCCGCCGCAACCCCTGCACCCGCCGCCGGCCCACCGGCAGCCCGACCGTCGCCGGCGGCGTGCTCTCCCGCAACTGGCGCACCGCGACGCCGAACTCGTGACGTTCCACGGCACCAGTCTGCCCCGACCGGTCAGACCGCAGGTCGCGGGCGGTCCCGGTAGGTGCCCGCGCGACTGCTCCCGTGGGCTACGCCCAGGTCGGTCACCTACCGGGCGTATGCGGTGCGGTTTCCGGACGTGGTCGATCGCGCCCGGACCGTGTCATGCTGCACGGGCCCCGACGGGAGGACGACGATGGCTGCTGGCGATGCCGTACAGGTGCGGCCGACGCGGGGGTCGCTGCGACCGCTGCTGTCCGGGGCGACGCTGATCGCGGTCCTGGCACTGCTGTTCGGGCTGCCGTGGTGGACGTTGACGGTGGCGGCGCGGTGGCCGACGCCGGTGCAGGCCGCCGGCACGACCCTGTTCGTCGTCGCGCTCGTCGCGTTCCCCGTACTGATGTATCTCGGGCACGGCCGCCGGCGGCTGGACGCGGCGGCCCGCGCCGGGGACACCCTGCTCGGCCTGGTGTGGATCCTGTTCGTCTGGGCGCTGATCGGCAACGTGGCCCGGCTTCCGCTGGCCGCCGCGGGGGTCGCCGATCCGGCGCGGTCCCGGTACGTGGCGGCCGGCGCGGCCGTCGTCGCGGTCGTCCTGGCCGTCTGGGGGTACGCCGAGGCGATGCGGGTGCCCCGGGTCCGGCGGGTGGACGTCACCATCGACCGGCTGGGAGCCGGCCTCGACGGGGTCCGGGTGGTGCTGCTGACCGACACCCACTACGGCCCGATCGACCGGGCCCGCTGGTCCGCCCGCACGATCGAGGTGGTCAACGGCCTGGCCCCCGACATCGTCTGCCACACCGGCGACATCGCCGACGGCACGGTCGACCAGCGCCGGGCGCAGGCTGCGCCGCTGGGCACCGTGCAGGCCCGGCTGGCCCGGGTGTACGTGACGGGCAACCACGAGTACTACGGCCAGGCGCAGGGCTGGGTCGACCACATGCGGGCCCTCGGCTGGGAGCCCCTGCACAACCGGCACCTCGTGGTGGAGCGGGGTGGCGACCGGCTCGTCGTCGCCGGGGTCGACGACGTCACCGCCGCCTCGTCCGGGGTCGCCGGTCACCGGGCCGACCACGCCGCCGCGCTCGCCGGCACCGACCCGCAGCTGCCCGTGCTGCTGCTGGCGCACCAGCCGAAGCAGATCGGCGACGCGGTCGCGGCCGGCGTGGATCTGCAACTGTCCGGGCACACCCACGGCGGCCAGATGTGGCCGTTCCACTACCTGGTCCGGCTCGACCAGCCGGTCGTGCAGGGCCTCAGCCGGCACGGCCGGACCCAGCTCTACACGAGCCGGGGGACCGGCTTCTGGGGTCCGCCGTTCCGGATCTTCGCGCCGAGCGAGATCACCCTGCTCACCCTGCGGGCGGGTTAGCCTCCAGCCGTAACCGATGGGCGACCCCCGGTCCTCTTCCGGTGGGGTTCCCGCCGTCGTCGAGTGCGGCCAGCAGGCGCAGCCCGTCCTCGGCGGGGCTTCCCGGCGGTGCCGCCAGGACAATCAGTTCCATGCCCGATTCGTCAGGAAGGGCGAAGTTCTCCTGGTGCAGTTCGAGCAGTCCGACCAGCGGATGCCGGTAGGCCTTGCGGCCGTGCGTGCGGGCGCGCACGTCCGCGCGGGCCCAGAGCCGGCGGAAGCGTTCGCTGCCCATTGACAGTTCGCCGATGAGCGAGGCCAGGCGGGGATCGTCGGGGTACTTGCCGGCGGCCAGGCGAAGGTGCCCCACCACGTCGAGGGTGCACTTCTCCCAGTCCGCGTAGAGGCCCCGCTCGGCTTCGTCGAGGAAGATGTGCCGGGCGGTGTTCAGCCCCGTCGTGCTCCGGCCGTAGAGGAGTCCCGCGAGGCGGTTGCCGGCGACCACGTCCATCCGGTGGTCCATGATCAGGGCGGGGGCGTCGACGACCAGGTCGAGGACGCGCAGCAGCTCCGCCCGGGGGCGACCGCCGGGCGACCTGGCGCGACGGCGGCGTTGCCGGGCCAGCCGGTACAGGTGACCGCGTTCGGTCTCGTCGAGTCCGAGGACGCGGGCGAGCGCGTCGAGGACCTGTTCCGACGGCTGGGTGGCGCGGCCCTGCTCCAGGCGTACGTAGTAGTCGACGCTGACCCCGGACAGGTGGGCGACCTCTTCGCGGCGTAACCCCTCGACGCGGCGTCGGCTGCCGGTCGGGATGCCGGCGACCGACGGGTCGACCCGGGAACGCCTGGTACGCAGGAAGCCCGCGAGATCGTCCATGGCCTGAAGTATCGCTCGGGGTGACAGGCGTGCGGGTGGCCCTGCCGGTACCAGGAACTCCGGTCCGACGGAACGCGCGCCCCTGAACGGCGCGGTCCCGGCCGCCGAGCATGGGTGGCGACACACGTCGTCGAAGGGACCAGCCATGAAGACGCTCATCGTGTACGCCCACCCGGAGCCGCGTTCGCTGAACGGCTCGCTGAAGGACGTCGCGGTGTCCACCCTTGAGGCCGCCGGTCACGAGGTGCGGGTGAGTGACCTGTACGCGATGAACTGGAAGGCCGTCGTGGACGCGGCCGACTTCGGCGGGTACGCCACCGGCCCGCTGCGGGTGGTACCGAGTTCGGGTGGGGCGTACGACGCCGGCGCGCTCACCCCCGACGTGACGGCCGAGCAGGAGAAACTGCTCTGGGCCGACACGGTGATCCTCCAGTTCCCGATGTGGTGGTACACGATGCCGGCCATCCTCAAGGGCTGGGTGGACCGGGTGTTCTCCTTCCACTTCGCCTACGGCGTGGGCGTGCACGACGAGACCCGCTACGGCGAGCGTTTCGGCGAGGGAACACTGCTCGGCCGGCGGGCGATCCTCTCGGTGACCGTCGGCGGCCCGCAGTCGCACTACACCGACCGCGGGATCAACGGCCCGATCGAGGATCTGCTGTTCCCGATCCACCACGGGATCCTCTACTACCCGGGTATGGAGGTGCTGCCGCCGTTCGTGCTGTACGGCGCCGACCGGATCTCCGGCGGCGAGTTCGAGGACGCCGCGAAAAGGTGGAAGGAGCGGTTGCTGACGCTGGAGACGACCGCGCCCATCGCGTTCCGGCGGCAGAACTCCGGCGACTACGAGATCCCGTCACTACGGCTGAAGGAGGGCCTGGAGGCTCCTGGCCGTGCGGGTTTCCGCCTGCACGTGCGCGATTAGCCGCCCGTGCTGAGGCACCGTGGAGTAGTGGCGGAGGGGCGAACGCTCTCCTGTGGGTGAGGTCAGTCTGCTGTCGGGGCGGGTGCCTGCCACAGGGTGCTGACCGGCATTGCGCGGAGTCTGTCGCCGAACGGCAGCGTGGAGGTTCCGGTGTAGAGGACGATGCCGGCGATGAAGTCGTCACCGAGGCGGTCGGCGAGTCGGCGTAGCCCGCGGAAGTCCTCGGGCCCGATGGTGGTGGCTGCTTTGACTTCGATCCCGACTACCTGGCCGGATCTGTTTTCGAGCACCGCGTCGACTTCGTACCTGCTCTGGTCGCGGTAGTGGGACAGGTCGACGGGCTGCTCGGACCAGGTGAGCTGCCGGGACAGCTCGGACAGGACGAATGATTCGAGCAGCGGGCCGAACGGTGCGCCCGGCCGTAGTAGTGCCCGGGCGTCGGTCGCGATCTCGTTGGCGGCGATGCCCGAATCGACGAAGATCAGTTTCGATGCGGCGGTGGCCCGGGTGCCCAGGTTGCGGGACCAGCCCGGGATCCGCTTGATCAGGAAGATCTCTTCCAGGGCCTGGAGGTAGCGGGCGATCGTCGGTCGACTGAGCCCGAGGGTGGATTCGAGGGAGTTGGCGGCGATGATGGTCGCGGACCTGGCCGCGAGCAGGCGTACCAGTTTGCGTAGCTCGCCCTTGTGCTGGATGTCGGACAGTTGCCGGACGTCGCGGTCGATGAGCGCCTGGACGTAGGCGTCGAGGAACCGTTGGCGGCGGCGGGGGTCGGTACGGGTGGTGGCCTCGGGTAGGCCGCCGCGCACTATCCTGGCCGCATAGTCGGCGCGGGTCACCTCCGACTCGTGTCGCAGGTCCGGGCCGAGCGTGAAGACGGCGTCGATGAATCCGTCCGGCTCGGCATCGAGTTCTCCCTGGGAGAACGGCCAGAGTTCCACGGTCTCCATCCGGCCGGGCAACGCGTCCGGGGCGGCAACCATGCCGAACAACCGAGACGAGCCGGTGAGCAGATACCGGCCCGGACGAGGGTCCTCGTCGACTGCTGCCTTGATGGCCAGCAGTAGTTCCGGAGCACGCTGGATCTCGTCGATGACCAGGAGTTCGGAGGAGTCCACGAACCCGACCGGGTCGGCGATCGCCGCCGCCCTGTCCTGGGCCCGATCAAGATCGCGGCGCTCGGCCAGGCGATCCCCGGCGACGAGGCGGACCAGGGTGCTCTTGCCTGCTTGCCGTGCTCCGGTGATCAAGACGACCCGGGTGTCCGCCAGAGCAGCGTCGACCTGCGCGGCGGCGCGGCGGGGGACCAGGTGCGGTGTGGGCACAGGGTGATGATAGCGGGAGAGTTTTCGATCTGCGGGGACTGTGTCTTTCAGTTTGCGGCATCGTTCGTATTCGTTATGCGGCCATCTGGTGTTCGATCTGCGGGTCACTGGTCGTGCCGTTCGAGGGTCCCCCGCCGTATCGGGCATGTGTGTCGGTATGGGTGCGCATCCGGTGGAGACCGTCGCGGTGGGTATGGCGGGGTGGGAGCGACCTCAGGGTGAGCTCTCCGCGCCCCTGTGGTGCAGACGCTGAAGGTGGGTGCGTGGACGACACGTCGTCGATCTTCGATGAGGTGCGCGACGTGTGCTCGTCAGCGGATGCCAACCCGGGTCACTCGGTGTCGACGCAGCCGCTCGTGGTCGCAAACGGGGGTTCGTGTGCTCGGGCTGTGGTCCTGGGCTGGGCGAACACGGGTCCTGGCGCTGCGGGTGAACGTGGGCCACTCCCTGCCACCCCAGGTGAACCCGCAGGTCGCTAGACTAGGCGCTCGCGCCCTCGTAGCTCAGGGGATAGAGCATCGGTTTCCTAAGACTGGCCTCCGCCGGTGTCCACAGGCCGATGTCCTGCAGATTTCCTATCGTCCCTGTTGCGTGCCGGTCGCTTCGCGGGCTCGCTGCGATCCCTTGCCGAAGATCAGCTGGAACGTTGTGGGCCCTGTGGTGTCGGCATGACGTAGCCGTGAGTCGGGGCCGAGTCATCGTTCCTCGTCGTCGAGTAGTTCGCGGCGCCACTCCGCGAATCGCCTTCGGAGATCGTCCAGCGCTGGGCCGGTGACGCCGTACTGGGCGAAGTCGTCGGGGTCGAGGTGGGTGGCTTGTCCGAGGGCGTCGGCGAAGATGCGCGGGTCGAAGCCACGGTCGGCGCGCTGCGCGAGGGCGAGAAGGGCGTTACGGGTGTAGCGGCCGGAGCGGAGGGTGGCGTCGATGTCGATGAAGTCCCGGGCGAACGCCCGCCCGTAGAGGGCGCTCATCTTGTTCGCGACCGCGTCGTCGGGGTGGAGGACGGGTCCGATCGCCATGAGGATCGGTTCGTTGGCCCGCCAGTCCACGCCGAGTTCGACCTTGGCAACCCGAATGCCGTCGGTGACGGCCAGCCGGGCGAAGGCGTCGTACTGCCGCTCGGTCTCGACGGTCAGGCCGTCGCCGCGATAGGCGTGCACGACGGCGGTGACCGCGGAGGTGAACTCGTTGCGGCGGTCCCAGGCGGTGAACAGGTCGACGTCCTCGCTGGGCCGCTCGACAAGCCCGGCGGCCTGGACCGCGTATCCGCCGGCCAACGCGAAGCCGTATCGATCGGCCGCCGCGAGCCCGGTGCGGGCGAGGCGTTCGTGGAAGGGGTCCACCGCTACGCCGCGTTGCTGCGGGTCGCGGCGAGTTCGGGGAAGGCTTCCTCCCAGCGCTGCCGGAGCTGGGGCGGCAGCCAGAGGCTGGGCCAGAGCCGCCGGAGGAGGTCGGCGTCGAGCCAGGTGTTCAGATCCTCGACGGTGCTGGCTTCGGTGAGCACCACCTTGTACATGCTGGCCAGGCGTGCGGGTCGATCGAGGTCGTACTCGGCGTGCCCGGACCAGTCGAGGTGACGCGGAAGCGTCACCCTGCCCTCAGCTGGGCCGTGCAGCGCGGTAAGGGTTTCGGCCACCACGTAGGGCTTCCGGTCACCGTAGGGCCGGTAGTCCGCCGGCGGCTGGGGTGATGTCCTGCGTCGGCTGAGGTTGGTCGCCCGTCGGACCTCCGGTCGGAGGGCCTGGCGGATCGTCTCTCGGCTGTACCCGGTGACCCGCTGCAGGTCCACCGGCCGCCATCCGGCCGCGTGAAACGCCCGCAACTGCTCGTCCCGCTCGGTCAACGCCTGCGCCCGCGTCGCCTCGTACCTGGAGACAACCGCCTGCAGCTCATCCTCCGAGAACCGACCCATGGCCGTAAGCCTACCAGGCTAGGCCCAGCACGCTTGGCTTATTGCGATATTCGATCTGCGAGAAGGCACTCTTTCGATTTGCGGCGACGCCCGTGTTAGGTACGGGGGCCCACGACGTTCGACCTGCGGCATCCACCGAGTAACACCGGCCTGCCGCTATCTGGCTCCGGCCGCCCGTAGGTCGGCGATGAGCCGATCGAGCAGCCGTTCCTCCGTCACTGCTCGGCCGGCACGCCGCATCGACTCGTCCCAGGGCGTCCGGGTGGGCGTGCCGAGCAGTGCTGTGCCGGTGCCCGCCGCCGGCAGGTAGTCAGCCGCAGTCATCCGCCACGGGACCGCGCCCGGATACCGCTGGAGAGCCGCCGCAGTCAGTCGTACGCCGGTCGGTGGGCGCTCAGCTGCGCTACAACGGCGGCCTGCACATGGGGCAGGTGCGGGCCGCTTACGCGAGCGTGATGCGGGGGCTACAGGCTCCGCCGGAGGTAGACCTCGAGAGAGCCCGTTCCGCGGGGTGTAGCTGGGTGGGCCGTGGTGGCTTCACCGCAGGCCACCCAGGAGCCCCGGCATCCGGATGTCGACCTGCCAGTCGTCGCCCAGCACGCTCTGGACCACCGCGCGGACGTCGTTCTGCCAGTCGGTCACCACATCCATGACGGGTGTGCGCTTGCGCACGCGCAGCTCGATGCGCCGCGCGTCGGTGCGCTTCCACTCGGCGTCGGCGAGCACCGCCACAAGCTTCGGAATCCGGGGGCGCATCGACGTCTCAGCGAGCGCCTTGGCCACCTCCAGATCACCGCCCTCGGCCCGTCTGCGCGCCCGCCCGGTCGCATCTTCGCGCTGCTGGTTCCTGCGCTCTAGCTCCTGAGCGGCTTCCTGTTCCTGGCGACGGGGCCTAGCGTACTCCAGCGCTAGCTCGCGTGCCTCCGCCGCAGTGGGTCCGATAAACCAGGGGCTGACCGCCACGTACACGCCTCCGCCACCGTGGTCGTCGCCCTGCGTCACAAACACCGGCGAGAGCTCCTGCGGGTAGGCCGCCTCGTTACTTGGCGGCGGCTGCCACCCGATGACCGCGCCGACCAGCGGGGACGCGAGGTCGCTCATCTCCTGGGCCAGCCACAGGGGGTACGGCTGCAGGATCATCGCTCTCCTTCACTAGAGGGGCTTCCACCGTCGCACGCAGACGAGGCCCCCACCATGGGCGGGGGCCTCGTCTGCGTGCTTGGTGTCAGCCGAGCGCCAAGCGCTCGCCGTCAAAGTCGGCGACGAGCTCCAGCTTGCCGCCGAGGGCCGAGACGTAGCGCTGGATGGTGCCGACCTCGGTGGCCGGCACCTCGCCCTTTTCGATGGCGGCGACCCGCGGCTGCGAGACGTCCATGCGCTCGGCGACGTCCTTCTGGCTCAGCCCGCGCCGCTCGCGCACCTCGCGCAGCCGGGTGGCGCGGACCTCAGCGAGCATCCGCTCCTTGTGCTCGGTGACCTTGGCCTCATCGAGGTCGATGCGGGAGCGCGTGTCCCGCCAGCTGCGTGCCATCAGCGTTGTCCCTTCAGCCCTTTGAGGTGTTCAGTGAACCGTTGGTCGGCCTCGAGGATGCTGGTCTCGTACCAGCCCTTCCAGTTGCCGGCCTTGTCGCCTGCCACCAGCAGGATCGCTTCCCGCTGGGGGTCGAAGGCGAACAGGATGCGTACCTCGCTGCTGCCGGATGAGCCGGGTCGCAGTTCCTTCATGTTCTTGTAGTCGGATCCCTTGATCCTGTCGACGAGCGGACGCCCGAGTGCCGGGCCGTGCTCGACGAGCAGGTCAATCGCGGCGGCTACCTGGTTGGCGGAGTCGGGGTCTTCTTTGGCCAGGCGCTCGAACCAGTCGTCGACCTCGTCGGTCAAGCTGACTTCCCACCCGGCCATGAGTTCACTATACCTCACATCAAAACGCCAGCGTTATATCCCGACGATACGGGGAGCGCTTTGGCGTTGCCGACGGGGGAGCCGTGAAAAGGACATACGGTGCCATAACACTCGAAGGATCATTCCGGCGACTACCACCTTCTCGCCCATCCGGCCGGTAGTGAAGCGCAGCGCCCGAGGGTGTCCACCGACTGCTACCGGCAGACCCGGATCCGCAGCGGCCACCACAGCGGCGAGCCGGAGCGGGTCATGGCGTCGCGCAGGGAGTGGATGAACGTGCCGGCGCCGGCGGCCAGCCCCACCCACCACCACGAGCGGCCTGCCATGAGCGCCTGAATGAGCAGCACGGCCGCACCGGTGATCAGCAGTGAGCCCAGTGCCGCGGCGGTCCGAGCGCCGACGGCGTGCCGGGCCTCGCCGAGCAGGCGCGCACGCGTGCGCACGCTCAGCGCCGGATAGCTGGCCAGCCACACGCCCCCCGCCACGGCCAGACCGGGTGTGGGAGTGTTCAGGCAGGAAGAGGCTCAGTGGGCCGGTTCGGTCGCTTCGGCCAGTCCACCAGTCCATCGGGAGGAACGAGTGCCCTATCAGTCCGCCGAAGCGTGGAGGCACCAGCCTTCGTACCTGCGTGGACACCCTCGCAGTGACGGGGCGGCATGACCTGACCGACGTGCAGCGGGCGGTGCTAGAGCCGTTGCGACCCGCGCCGAAGCGGCCAGGTCGATCGTCGTCATGGACCAAGCGGCAGTTGATCGACGGGATCCTCTGCTGGGGCGCGAGAAGGGGGATCTGCAGGCCGAGGCGCCCGGCCGTGTCAGCGTCGAGCCAGACGACCATGCCTGGGTCGCTCTCATCCTGGTCCTGGCCGCTATTCGTGTTTCCCGCCTGGCCGCCGGCACCCCAGGACCCGACCGGATCGGGTCCTGGCTGACAAGGCGTACACGTCGAAAGCCAACCGCCGGTACCTGCGGCGGTGAGGCATCGCTGCGACGATCCCGTCGAAGGCCGATCAGGATGCCAACCGGCGTCGGAAGGGGTCGAAGGGCGGCCGGCCCCCGGCCTTCGATCCCGAGCGGTACATGCAGCGTCATGCCGTGGAGCGGGGCATCAACCGGCTCAAACGCCATCGGGCCGTCGCGACCCGCTCCGACAAGCTGGCCGTCCGCTACCAGACCAGCCAAGGGACGTATGAGCGTGGTCCTTGACGGACGCTCCCGCCGAACCGGTGAGCATCATGATCTCTCGGTCGTTTACGATTGACCGTCCCAGAGTCGACCAGCGGTTCGGACCTGGGGCGCAGGACCGAGGACAGCGATGTCTAAGGGGCGCGACGGGTGTGCAGCAAGTTGTCCTGATGTCCGCTGCGGCAGAATTCTTGCTTCCACGAGCGTGTCTGTGTTCTCCTGGTCCTGGTTGATGTCACGCGTACGAAGGGTCGTGCTGTGAAAAAGGGGCACTACGGCGTACCTCTTGAACGCAGTGACTACCTCAAGCTGGATCCGAACGAGAACAGCTGCACCCTGGAGGGTTTCCAGGACTGGCTGGAAGGCTTCGGCAAGGGCAAGAGGCTGGCTGTGGACCTCTTCTCCGGCGCCGGCGGCCTCAGCTCCGGCATAGAGCGGGCGGGATGGACCACAGCAGCAGCAGTGGACTTCGATGAGCGTGCGCTGGAAACCCACCGGGCGAACTTCCCGGGCCTCAGCCTGAAGATGGATCTCGGTGACCCCGCCGAGCGCGACAGGCTTGAAAGTGTCCTCAGGCCAGCCAAGATCGATCTCGTCGCAGGAGGACCCCCCTGCCAGCCGTTCAGCAGGGCGGGGCGCAACAAGATCCGCGACCTCGTGAAGAACCATGGCCGCGACCCGGAGGACCGCAGGAAGGAGTTGTGGAGCGCGTACCTTGACATGGTCAAGCGGATCAGCCCGCGCGCGGTCCTCATGGAGAACGTTCCCGACATGGGGCTCCACGACGACTTCTTCGTCATCCGGACGATCGAGGAGGAGTTGGAGGAGCTCGGCTACGCAACGCAGGTGCGGCTCGTTGACGCCTGGCACTACGGCGTTCCTCAGCATCGGAAACGTCTCATCCTTCTGGCGAGGAGGGATGTCGACGACTTCACGTGGCGGAAGCCCGACTCTGTGCGCACCACCCTGCGCGAAGCCATCGGCGACCTGCCCGAGCTGGAGGTCGTTCCGACGGAACGGGTCGGAGATCGGGAGCTGAAGTACCGTAAGCCCCGCGACCTGTCCGCTTTCGCCGCGAAGATGCGTGAGAAGACGCCTCGGGGAGTGGTCTGGGACCATATGACGCGGAGGGTCCGGATCGACGACCACCGGATCTTTGAGGTCATGGAGCCCGACACCAAGTACTCGGATCTCCAGGAGAAGCTGGCCGAGGACGAGAGGGGGTACCAGCGCTACAGCGCGGAGAAGTACACGGACAAGTACAAGAAGCTGGCCTGGAACAAGCTCAGCCGTACGATCACCGCCCATATCGCCAAGGACGGCTACTGGTACATCCACCCGCAGCAACTTCGGACGCTCACCGTGCGGGAGGCGGCACGTGTTCAGACGTTCCCGGACCATTTCCGGTTTGCCGGTACCCGGAGTGACGCCTTCCACCAAATCGGGAACGCCGTCCCTCCGCTGCTGGGCGAGGCCGCAGCGGAGGTACTGAAGCCTGTTGGCGACGCCACTGCCATGCCTGTCGGGCTCCGGCCCCATTGGCGTCAGGTCAGGAGTGGCCTCACCGACTGGGCTAGGCAGAGGCTGGTCGGCAAGGACTGGTATCAGTTTCCCGGCGAGAAGCCCGTATCGCTTCATGCCGCCGTGGTAGCCATGGTCTCCGGCGCGAAGACCAAGCCAGCCGTGATGGCGGAGCTCATGACGAACGTCAGGTCGTCGAAGACGCTCACCGCAGCCCTGTTCAGGAGGCTCGTCGACGCGGCGCCCTCGGCGTCGGTCCGGGCCCGCGTGGACCGCTTGGCCCCACTGGTGGACAGGTCCTATGACTGGCAGTGGAAGAAGCGATTCGACGTACCCGCCAAGCTGGCCATGAAGCCAGCCGAGGCGGCTCTCTACCGGCTGCTGATCGGAGAGGATCTCATGCTGGTGGGCCAGAGCACGTTGAGGGTCGCGGCTCGGGTGAACGGTATCGAGCCGGATCACGCCAACCGCCTCAGCGAGGGCCGCGTCAACCTGGTGAAACTCGTGGGCGCGGGCGCGGACGCACCTCTACGCATGGGCGCGATACGGTTGATCGGTATGGACCTCTGCAGGGAAGATCAACCTGTGTGCTCGGAGTGTCCACTCATTGCTCACTGTGCCAGCCGGAAGGAACTGCCCGGAGACCTGCTGACTCTGACCTTCGGTCAGGAATAGCCGGTCGGCGGCGTCACACCGCGCCGTTCGAATCCGCGGTCTTGGCGACCCGCTGTGCGGCTCCCTCAACATCACGTCGGATCTCGCACTCCCAGATCCGAAGCACGGTCCATCCAGCAGCCGTTGCTTGCTCGGTGTTGCGCGTGTCCCGTTCTCTGTTAGTTTTGATCTTCTCCCGCCAGAGTGCCGCGTTGGGGCCCCGGAACTCCCTGGGAGTGTGGTCGGGGCAGCCGTGCCAGAAGCATCCGTCGACGAAGACCGCGACGTGGTACTTGGGAAGTACAAAGTCCGCCGTGCATCGCGGCGTCACTCTCCTTTGAAGGCGAAACCTGAGACCGAGCCGGTGCACCGCGGTCCTGAGGGCGATCTCGGGCTTGGTATCCCTTACCCGCCGACCACGAAGGTGTTCCCCTTCTGCAGTGGTTACCCACTGTCGCCTTAGCGCCCCGCCACCTCCGGCCATGATCACACCCCCGGCCCGTGAACGTCATCCGAGTGGGAGAGTGCCACACCCTTCCCGCGGTTCGAAACCCACCCGAACCCGTCACCTGAGGTGGAAGCGAGGACGGCCTGGCAAGGCGTTGGGCGCGTGACGAGCACGCCCAACGCGCGGCCTACATGCCGGGGTTGAATCCCAACCGTAGCGCCTCGCTACGAGCATGCAGGGCCTGAATGGCGTGCGTCTCGGGGACCTCTTCTTCCAACTCGAGTCGCCTCGCCACGAACTGGGCCAACTGTCGCTGCCAGGGTTCGAGGTTGCGAGTCTCCTTGGCCCAACGCTCGATCGCGTACCACTCGTCGACCGAGATGAGAGCTACCTCTTCACCCCCGCCCTCTTCGCCACCGTCACCGCCAGCGAGCGCCGCATCGTCAAGGGCGTGATCCGACAACTCCACCGCCAGATCTCGGGGAGTCTTCCAGGGCACCCTGGACACGGCGTCCCAGCACGCCGCCTTCTTTGCCCACTCGCCGACATGGTTTCCCTCGTCCGGCTTGAGGACCGCCCCCATGACACGGGGGCACAGGTCGTGCAGCGCAGCCTCCAGTACGACCGAGATGCCCTGTTCCCGCCAGATCCGGTCAAGATCGAGGCGGCGGCCGGTCGCGAGCGACAGGCGAGCGACGGTATACGTGGTCACCAGGCTCTTGTGGCTACCTGCTTCGTGAATGCCGGCAACTCGATCCACCGCCTTGAACAGGATGGCCATCGCGATCACTCTCTGGCAGTACTGAATGTCGACGCGTGGCGGCAACTTGTCCACATTGAGCATGAACTCGACAAAATTCTTCTGTGCTCCTCGGCTCACGTGGTATGGCAGTTGGTTCCATGAGTGAACAAACTTGGCGAGGTCCGCCTTGGTGAACTTCTGCTTCGTGGGGTTCAGCTTCTTGAACTGCCGTTGCCGTGCTGGGGTGCGGGCCTTAGCCAGTTCGTCCGTGTACTGGCCTCGCACACGCTCGTAGAACCAGTGGGTCTCCTGGCCGCTGCCATCGACCGCTGGGGCCCACAGGGATCGAGTGATCCGCTGCATGTCCACGTGGTAGTCGTGGTTGGAGCTAAAGTCGACCTGGGTCACCCGGTTCTGCGTGTTGGAGTACTCCGAAATCTTCGGAACAATCTCCGCGAGTCGCTGGGGTGCTACCTCCGTCAGCTTCATCTGTACTCGGACGTGAGACAGGTCTGCCTTGTCGCGACTTAGCGCGTGATGGAGCGAGGCGGTCGTCTGACCGCCGTTCACGATCTGGAGGCCGTGCACCGCAGCGATGTGGCTGGGCTCGCCGTCCGGGCCCGTCACGAACTCGACCTGTGAAGCGGTCGCGGTGATGCCGTTGTTGTAGGCCAGGAACCGTCCCGGTGCGTTCAGCAGGGTTTCCCGGATGCCTCGGTTGACCGCACCGCGGGTCTGGAGGAAGGAGCGAACGTTGAGTTCGAGGAGCCGGGTGCCGTACTCGGCGTACAGTTCGGCGAGCATCTGACCGGGTACGACTGCTAGGACCACTGAGTGGTCCTCCTCCGAACTCGGCGCGGAGACGCACGGTAGTGGAGGCTTGAAGGGCACCACTATGGGCTCGCCGAGAGCGCCCGACGTTGCGTGGCGGTGCAGTCGCGCCAGGTCCCACACCTCGTGGGTCACCGGAAGGCCGTCAAACTCCGAAACTGGAACCTCGTTTGCGGTGCACGCCCTGTTGCTGAGCAAAAAAAGTCTGATCCGGCGCACCTCGGTGAGGGCCTTCTCGACCGCCTCGCACATGTCGTACACGTCGAACGACTCGTCGATATGCTGCTGCAGCCCGTCCCGGCAGCGCTGCACGAACACCAGAAGCCGTCGGAAGGACGTCAGGGTCTGGGCCTTCGTGAGCTTGGTCCCCAAGGGGTCCAGCTGGAAGTCCGTGATGAATAGGTCCAGGGACTCACCTGAGTCGCCGATACCGTATCCGTGAACCTCATGGCCGTGCATCTTGTGATAGGCGGTGAAGGTGTTCGACACGACGCCGGCCTGCTCCAGGTCCTCGAGAACACGGCGCGTAAACGCCTCGGGGGTGGTGGTCCCCTCAGCATCAGCGGTCGCTTGAGTGTCAGCAACGACGCTCCGCGCGAACTCGGCCAGGTCGAGTTCAGCCACGGGATCCTCCGATCAGCTCCTTTACCGCATCGGGTGTGGTGCGGTAGGCGTCAAGACCCGAGGTGCTCACGTGGTACGTGCAATTGCCGACGCCCTCTGGCAGATTCGACTCGACCAATCTGGGGAAGCCCTCGCGTACATGCCAGAACCGCAGCTCTCGAAGGGTGTACCGGGGTTCTTCGTAGAGGTCAGGGCGCCCGGGTAGGTAGCCGACCTGAATGAGCAGTCCGTCGAACCTCGCCCGGGCGGCGGGACTCGTGAGCCGCTGTCGAATAATGTCCACCCTTCTGTTCAGGCTCTCTCCCGATCCGCCGCGTCGCTCGTCGAGGCTCGCGAGCGCCAGGAACAGCGCAGGCGTACCGGTTCCGTCCAGCTGCCTCTCACTGGCGATCCGTACGCTCGTCGGCCGCCTCGCGACGCTGGCCTTGGTCTCGATGGCCAGATCAGGCAGCTGGAAATCCTGGTTGGTTCCGGTGGGACCCGTCCACGCTCCGACCGCGTCGGACTGGCTCAGGGAAGTCAAGAGAACATCCCCGAGCACCAGGAGCTCACCGTAGAGTCCACGCCGCGCCTCGGCGCTTAGCCCGTCCCTGCTCACCGCACGCAGCAGTTCCTGCCACCTCTCGAACCTGTTCACAGCGGCTGCCAGAGCCTCCGCCGCGGCGCGCGCGGCCCTGGCGGTCTCGGCAACGTCGGTGACGAGCGGGTTGAACACCTCACGGAGCCCGTCCGCCGTCAGGATCACCTGCAGCTCGTACTCGGTCCGCGACACCGCGCTCAGGCCCATCTCGATCCCGGCGGCTGTGGGGAGACGACCCACCGACCGCACGATCGGGTCGACGGAACGCGCGTCCGCTCTGAACACCAGCATGCGCTGTCGGCCGGGGTGGGAGACGGAGAGGAAGATGTCGAGCGGGGCATCCGGATGCAGACGGAGGCTGGACCGTCCCGGGACACCCTGTGGGCTTTCCAGCTCACGCCACTCGTTCTCGGTGACCGTCACGCCTCGTCCTCCTCGTCGATGGTGTAAATGTCCTCCTGGAGCCAGACGGTGTTGGCGATGTACTCGGTCTTCGACTGGTACTCGGAGTGCGGGAAGCTCGCCTGGAAACCGACAAGGACAAGAGGTCGTGTCGTTGGCTCCCCGTCGTCAGCCTGCGGCACCTTGATGGGGTAGATCAGTAAGAGACCCTGGTCGGTCCGCCGCTGCCGTCGGATGTGCGGACCAGCCGGCGTTTTCGGGACTGACGGTTTCTCCTTCTCCTCTGCGGCTCTTCTCGCGGCCTCGGATGCAGCAGCCCGCTGTGATTCGTCGAGATCGACGAGCTCGTCTGGTGGGCTGAGCACTCGGCGAATCGTGTACCTGCCCTCGGTCCTGAAACCGGGATTGAGGGGCTTGCGGGTCACGAGGCCGACGGTGTGCCCGGCGATGGGCAGCGAAGTGGCCGTCGGCGTTGTGTTACTGACCAGGCACACCGTCCAGCTGCCCAGCTCGCCCACCTTGGCGCACTGCTCCACGTACCTGGCAATGAGTCCCGGACGTACCCGCTGAGCCATGCGGTCCGGCTCGTAGGAGGTGAGGAACTCGGAAACAATGCCAGGGGGAACTCCTTGCCACCGCACATTACCCGCTGGGGGACCGGGTACGGACTCCGCGACAGCGTCCAGCCGACGGACAAGGGCTTCGAGGGCATTGAAGTTCTTCTCAACGGCCTTGTCCGCAAAGTTGAAGATCACTGTCTCGGGTCCCTCCCCCGAGTAGCTGAGGAGGATCCTCGTGCCCTGCCGCATCTTGTTGGCCGCAGTCACGGTGAGTCCCAGCGAGGAGGACCGAACCTTCAGCCCGAACTCCCTCGGGGTGAGTCTGAGGGCCGCCATCTCCTCGACCTCCCTGCGAAGTTCGTCGGTGGCAGCCGTGACCTCCGCGTAGGCCGCCTGAAGCGCCGGCGTCGTGTACAGACGGCACATGTCCTCATAGCCGGGCCGGTACCCGAACCACCGACCCATCTGCAGGAGGGTGTCGTATGTTTTCGAAACACGCAGGTAGTAGCTGACGGTCAGGCCGTCCAGGGTGAGACCACGGGAGAGCTTCTGTCCTCCGATGGCGATCACGGACAGGCCGTTCCGCCGGTTCTCGTAGTAGTCGAGCGCATCCTTGGACGCCCCATTCACGGTCTTGACCTGGATCTTCCTGAGGGCAGGTAGGAGCTGCTCCGATACCTGCTCCCAGGTCAGGCGTTGGGCCTCGTCGGCCGGGAAACAGGCCGTGGTGGCAACAAAGTCCTGCTCCCAGAGAGCCCTGAGTTCGGCACGAAGCGCAGGGCCTTTCCCGTACCGGTCACGGAGCGTTTCCACGATGAGCCGTAGGTGGTCGTCGACCTGGTCGCGTACCAGGGTCTGCACGGCGGTGAACCGGGTGACGTGCACCAGCATCGAGTTGTGGACCTTCGTCTGGCCCCGCGCCCGGCGAGCCGCACAGGCGAGCACAAACGAGGAAATCGCGTCGCGAAGGGACTGCGGGAGTCTGTCGCCGGGGCTGTCACCGGACCTGTGCTTGGTGGGGAGCCAGGTGTCCGTGTCGTTCACGTGCCGTACGAGCGGCAGCGGCTCCACGTCGTCCTCATCCTCGTCGTCCACCTGCAGGCCGAAGACCCGCTCAGGACCCAGGTAGTTCGATGGGGACGGGAGAGTGCGGATAAAGCTGTACGGGAAGAGGTCCTCCCCGACGATGTCGTGGTCAACCTCCGGGTCGATGTAGATGTTGGCGAAGGGAGTGGCCGTGTATCCGACGTACGCGGCCTTGTCGAAGCTCTTCATGAGCCTACGGATCGCGTCGTTGGTCTTGGTCGGGTCTGCCTCCGGGTCACGGGCCGTGTTGATCGAGGCGTTGTCGGCCTCATCGTCGATGACGAACAGGGGGAGGTCCTTCACGACCTTGTCGCCGTGCTCGCCTTCGGTCCCGTGGACGTCCGTCACCCACTTGCGCAGGTACTCGAGAATCTTGTAGTGCTTCTTGACGACGAGGACGACGGGGAAGCTGCCGAGAGGGAAGTTGATGGCCTTGGCCGTCGCGAGGCCGAAGTCGCCCTTCTCCGCGCTGCTTGTCGGGGACGCGATATCGAGCTTCTTCGCGAGGGGCATGGCACCCGCGCCGATCGCACGCGAGCGGCCCTCCTCGTTGGACCTGCTCTGGTGCTGGGTGTCGAAGCCCAGAAGTCCCTCGTCGATCCGCAGCTGCGTCTGGCTCCGGAGATCGTTGTGGATGCCGGCAAGGACCACGATGAACCGGTATCCCGCATCCACAGCCTTCGCGGCAAGGCCAATGTACTGGCCGGTCTTGCCCGACTGCACCTGGCCGATCACCAGACCCTGCCGACGCCAGGGGCCAGGCCGGCGTGGATCCTCGATCTGGCTGAGCACCTCGTCAGAACTCTGGTCCAGCCGTCTCACGACCCATGGTGGAAGGTTCACGACGTCCTCGAGGTACCGCCGGTAACGCTCCCAGAAGTCCCAGGCTCGGTCGTTCTTCGCCTCGGGCAGCCAGGGTTCATGCCCCTTGGGATCGACAAGCGCCATGGACCGCTCCTGGAAGACGGCGGTCATGGCCTCTATCTCCTTGGCCAACTGGTCCCGGTCAAGGTTCTCCCCCTGCGCGGCGAGCATCCCAAAGATCGCGTTGACCGCGGTCTGCACCTCCTCCAGCTTCGGCTGGCGATCCTGAGGAAGGAATCCGAGAACCAGGCGCGTGGCCTTAGCCATCGGCTCGTCGGCAGGGGCACTCACAAGACAACCTCCAGCGGGACGTAGAGAGCAGGACCGGCCGCCGACAACGGGTCAGGGCTCATCTATTCCAGAAACCCTGCAGTTGGTTGAAAGGGGGCATGGTGCGTAACCTCTCACGCGCGGCGGCGGGCGACCGTCCGCCCGAAACCAGCGACTCGTAGATACGCTGCGCGACCTCGGTCGCCGCCTCGCCAGCGGGCCCTGGCCCGCCGAACGGTTCCGGGTCGTCGCTGGTGTCCGTCTCGTGCATCACGCGCAGGGCGGTGACGGGCACCGTCTCCTCCAGCAGTCGAACCAACGCGCGAACGTCCGCGGTGTTGCTGCCGCCAGGTCGCAGCACGGCCTGGACCAGTGGATGGCTGCGGTTGATCCGACAGGTGACCCTGCCGTCCGTTCGGCGCACGTTCCAAGCGTACGAAAGAGGATCACCATGGATGCGCGCAGCGACCTGTCCACGGTGCCGCAGCACGTCCGCCGCCGACGCCCGGGCCTGCCTCGCGATGCGGTTGAGGTGCTGCCGTAGGCCGACGGGCGGAACGACGCTGGACTTCCTCACGTCGACGCTCCACTCGGCGTCTGTTCCGGCCGGTATATCGATGGCAATACGCGCCAGGTTGTACTTCTCCTCGCGGCGCATGCCCCTGTGCCCCAGCCAGTCGCCGGCCAGAATCAGGCGATTGCGGCGGTAAACGTAGAAACCCTGCTGGTCGAGCCACCCCTGCGGTCCCGCAGCTGCCTCATACTCCTCCGGCGTGAGCCGGTGGGCGCTGGGGAGGATGAAAGCCTCGACCCGTACGGAATTGCCCCCGATGGGCAGGTTTTCAGTGGGGAGCCGCTGTACCGAGGGGTGGTTGCTCATGAACGGATCCCAGGGTTCCACCGCGCTCCCGGACACCCGCAGGTTCCGGCGATGGCCCCCAGTGAGGAAGCGGGCAAACACCATTGCGAGGTGCGACTCCGTACGGGCTGCCTCGGCATAGAACTGCCTCTGGGTGCGCTCGTCGTCCTCGCTCACGTCACCACCGCGGTAGCCGTTGAGCCGACGCCAGAGCACGATCGTGCCGTGGTCAGTGCCACTCCGAAGTCTGTCCAACACGGTGGTGGTGTCGACGTCAGCCCCGTGGAGCAGCCGCCACTCGCCAGTCTCCTCGACGACGTCGAGATCCCAGGTCCGTACGTACCAGTCACCGGCCGTGGCGGTGGCCACGGAGAGCTGTCGCGACTGCGAGAACGAGGCCGACTTCAGGCCCACTCCGAAACGGCCCAGGTCGGTGGAGGCGCGTGACGTCGCAGGCCCGCGGGCCGCCACGGTCATGGCCGTTACGAGCTCTTGGACGCTCATGCCCCTGCCATCGTCGATGACCGCGATCCACGAGTCCCGCCCCGCCCAGGTGAACTCAACGTCGATGTTTCGGGCCTCCGCCGAGACGCTGTTGTCTATCAGATCCGCGACAGCCGCCGGCAGCGAGTACCCCAGGGAGCTGAGCGAAGCAACCATGCCCGCAGGCTCAGGAGCCACGATGTCGTACGTCATGGTTCGTAACAGCCTGCTTCCCTGACAGGGCCACTGCTTGGCGTACGGCTTTGCCGGATCGAGCGGACCATGCGAGGGGGCACCGCACGGGTCGGGGGATGCCTCAGCATCGTCGGCCTATGCACGCGACACTCCCCTCATGGAACGATGGTAATGGAGACACGTGCGCCTAAAGCTCTTCAAAGTGAAGCACCGTCCATCTCGGATGGTGCCCCGAGAGCTTACATCCATTCCGATTTGGACCGGCTTCGCGCGGCTGCGCGCATTGCCCGCCGCGCACCGGGGCATCCTCGCCGCAGCAGGTTTCGGCCTCCAGGTTCACCGCCCAGCTCTTCAGCGATGTGCACGGGCTACGTAAGCCGAACCCGGAACTGACACGGCGGACAACTGGCGCTGTTGGCGTGCAGATCGAGGAGTGCTGGTTCGCCGGAGACATCATCACCGAGACATCCTGTGCGCTCGCCGCTACGCTTCAGCTTCATGTGCTGGGGAGGTGGCCGGCGAGTATGGCCGTGGTTGCCGCCAAGCTGCACGCGGTCTTGAACGGCATCGCGCAGACACAGGTACGCGCGGCGGCTGGCATCGAGGCGGCCATCCAGACTCGTGACCAGCTTGCCGCAGTGATTGCGTCCAGCCACACCCGCTGGCCGAACAGGCGATGCAGCACTTTACGGCCGCGATCGAGCGCCTGCGTGAGGCTGACCGGGACGCAGCCCTGGCAGCGGCGGCACCTGTGGCGTATGGCCGCACCGGCATCAACCTCCCGGTGTCAGCCCCAGCACGCCTGAGGTGACTCGCGCGTCTCACAGCACCCGTGACACAGCTTCAGCTCAGCATGTCCTGCCGTGACACGACGCTTGTGTCACGGCAGGAGATGCTGTGACACCGATTGCGCCCCGACGAGCTGATAGACCTTTGACAACGAGGCTCCTGTGCCCGCCCCTGCATTGCTGCAGGCTGGACGCTCTCGCGAGGGGACCGACACGTCAGCGTTAGCGACGATCATCGGATTGATCGCTGACAGAACGACCCTGAACTGCGAGTTGACACGCGGAGCTGCGGCACCCCCCCCGCGAGCGGGGGGTGCGTCGGTACCGATGGCTTGGTCTTGGACATCGCGGGTGGTTGAACGGTTATCTCCGTCAGCAGCTCCGACAACGTCTACTGCCGGGCGCTCGTCAGGCTCGTGAGCGTGCTTGTCAGAGCACGGAGAAGCGCTGTCAGGGCACCGGGTCTCTGTCAGAGGCGGTGTCGCGGCGCGGTGACACCTGTCAGCGCGGGCTCTGCCAGGACAGCGGTCCTCTGACAGAAGTCGACCAGGATGAAGTGACAGCTTCACGACGCCTGTCATGAGCTTCGCCGGGGGCCGGAGGGCTGACAGCACCGGCCAACCGGCGACCCTATCGATCATGGCCTCTGAATGGCCGAGTGGTGGCGAGGCGTGGTCCCCGACAGGCGGTCGCCGATCGAGCAGGCCGCAACCCGCGGGCCCAGTGGGCGGACTGTGAGCAGCAGCGGCCAGCGTCTTTTGCGTGTTCTGTGAGATCGCCGTGGCCTTGTGAGCCGATGTCAGAGGGCTGTGAGGCCGGGAAGTGTTCGCCAGAGCTGACAGAGCCCGGTTTGGGGGTGTCAGCGCATCGTGGCCGGTGACCATGGCCGGCAGCCAGTCGGTCGATGCGGATGACCTCAGCCTGCTCGGCCAGTCGCTGCAGAGAGTTCCCCTCGTCTCGCGCCGGGTTCCCATTGCTCTGTCAGGGTGGAGGGGCCGGCCTGGTCGCCGCCGTCCGTCGGCATCACCTGCGACACGTAGCACTGCACGGATGCGTGGTAGCCGGCGACGACGGTCGTCGGCTGCAGCTACCGCCGTCGGGGTCCCCACCAGGGCAGGATGGGCGGCAGGTCGGCCAGGGGGTTGCTGGGTCGTCTCGGCGCGGCGGACCCGTCGTCGCCGTCCCAGCGGCGGCCGTACTGGTCCGGTAGGTCGCCCCAGCCCCGGTACGGGGTGGGCTGGGCGGCCATCAGGCCGAGTTCGTCGAGTGGGTCGATGCGGTGGTCGGCGACGGTGCACAGGTGGGCCCAGTCGTCGCCCATGTCGAACACGTAGGCGAACTGATCACCTGGCGTGAGTCGGTTCAGTGTGGTCCTGTCGCTGTCCACCGCGCCGTCCGGTGTGTCTTCCCAGGTCCGGAAGGAGCAGATCGGGGTCTGGTCGGCCAGGGTGAACAGCCGTAGGTGTGCGAGGTCCCAGCGGGCGAAGGCCAGGTCGATGGCTGTGCCCAGTTGCTCGAACGTGTGCGATCTGGCGGCGGCGATGATTCGGCCTGGTCGGGGCCAGTAGTCCTCGCCCCGCCCGGAGACGAGTTCGACCCGGATCGACAACCACGTCCTGGCCACCGTTCACCTCCGCTGCCGCAGGCCGACCACGCTACCGCCGTGCCACGGCCCGTACACCAAAGACACGCCTCGCACCGCTCGGACCCGGCGTCCTTCGTCGCCGGGTCTTTCACCATGCCACCGCAAGCTTCTTCATCAGGGAGATTGACCATGCGACCGCCACGACGAACCCGAACCGCTACACCCGCCACCGGTGAGGCGTCCCGCCGTGAGGAACGGCAGGCGTGGACCGCCGAGCGGATCCGCGCGCTGGGTCCGAGCACGGACCTCGCCACGGCCGCCGCCGTCCTGGGCATGTCCCGCTCGGCCGCCTACAAGCTGGCCCGCCGCGACGCGTTCCCCACGCCGCTGTACCGGGTCGGTGCCCGCTACCGGGTACCGACCGCGCCGATCCTGGCCATGCTGCACCTGCCGCAAGCGGCCGGTCCCGGGCCGGACGTAGGGGACGCCGACAGCGTCGGGGACCCGCCCTGACCGCCTCCGCGCTGCCCTCCGGTCTCGCCGGGGCCGGAGGGCGGACCCCGCCGGCCGCAGCCTTGACCCCGCCGATGGCCGGTGTCCGTCGATGACTTGATCGTCGCGGCGTGTCACGCGTGGATGTCGATCGACAAACCGATGCCGCACCACGAACCCGAGGAGCACCACGAGCTATGCCAGACGGGAGCATCTTCAAACGCTGCGGCTGCCGCCACCCCGATACCGGTAGGCCGTTGGGCAACGAGTGCCCGAAGCTGCGTCGCCCCAACCGGTCCTGGAGTTTCGAGCACGGTCACTGGACCTACCAGCTGGAACTGCCGCCGACCAGTGACGGTCGGCGTCGGCAGTTGCGCCGGTCCGGGCTGTCGACCCGCCGTGACGCCGCCGCCGAGTTGGACCACGCGCGGGCCCTGCTCGCCCTCGCGGTCCGGGACCGGGGCCGTCGTACCGAGATCGCCGACCTGTTGCAGACCTGTGTGCGGTCGGGCCGGCCGCTGCCCGAGGTCGACCGGATCCGGCAACGGCTGCGTGGTGACGGTTCGCTGGCTGACATGGTGACCGTCGGCGAGTACCTCACCGAGTGGCTCACCCACCTGACCGTCGATGACAACACCGCGTGTGGCTACGAGTCGCTCGTCCGGGTTCACCTGATTCCGCATCTCGGGGAGATCCCGCTGGACCGGCTGCGTACCGGCCACATCAGGGCCATGTTCGCCGCGATCGAACGCCGTAACCAGGAGATCCGTGCGGCGAGGGCCAGCGGCGACCCTGACGTGCGCGCCTCGGTCGTCGGTGTCCGGACCACGGGCGCGTCGACCCGGCAGCGTATCCGCGCCTGCCTGCGTAAGGCCATCAACGACGCTCTCGCCGAGGAGGTGATCGTCGGTTCCAACCCGGCCGCGCTGGTCAAGGTTCCCGGCGACCGGCCGGTGCCGATCGTGTGGGAGGCCGAACGCGTGGAGCGGTGGAGGGCCACCGGGCAGGTTCCGGGTCGGGTCATGGTGTGGACCGACGAGCAGATCGTCGCGTTCCTCGATCACGCCCGGATGCACGCACCCGACCTGTACCCGATGTGGCACCTCATGGCCTACCGGGGTCCCCGGCGTGGAGAGGCCTGTGGGCTGCTCGACTCCGAGGTCCGCCTCGACAGGCGTGAGCTGACGATCAACCACCAGATCGCCACCCACGGCTACACCGCCGTACGCAAGAAGCCCAAGAGCAGGGCGGGTAACCGGGACCTCGCCCTCGACGCCGAGACGGTCAGGGTTCTCGCCGCCTATCGGGCCCGCCGCGCCCAGTGGCGCTTGGCCGCCGGCGAGGGGTGGCCCGACACCGGCCTGTTCTTCGTCCGCCCCGACGGCCGGCCGTGGCATCCCAGCGGGGTCACCCAGCGGTTCCGCAGGCTCGTACGCCAGGCCGGGCTCCCGCCGACCCGCCTGCACGACCTGCGGCACAGCGCGGCCACCATCGCCCTGGCCGCCGGGGTGGACATCAAGGTCGTCTCCGAACAGCTCGGCCACTCCACCACCACCCTGACCCGCGATACGTACCAGAGCGTCACCAGGGAGATGCACCACGACGCCGCCGACGCCGTCGCGGAGAAGATCCGCCGGAACCGGCCCAGAACCGCCTGACCGCCCGCGTGCCGCCGGCGGCGGTCTCCACCGGCTCGGCTAGCGTGCGCGGCATGGTCGCCCGTTCGTCCGCTCGTGGTGCCGCCCGGTGGCGCGCTCCGGCGGCACCGAAACTGCCGGCGTCGCCGGACCTGACCTCCGCCGGGGACCTGACCATCGGCGACGAGGCGACGTTCGAGCGGCTGGGCCTGGGCGATCTCGACCTGTCCGGGCGGTCGGCGGACGGGGCCGAGTTCACCCGGTGCCGCCTCACCCGCACCGACCTCAGCGGTACTCGACTGGAAGCGGCGCGGTTCACCGACTGTGTGTTCGAGGGTACGAACCTGGCGAACCTGCGGACGGACAGGTCGTCGATGCTCCGGGTACGGCTGTCCACGGCGCGGATGACCGGCCTGCAGTGGGTCAACGGGGCACTGCGGGACGTCACGATCTCGGACTGCCGACTCGACCTGTCGTCGTGGCGGTTCACCACCTTCGCGAACGTGGCGTTCGAGGGCTGCAACCTGACCCGCGCCGACTTCCAGCACGCGGACCTACGCGGTACCCGCTTCACCGACTGCGACCTGACCGGCGCGCAGTTCTCCCAGGCGGGCATGGACGGCACCCGTTTCGCCCGCTGCGACCTCACCGGGATCGGCGGCGTGACCAGCATGACCGGCGCTGTCCTCGCCCACCAGGACCTCATCGCCCTGTCGTACGCCCTCGCCGGTGCACTGGGCGTCCGCATCGAGGGCCCCGACGACGGGTAGGCCTGTCGCACCCGAAGCCGCGTCGGGAAGGGCTGCCGGGAGCGGCATCCGGTGAGGCCGCGCCGGCAGTGCTGTGTTCGATGCCGGGCGTGTCGGCTGCTTGATTTCCGCAACATCAACTGCGGTATGGACTAGATTCTGCGGCATGGGGTTGCTGGATGACGCGGTGGCGGTGCTGGACGGGCGGGGTGTGCTGGAGCCGCTGGGCGGGTTGATCCGGCAGGTGTACCGGCGGGCCGCGGACCGGCACGAGCCGGAGCTGGGTGACGACGCGATGAGTTTCGGCACCACGGTGTGGCGGAATCTGACGAACCTGGGCAAGGCGTCCTTCGACGGGGTCGACGGGGTGCGGGTGCGGGTGGAGGACAACTCCCTGGAGATCCTCTGTGCCGGCTATGTGGTGCGGTTGTACTCGTTGCAGGGCGGGATCGAGTCGATCCGGTGGGAGGGCAGCGAGGCACGCCTCGGCGGGGCGGTGGAGAACAGCCGCGACGGGCAGTTGGCCTTCGACGACGCCGAGCAGTTCCCGGAGGTCTTCGCCGGGGTGGTGCCCCCGAAGCGGCACCTGCGGGTCGCGCACACCGGTGACATCACCACGGGTGAGGCGACGGCGTACCTCGGGTTGCCCCGTGACAACCGTGAGGGCGGGTCGCCGTGGTTCGAGGTGACGCTCTGGTTCGGTGACGCCGTCACGGTGGGGACGCCGCTGCCGATCGTCGGTGACCCGGTCGGGGTTCCGGTGCAGCGGCACGACGAACTGCCCGTGCCGGAGCTGCCGCTCGGGACGCTGCGGCCCGCCTCCGGTGCCGGCCGTACCCTCGGTGCTGTTGCCGGCCGACGGGCGTGACGGGCGGGGTGCGCCCGCCGGTGCCGGTCACCGCGGCCGTGGCGGGGTTCGAGCCGCACGCGCTGGGGTTGGCGCGCAGGTGGCGGCGGATGCGGAAGAACGAGTTGGCCCGGCAGGTCGGGGTGACGGCGGCGGCGGTCAGCCAGTACGAGTTGGGGCAGGCCCGCCCGTCGGCGGCGGTGCTGGCCCGGTTGGCGTTGGCGTTGGCGATGCCTGTGGAGTTCTTCGCCGCCGGTGTCCCGGCTCCGGCGTCGCCGGGGCGGGCGCACTTCCGTAGCCTGCGGGCCACCAGTCAGGCGGAGCGGGACCAGGCGGAGGCGTTCGGTGAGGTCGCCTGGCGGGTCGTCGAGGCCGTGGGCCGGCAGTTGCGGCTGCCGCAGTTGCGGCTGCCGCAGCTCGACTGGCCGGAACCGGCGCGGGCCGAGGACGTCCGTACGGTCGCCGCGGCGGCACGTGCGGAGTTCGGCCTCGACGACGGTCCGGTGCCGCACATGGTACGGCTGCTGGAGGCGCACGGCGTGATCGTGTTGTCCCTACCGGACGCCTCCGAACGGGTCGACGCGTTCTCACACTGGTACGGCCAGCGGCCGTTCGTCTTCCTCAACCCGGCCAAGAACGACAAGGCCCGCTCCCGGATGGACGCCGCCCACGAACTCGGCCACCTGCTGCTGCACCACGACGCCGAGCCGGGCAGCCAACTCCTGGAACGGGAGGCCACCGCCTTCGCCTCCGAGTTCCTCGCCCCCAGCACCACCCTCGCCGCCGAGCTTCCCGCCCGGCTGGACTTCGACCGGCTGCACGAGCTGAAACGCCGCTGGGGCATCAGCCTGAAAGCCCTCGTCTACCGGGGACACGACCTCGGCGTCTACCGGGACCACACCTACCGGCGCGGGATGAGCCTGCTCGCCCAGTGGGGCCACCCCGAACCCGGCGACCTCGGCCCCCGCGAACAACCCTCCCTCCTCGGCAAGGCCGTCGACCTCCTCAACCAGCAGCACACGACTATCGAGGACCTCGCCGCGCAGGCCGGCCTCCCGGCAACCCTCGCCCACACCGTGATCGCCGCCGCCACCGAACACCTCCCCGAACTACGACTCACCCCGACCAGCCCCTGACCTGAGCCGGGACCCTCCCTGCCAGGGCGATCCCCATCGCTTACTCAGGCGGTGTGGCGGTGGGTGCTGTCGGTTCGACGTGGTGGCTGTCCCAGACCCACTGGTCGTCGCCGTGGTCGACCAGGGTGCTGCACCGGTACCGCAGCAGGTCCACGTCCGTGCTCGGGTCCGGGCGGCCGGGATGCGGAGGTGTCGGGTCCAGCGCCGCGTCGGCGTTGTAGACAAGCCGGTCGGGCAGTCGGTAGTCACGGCGGAAGCCGGTACGCCACTGCGAGTTGCTGCCCCAGCCGTGCGACAGGTCGGCCACCTGCCGGTACCGCCGTCGCCACGCCCAGTACAACGTCGAGCTCGCGGTGAGCGCGGGATCCAGGTGATCGGCACCGGCGCGGACACTCACGCCGCCGCGCATGAGCAGTAGCGACCCGACCAGGCAACCCGGCCACCACTGCCCGGCCAGCACCGGCGGTGCCTGCGGATCGTCTGCCGGTTCGACCTCGACGATCTCGTGCGGGAACGGATGGAACCCTTCCCCCGCCGGGAACGTGCCGCCGATCGCCGCGACGAACCGCCGGTACGCCGAAGCCGGAAGCCAGTCCACAGGGTCGCCGGGACCGGTGGCGGGCGGCTGGCCGGGCAGGATCAGCAACTCCATCACCCTGCTCAACGCGTACAACGTCCACAGGTCCTCGTGCGCCAACGCCACAGCGGCCATCCTCGGCTCGCCGACCTGCCGCAACGCCGCCAGGACCGACGAGTGGGCGGCAACCCAGGGGTCGAGGACCTCTCGATCCCATGCGCTGCCGCCGTAGTCGAGGGTCGGCTCGAACAGACCGAACCTGACCTCCTGCCAAGCGCCGTCCGGGAACACCATCTCGGCTCTCACGACCGCCAGTCTCCCGACCGTTGGGCAGCGCGTCGAGCGAGATCCGCCCACCTCCGCCCACCTCCGCAGGCGGCCGAGCCCGCCGACCGGGATCGATGAGAACGCCGTGCAGGGGGTGAGCCGGATTCCCGGCTCGACGCAAGGATCCCCACGATCAGCGGTCTTGGCGTCTTGGCTCGATGGGCGAGCCGAGTGGCGGAAACGGGGAGTTACGGGACGTTGCTCCTGGGCAGGAAGAGGTTCCCTCCCGATCGGGAGGGTGTCTGGACCGGGTGGGGACGGCACGGAGGGCCTGTCAGGGGGCGTGTGCAGCACTGACAGCCCTGGTCAGCACTGTGCCGGGCATGTCCGGCGGTCACGGCTGACGATCCCGGGAACGAGCCGGTGCGCGACCCGTCCGACGCCACCGCCTGACAGCCAGTCCTCAATGCCGCTCGATTCTCGGACGGGATCGGCATTCGTCGGGCTGCGGCGGAGCTTCCCGACGAGGTCGCCGACGCCGCAGGGGCCCTGGCCCAACACCTCGCGTACGCCGTCATCAGGCGCACTGGACCGCTGACCTTGCTGCCCACCACACCGAGTCCCCGCCGCCACGTTCATCGTCGCCGGTGAGCCAGGGTGGCGGCATACTGCCAGTCCGAACTGCGGCACGACCACACCAAGGCCAGTCAAGAGGCGCGCTGTCGGAGTTTGTCGGAGTCGAACTCCGACAAACTCCCAACGTCGTCGGTCCGCGAATCGCGAGACGCGGTGCCGGCCTCCCGAGCTGGTGTTTCGGGTGCCAGGTCCGGCCGGCGGCCTGTGTCCGGATCTGCGGCTGGTCCATATCCTCGGGCGGTAGGTTCGTCGGTGTGCTTGCGATGACTCTGGGAGAGATCGCCGCCGCCGTGGGCGGGACGGTGCGGGACGGGTTTGACGAGGTGACGGTCACGGCACCGGTGGTGTTCGACAGCCGGCGGATCGAGCCGGGTGGGATGTTCGTCGCGCTGCCCGGTGAGCGGGTCGACGGCCATGACTACGCCGCCCAGGCGGTGGAGGCGGGCGCGGTGGCGGTCCTGGCGTCCCGGCCGGTCGGTGTCCCCGCTGTCGTCGTTGACGACGTGCCCACCGCGTACGGCCGGCTGGCCCGCACGGTCGTCGACCGCCTGCCGGACACGACGGTGATCGGCGTGACCGGGTCGGTGGGGAAGACGTCGACCAAGGACATCCTGGCGCAGGTGTTGTCGGCGTTCGGGGAGACGGTCGCGAACCGGGCTTCCAACAACAACGAGCTCGGCCTGCCGTACACGGTCACCCGCGCCACCGCCGACACCCGCTACCTGGTGCTGGAGATGGGCGCCCGGGGTGTCGGGCACGTGGCCTACCTGACCCGGCTCGCCCCGCCGTCGGTCAGCGTCGTGACGCGGGTCGGACACGCGCACCTGGGTGAGTTCGGGTCGGTGGAGAACATCGCGCTGGCCAAGGGCGAGATCGTGGAGGCACTGCCCGGCGAGGGCGGGTTGGCGGTGCTCAACGGCGACGATCCGCTCGTGGCCGCCATGGCCACCCGCACCCGGGCGAGGGTCCTCACCTACGGCATCGACGGGCCGGCTGACGTACGGGCCGAGGACGTGACGGTCGACGAGTTGGGCCGCGCGGCGTTCCGGCTCGTCCACGAGGGGAAGACCGCGCAGGTGCGGTTGCGTCTGTACGGGCTGCACCAGGCGTCCAACGCGCTGGCCGCCGCCACCGTCGCCCTGGGCCTCGGGCATCCGATCGGGGCGGTGGCCGAGGCGCTGTCGCGGGCCGAGGCGGTGTCACCGGGACGCATGCAGGTCACCACCCGCCCGGACGGGGTGACGATCATCAACGACGCCTACAACGCGGCACCGGATGCCATGCGGGCGGCACTGCGGGCCCTGTCGACGATGACCGGTGGGGAGCGGCGGGCGGTCGCGGTGCTGGGTGAGATGGCCGAACTGGGTGAACACGCCGCCCAGGTGCACCGGGAGATCGGCCGGCAGGTCGTCGAGGCCGGCGCGGGTTGGCTGGTCGCGATCGGTGGGGCGGACGCCGCCCACTACGCCGCCGGCGCCGACGGCGGCGCGACGGTGGTCGACCGGGCGGCCGACGTGGCGGCGGCGTGGGAGTTGCTGCGTGACGGGCTACGTCCGGGCGACGTCGTCCTGGTCAAGGCCGCCAACAGCGCCGGGCTCCTGACGCTTGCCGACAAGCTGGTCGAGGAGCCCGGCGCTGTCACGGCGTGAAGGTCAGGCGGACAGCAGCACCTCGGACCGGCTGCCGAGGCCGCCCATGATCACCGATCCGTAGCCGGTCACGTCGCCGAAGGTCAGTACCCGGGTGACCGGACGGCGGGAACACCACAATCACCCGTCTGCTGACCAAGGCATGCCAAATTTCTGCCGGCGCGGGTGTGAATCGGCGCGCGGCCTGAAACACGTCCTGGGCCGGTTCGCCCCTGCTGATTGCTGCGACGGCACCGATGAGCACTTCCGGCGAGACGATCAACACGGCCCTTCGACGTGGTTGTCCGAGGTCATCCGGCGGCCACCGTTGCGATGGCATTCACAGCCGGCGGGATCATGGCCGGCTGTGTGAGGGATGGGCTGGCTGACGGGGACGCGTGGGCGGTCAAGGCGGACCTCGGATCGGCGGGGGCGCTGGTGCGGCAGCCAGCGAGGAGGACGGTGCCGAGCAGGCCTACCGCCAGGTGAGCAGGGAGCCGGGGTGGCCATCACGGTGACGGGGTTCCCTCCTGATGGTTAGCGGTAGGTGGCGGTGGCGAGGTCGCCGACTGCGGCGTCGACGGCGGCGGTGATGTCGCGGACAGGGCGCAGGTGTTGGTGGGCGATGGCGCGCAGGTGGGTGGTGATGACGGTGGTGTTGTCCGGGAGGAAGAGGTGAGGGGTGAGGTGCAGGGCGACCACGAGTCCGGCGAGGGCGGCGGTGTGGTTGTCGGGTTGTTCGCGGCCGTCGGCGAGGTAGCGGAGTCGGGCGCGGGCGATGACGGGCCATAGGGTTTGGGTGGGCAGGTAGGTGTCGGCGCGGATGAGTCCGGCGAGTCGGCGGCGGCTGGTGTGTCGCAGGATCCCTGCGGCGTGCAGGCCGGCGCGGGTGCGTTCATAAAGGTCGTCGGCGAACCCGCGTAGCCAGTGGCGCAGGGGTGGGGCGGGTCGGGTGTGGCGGAGGCTGATGAGGGCGGTGTCGGCGATGAGGTCGCCGACGGGCCGGTCGATGTGCATCTTGACCCTCTGCTCGCCGGCAGGGTGGTCGTCGTTGTCGAGGATGGTTCGGCCGGCGAGGACGAGGTCGATGAGGACAGCGCCGGCGAGGCCGAGGGCCAGGGCTTGGCGGTGGATGTGGGGTTGGCCGGTGTCGTCGTTGTGGGCGAGCAGGTACAGCTCGTCGCGTAGCGGCAGCCCGGGGACCGGAGTGGTCATGGCCGTTCCTGGGTGAGGTGGCGGAGCCGGGCGTGGACGCCCTGGTAGGCGGGCTGGGGGCGGGGGAGGTGGGTTTTGTCGATGGCGGCCAGAATCGTGTAGTTGGGGTCGCAGACGTTGCCGATCGGTGCCCGGCCGGCCTGGGAGATGAGTTGGTAGGCGTCGAGCGTGTCCAGACGGCACAGGTCGGCGGTCCAGGTGGTGAGGTCCTGGTGGGCGATGCGGTAGGCGTCTTCGAGCGGTCGGGCGCAGCCGACGGACATGAGGGCGGTGTCGGTTTCCAGCCGCGGCCAGGTGGTGGGCAGGTCACCCTTGATGACGTCGACGGCGAGGGTGGTGACGGTGGCGATCTCCACGGCGACGCCGCAGGCTTCGCCGTGTCCTTGGCGGGCGTGTCCGTCGCCCAGGGCGAGGAGAGCACCGTGGACGTTGACGCCGAGGTAGAGGGTGGTGCCGGCGCGGAGTTCGGGGGTGTCGAGGTTTCCGCCGTGCTGGTCCGGGACGATCGTGGCCCGGGCTTCCATCGCGGCGGGGGCGACGCCGATCGTGCCGATCATCGGGTCCAGCGGAAGGTCAACGCTGTGGTCGCTGGTGGTTGCCCGGTACCGCACGATCCCGGCCGACGGGTCGATGTCGTAGACCCATACGCGTTCGTCGAGGGGTGGTTGGAGGGTGGTGGTGTGCGGGGTCGAGGTCAGCGCCCCGAAGTAGGGGAACGTCGCGGACACGCCCCAGTTGCGGGCGGGTTCGATCGCGGCGATGTGGACGGCCAGGGTGTCACCGGGCTCGGCGTCCTCGATGAAGAACGGTCCCGACACCGGATTCAGGTACGGCATCGGGCACACCTGCGCAGGCAGATCCGCCGGTCCGCGTACCCGACCGCCGAAGCAGTCCTCGGTGTGCACGGTGAACACGTCACCGGAGCGCACGTGCGCCACCGGGATCCGGCCGCCGAAGGTGTAGGCCAGTTCGTCACGCGCCGGCCGATAGGTGAAGTGGCTGCGGTCAGACATCGTGCTCACACCCGCTCTGGGCTGCGGCCGGTCGGCTGCGCCTCGGTCATGCCCGACAGGGCGGGTCGGCGGCCGGTGGCGTAGAGGCCGGCGAGGACGAGGACGCCGAGGGCCAGCCACGCCAGGCCGAGACGCTGCGCGGCGATGTTGGCGTTCACCACCACCCACGCCAGGACCGCGAAGCCGACCGCAGGCATGAGCAGATGAGCCCACCAGTTCCCGCTGCGTCGGCGGATCAGATGGTGCACGACGACGGAGACGTGCAGGACCAGGAACGCGACCATCGCCCCGAAATTGATCAGCGACGACAGCAGGGCGATCCCGTCCGCCCGCGTCGCCATGTACAGGCCGAGTGCGAGGGACACCGCGCCGGTGAGCAATGTGGCGTTGATCGGCACGCTGCGGCGCACCGACACCTTCGCCAGGAACGTCGGCAGTTGCCGGTCGCGGGCCATCGCGTACAGCAGCCGGGACGTGGCCACCTGCGCGACCATCGAGTTCGGCAGGCCCCACGCGATCGCCGTCGCCACCGCGCACACCGTCGCCAGCCCACTCCCGCCGGCGACCGCAGCGGCGTCGTAGAACGCCGTGCCATTCACGTCGCCATCCGCGAGCAACGCGTCGGGACGGGGTACCAGCATCGCGGCCAGCCACGTCTGCGCGATGAACAACACCCCGGCCAGGACGAGGACGGCGGCCATCGCCCGGCCGATCTGCCGGGTGCCGTCACGCGTCTCCTCCGCCAGCATGCTGATGCCGTCGAAGCCCAGGAAGGACAACACCGCGATCGACACCGCACCCGCCACCAGGGACCAGGTGAACGTGTCGGGGTTGTAGAACGCGTCCCAACTGAACCGGCCCCTGCCCGAGGCCATTGCCCAGCCGGCGACGGCCAGGAAGACCGCCAGGACGATCAGCTCGCCGACCAGCATCACCCTGGTCACCATCGCGGTCATCCGGATACCGACCGAGTTGACGACCGTGTTGACCCCGACGAACCCCAGCAGCCACAACCACACCGGCACCGCCGGCACCGCCGCGTGCATCGCCACCGACGCCACCAGATACAGCAACCCCGGCACGAGCACGTAGTCCAGCAGGATCACCCAACCGGCCAGGAACCCGACCGGCGCGCTGATCCCCCGACCCGCGTAGTTGTAGACGCTGCCGCTCATGGGGAACGCCTTCACCATCTGCGCGTACGAGAACGCGGTGAACACCAGAGCCACCACACCCACCGCGTACGCCAGAGCCACCATCCCGCCCGAGCCGGCGTAGACGCTGCCGAAGATCGCCATCGGCGCGATCGGCACCATGTACACCAAGCCATACGCGACCAGGTCCCGGAACCGCAGCCTCCGGGCCAACTCCTGGCGGTAGCCGTAGCGCGCCAATTCCTCCTGTAGCTGCATCGGGCCCTTCCAATGAGGTCGTAATGGGGGAACGGAACACTCATCGCCGCACCACCCGTGAAGGCTTATCGCTCCGAATGGTGGCTCGCCTCGAATGGCCTGGTCGATACCGGATATGCGGACAAGGATTGTTGTCCGCATCGACTCTGCCTCGAGAGCGCGAAATAGGAGGGCGGGCAGTTCCCGAGGGGGAACATCGAGCGGCAGGGACAGGCCGTTCGGGCGTAGAGTCGGTCATCTGAGCACTCGCGGTGCCTGCAGGTCCGAGACCAGCCGCCGGCCTTGGCGATGCCCGGACCGGTTGGCGAGCCGGCCGTAGTCCGGCCTGCTGGGAGTTGTTCGAGGAGGACACGTGAGGGTGGCGGACAGGACCGCTGAAGTGTCGGTCGATGACGCCGTCCGCGCCTCGGTGAGCTACGACCAGCTACGTGCCGGTGACGACGGCGTGTATTGGCTGGAGACCCGCCCCGACGCGGAGCAGGGGACGACGGTGACGGGCTGGCGGGCAAGCGATGGCAAGCGTGATGTCAGTCCGAAGAACTTCGATGTCGGCAGCGGAGTGCACGCGTACGGGGGCGGATCGTTCGTTGTCGCCGAGGGAACGTTGTGGTGCGTCGGCGGAGATCGCCTTTACCGGAGGCACCGGGATGGCGACGAACTCGAATTGGTCGGTCACGGGTGCTTCGGTGATCTGACGATCGGTGACGGCGAGTTGCTGGCCGTGCGGGAGTCGGAGCAGGGTGACCAGCTCGTGGCGGTGCCCCTCACTGGCGCTCCGCGGATGCGGACTCTGGTCTCGTCCCCGGCGTTTCTCGGCGCGCCTCGGCCAGGCCCGGGTCGGTTGGCTTGGACCGCTTGGATCGAGCACGACATGCCGTGGGATGCCTGCGAGGTGTGGACCGCCGCCTATTCGCCGCACGGTGAGGTCGAGAATCCCGTGAAGCTGGCCGGTGGTCCGGGGGAATCGGCGGTGGAGCCGCGATGGGGACCCGACGGAGCGTTGTACTTCGTGTCGGACCGCAGTGGTTGGTGGAACCTCTACCGGTGGGACGGCCTCACGGTGGAGGCGGTGGCACCGATCGCGGGCGAATGCGCTGCGGAGCCCTGGGAGTTGGGCTACGCGTCGTACGGCTTCCTCGACGACGGTCGGATCGTCGCGGTTGTGCAGGAGGGGCCGCGACACCGCCTTGTCGTCATCGAGCCCGACGGCACTGTCCGTCCGGTCGACCTGCCGTACACGTCGATCAAGCCGTACCTCGCCCTCCGAGGGACGACGGTGGCGTTGATCGGTTCGTCGCCGACCGCAGCCCCGCAGGTCGCACTCGTAGACGTGGCTAATATCGATCCCCCTCAGGTGGAGGTGCTCGCCAGCCCGGAGCATGCCGCGCTCGACGGCGTGCGGGTATCCACGCCGACGGAGCTCCGCGTACGGGTGGCCGGTGGCCGGGAGGTCATTGCCCTGGTGTACGCGCCGACGAACTCGACTGCGGACTGGCTCGCACCAGTGATCGTTCGCGCGCATCCCGGGCCTACCGCCTCGTGTCTGCTGCGCCTGGACTGGCAGGCGCAGTTCTTCACCAGTCGCGGGTTCGCCATCGTTGACGTCGACTACCTGGGTAGCACCGGGTACGGCCGGACGTTCCGGGAGTCGCTCTACGGACGGTGGGGCCTGGACGACGTCGACGACTGCGCTGCTGTGGCGGTGCACCTGCTATCGGCGGGGCGGGCGTTGCCGGGGCAGGTGTTCATCCGCGGTGCCAGCGCCGGCGGATACACCGCTCTGCACGCGGTGGCACAGGACGGCCCGTTCGCCGCCGCCACCGCCGTGTCGGCGATCGTGGATCCCGACCGGTGGGCGCAGACGGTGCCCCGGTTCCAGCAGGCGCACGCGATGCGGCTACGCGGGGGTGCCGGTGCGGTCCGTGCCGCCGAGATCCAACGCCCGGTGCTGCTCATCCACGGCACCGCCGACGAGGTGGCCGAAGCCGATGATGTGCAAAAACTCGCCGAGGAGTTGACGTCTCTCGGCATGGCACCCAGGATGTTGCTTCTTCCTGATGTCGGCCACTATGTGGCGTCGTCCCGTCGAGCGGGCGCGGCGTTGGAGGCAGAACTGGCCCACTACCGCTCCGTGCTGGCGGATGCCGCCAACGATCAACAGGGGTTACACAGCGGCCAGCGGTAGCCGATGATGCACGTACTCGCCGAACTCGCGAACCTCCGGCTTGCACCGGTAGGGCTCGAGGTCGACCTGTACCTCGACGATGCGCTGCAGGCAGCGGTGTGAAGAGGTTCGTGCGGCGTGGTCGACTGCCTCGCGTGCGGTGGCGCAGGCCTCGTCGAGGCGTCCGGCGGCGACCAGCGAAGAGGCCAGGAGAGCCGTGTCAATGGCGAGTCGTCGGACATGAGTGGGGCTCAGAGCGGTGAGAGCGTCGCCCAGGTGCCGTTGGGTCTGCTGCGGCTGACCCAGGTCATGGAAGCAGTGGGCGATCTCGTCGGCGAGATACGCCGCATCGAAGTACCGGATCCAGGCCGGCTCGTCCTCGGGCTTGCTGCGGGCCAGCTGCTTCTCCGCGGTGTCGAGGTGAAGCAGACAGTCGCCCTCGCGCCCGAGGCGGGCGTGCGTCCGCGCCACCACCGCGTGCAGCGTGGCTGCCACTGCGGGCGTCAACAGCGCTTCGCTTCCTCTTACCGCCGTCAACGCCATCCTTCGTGCCGGTTCGGGGTGGCCGCAGTGCAGGGCGAGATGGCCGATGTTCACGGCGAGCAGGTAGCTGCCGTACAAGCGGTCGCCAGCGGCTTCCGTCAGACGAAGAGCACGAAGGTAGCGGCGCTGGGCGAGGCCATGGGCACCGGTGTCGACCGCCTGGTACCCGCAGAGCTCGAAGAACCCCGCCGCCAGGGTGTAGAGGTGCCGACCGACCGCCTCCGAGGCCGGCGGGCTGGCCAGTAGCCGGTTCAGCTCGCGTTCGACGTACCGCTGCACCTGGGCGTGGACTTGTCCGGCACCGTGGGTGTGATCCAACTGGCGGAACATCGCCAGGGCGGCCTCGGCGGAGTCTAGATCCTCTTCGCAGACCTGATCAGGTGAGCCGGCTCGGCCGGTCACGGACAGACCGGGTCCCGCTGAGGCGTTCAGCCAGTCCAGCGCGGCGCGGTCAAGAACGCCGGGTTGGAAGGGGACACGGACGACCATGTCCGCCACCCCGGGCATCTCCTCCCCTTGGGCGGCCAGCAGGGCGCCGGCGCGGGTAGGACCGCTCGGAAGAGTCGCCCGCCCACGTTCTTCCTCAAGAAGCGGTAGCAGGCGGACCAACGCCCCACCGGCCGCCAATGCCCTGTCGCATGCTTCAACGAACTCCCGGGACGGGAAACGGTCCGCTGTCTCGACCCGACGCACGAGATCAGAGCTGAACCGGATCATCGCGCCGAGACGCGCCTGTGAGAGCTTGGCCTGCTCCCGTAGCCGACGCAGCTCGGCACCGAAGAAGTGGCGCTCAGACAGGGACGGCTGGAGCGTCCGCGGGGTCTGGCCCATAGCACCGCCTCCTCTGGCTGCTTGCACCACCATGGCGGTGAGCAGCATGGATATCGCGCACATAGGGTCACTCAGTGTTCAGCGCGGCGCAACCAAGAACACCGAGACGGGATAGATGCAGGAGTGGCGTACATGCGGACAACCGCGTCGTCCGCATGGTGGGCATTCACTCCACGGGCTCGACGCGCGAGTGTGGAGACGGGCCGGGCTACTCGTCAGATCCGTCCCGAACTCGAACGAGCACGGGATGTCGCAGTGGAGCAGGAGACCGTTCCGCCCGTGATCCTGATGCACCGCGCCAGCAGGACGGAACCCTCGACCGGCACTACATCGACTTCGGACTCCCCGGCGACTTGGCGAGTCCAGCGGCTTGACGCCCTGTTGAGCCCGACGAGAGCGGAACGGCGGGCCATCCGATCGGGAGGCCCTGATGGCAATGCGAAGGAGAACGGCCGAATGAGTGTCGACACGGCGAACGGCGAGGACCTGCACACCGCGATGGTCGATCAGCTCGTCTCTGATCATGCCGAGAAGGGCCTGGTCATGCGGCCCGAGGTGGAGGCGGCGCTACGGTCCGTGCCCCGCCATCTCTTCACGCCGGATGCCGCGTTGGCAGAGGCGTACCGGGCCGACCAAGCCGTGGTGACCAAGCGGATCGGCGACGAGGCGGTCAGTTCGGTGTCGGCGCCGTGGCTCATCGCCGAGATGCTCGGTCAGGCCGCCGACGCCATCGACGGCGGGCTGGCCGGCCGGCACGTCCTGGAGATCGGCTCCGGCGGATACAACGCGGCGCTGCTGCGCGAGCTGGTCGGCCCGTCGGGATCCGTCACGACCGTGGACATCGACCGCGAGGTGACCGACCGGGCCACCGCCTGCCTCACCGCTGCGGGTTACGACGACGTGGTCGTGGTGTGCGCCGATGCCGAGCAACCGGTCAATCCGGGCCGCCGATACGACCTGATCATCGTCACGGTCGGCGCCTGGGACATTCCACCGGCCTGGACCGCGCAGCTCGCCGAGAACGGAACGCTGGTCGTACCGCTACGGACGTTCGGGATGACCCGCTCGTGGGCGATGCGTCGGACCGGGGACCGGCTGGTCAGTCACAGCCAGCGGTTGTGCGGGTTCGTGTCGATGCAGGGCGCCGGGGCACATGAGGTGCGGTACGTCGACGTCGCTGACGGGGTTCACCTGCGGCTGGACGAGGACCAGAAGGTCGACCGCCATGCCGTCGGTGCGCTGTTGGCGCAGCCGAAGACGCAGGCATGGGCCGGGGTGAGCCTGCCCCCTCGTACCGTCCTGGCCGACCTCGACCTGTGGCTGGCGTCCCGCATCACCGATGCGGGACAGCAGTTCGTCGTTCTCACGGCTCAGCAGGAGGCCGTCGATGCAGGTGTCGTCGCCCCGGCATGGCGCTTCGGCACGCCGGCCGCCCTCGACAACAGCGCGCTCTGCTACCGCTCGACGCTGCGCTGGAACGACGACGACATGTTCGACCTCGGCGCCTGTGCACATGGGCCCGACGCCGCGTCGGCGACCGGTCGGATGGTCGGACAGATGCGCGCGTGGCTGGATTCGGGCAGCCCGTCACCGGTGCTGCACGTCCTGCCCGCTGGTACTCCCGACGGCGACCTGCCGGCCGGGACAGTGCTGGACAAGCGGCACAGCCGCTTCGTCCTCACCCTCACCCCCGCATAGAAGGGAACGCACATGAACGATACCGACACCTCGGAGTTCGCCCTGGACGTCAGCCTGGTCGACGCCGGCCCCACCGCAGGCGGCTACGCCACCGCCACCGACGACGGGTGCGGCTCCGGCAACACCGGCTCCAACGCCTGCACCACGAAGTGCGACGGCGGCAACTGACCCTTCCGTTTCTCTCACGATCGGGCCCGGCGTCGCGTGCGCCGGGCCCGTCGATTCGGTGGTGCATCATGGTTCCCGCAGCTGGTGCGGCGCTGATCAGAGTCGCCGCCTACCCCGGGGGCCTCGTTCTGCCTCCCTGGCCCGACATCGCCCATGGTCATCCGGATCAGTGGCGCGGGTGGCTGGACAAGACGTGGGCGCTGCCCGGGTTCGCGGCAGCCGTCACCGGCGCGGCACCGCAGTTGGCCGACCAGATCCAACGCACGCTGAGCGGGGAGCCGATGTCCCAGCAGCGACTACGACGCCTGGTGCAGTCAGCGGTCCGGTACCTGCTGCGCTGGACCACCCGGGCGACCCCGTTCGGCACGTTCGCTGGTATCGCCCCGGTCCGGTTCGGCGCTCGCGCAGCGGTCCACCTGGGCGAGGCCCACCGTGCGGTCTCCCGCCCCGATGGCCAGGTCATCGCCGAGCACACCGCGCGGGCCGAACAGGATCTGGCGACCCTGCGCACCGTCGCGGTGGTGACGAACTCGCTGGGATACCGGCGTGGCGACAGGTGGGTGCTGCCCTGCGCCCATGCCAGCGGCGATCGGCGGTGGGACGTCGAGGTCCGCCTGACCAGCCCGATCCGGGCCGCGATCCAGGCGGCGCGGTCCCCGGTCAGGTTCGCCGACCTCGCCGAGACGATCGCTGTACCCGCCAGCATCGCCGACGCCGAGCGGCTGCTGGCCGACCTGGTTCACACCGGGGTGCTGCTCTCGGCCCTACGCCCACCCATGACCGCCACCGACCCGACCGCACACCTCACCTGCCATTACGCCATCCCGGAACCGGGCAACCGAGTCGCCGTCGATCTCCGCGCCGACATCGCCGTGACCCTGCCCCCGCCGGTCCTGCACGAGGCGGAGCGGGCCGCGTCGACCCTCGTGGCGGTAGCGCCACCACCTACTCCCGGATGGGCCGAGTACCACAGCGCGTTCATCGAGCGATGGGGTCCAGGAGCGGCTGTTCCCCTCCGTGAGGTGCTGAACGTGCTGGGCTTTCCGGCCGGCTACCGGGGATCCACTCGCCGCGCCCCGGCTCTTTTCACCGCCCGCGACCGGCTGCTCGGACAGCTCGCGCAGCAGGCCGCACTCGACGGCTGCGCCGAGGTGGTGCTCGACGACACGCTGATCGACCGACTCCGCTGGAATGACGACCGGCCGTCGATCCCGCACACCGAACTGCGGTTCGCCCTCGCCGCCGACACTCCCCGCGATCTGGACTGCGGCGCGTTCACCCTGACGGTGCTCAGCGGGTCCCGCCACGCCGGGGTCGCCGCGGCCCGGTTCCTGCACCTGCTCACCCCTGTTGAACTCGCCGGATTTCAACAGACCTACCGCCATCTGCCGACCGCCCTGCCCGGCGCGGCCCCGCTGCAACTGTCCGGACCACCCCTTGACGCCCGTCTCACCGCAGTCGCCCGGACGCCCGAGCTGCTGCCCGTCCTTCCTGTCGGCGACTTCCATCCGGCACCGCCGTACACGATCGAAGACCTGGCGGTGGCCGGCGACGGACGCCGGTTGTGGCTGGTATCGCTGACCACCGGTCAGCCTGTCGAGCCGCTGCTGTTCAACAGCGTGCTGCTGCCCACGTTGCAGCAGCCGCTGATGCGGTTCCTGGCCGAGATCTGGACCGCGTGGACGGCACCGTGCAGCCGGTTCGACTGGGGACACGCCAGCGGCCTGCCGTTCCTACCCCGCCTGCGACGGGGCCGCACCATAGTGCACCCCGCTCGCTGGATCGTCGACCACACGGCGCTTCCCGCTCAGGGGACAGCATGGGCGCAGTGGTGTGACGCCTGGCGACGACACCGCCTCCAACGGCACATTCCGGAGCAGGTCCTGGTCGGCGATGACGACATACGCCTACGCCTTGACCTGGACAACCCCGCCCACCTGGCGGTCCTACGCGACCACCTCGAACGGCATCCCCGCACTGTGATCACCGAGGCTCCAGGGCCAGCGGGCTGGATCGACGACCGCCCCGCCGAACTCCTGCTCACCCTCACCCACCCCGCGCCGGCCGCTCAACCAGCCCGACCAGCCCGACCAGCCACCACTGTTCAGCACTGGCCAGGGCAGTCACGGTGGCTCGAGGCACACCTACACGGTCGGCTCGATGACATCTTGACCGACCTCGCCCGCCACCCCGCCGACCACCTCCCAGCCGGTTGGTGGTTCCTGAGGTATCCCCGCCCCGAGCCGCACCTGCGGCTACGCATCCCGCTTCCGGACACCGGCCGGATCGCCGACACGACCCGCCACCTCGCCCGCTGGGTGCAGCACCTGCACGACGACTCCGTCGTCCACGACTACAGCCTGCACCCGTACCGCCCCGAAACCCGGCACGGCGCCGCAGCGACCCTCGCCGCCGCCGAGCGGGTGTTCGCCGCCGACTCCCGCGCCGCCCTGCACCAACTCACCGGAGACCGCCAAGCCGCCACCGCCGCTGGGATGATCGCCATCGCCGAAGGCTTCACCGGCGACGGCCCGCGCTGGCTCGCGACCCACCTTCCTCACCGGACCGGCCCCCGCCTCGACCCCGCCCAGCTCGGACAAGCCCGACGCCCAGTGCATGACGAGCGGCTCGCGGCAGCGCTGGCCGCCTACCGCTCCATGGTCGCCGATGACGGGCTCGACCCCGACACGGTGCTGGGTGACCTGCTGCACCTGCATCACGCCCGCATGATCGGCGTCGACCTCGCCTCCGAACGGCACTGTCTGCGGCTGGCCCGAACCATCGCCCGCACCATCCTCGCCGGGCGTAAGCCGTGACCGCTGGACAGTCCCTCGCCGACGGCGCGGCGGGCATCGCTCTGCTGCACCTGGAAACCGGCAACTGGCCCGCAGCGTACGAGGCACTGCGCGACGCCACCGCCGGTGGCGTGAGCATCAGCGACGGAGCCAGCCTCTTCTACGGCGCTCCCGCGCTCGCCTTCGTCCTCGCCACCACCGACCACCCCGGGCTCGCCCAGGCACGATCGGCCACCGCCGACGGCACCGCCACAGTGACACGCCGCCGGCTCGACGCTGCCCACCTCCGCATCGACCGACACGAGCAGCCGCACTACGCCGAGTACGACCTCATCCGGGGACTGACCGGGCTCGGCGTCGTCCTGCGCCGGCTTGGCGATCACGACCTGCTCCGTCAGGTCCTGGACTACCTCGTTCGGCTCACCGAACCGCAAGGCGAGCTACCCGGCTGGTGGTGCCGGAACGGGCCCGAACGCCGCCAGCCACCGCCCGCCGGCGGTCATGCGAACCTCGGCATAGCCCACGGCATCACCGGCCCACTGGCACTGCTCGCCCTCACCCTCCGCGACGGCATCACCGTCGCCGGACACACCACGGCGATCACCCGCATCAGCCGATGGCTGGACGCCTGGAAGCAGCAAACCGACGGCACGATTTGGTGGCCGCAAACCATTACCCTCACCGACTTACACCACGGAACACCCGCCCAGCGAACCCCGCTGCGGCCGTCCTGGTGCTACGGCACCCCCGGCATCGCCCGCGCCCAGCAACTCACCGCACGAGCCCTGCGCGACACCACTCGGCAGCACCTCGCCGAGACCGCCTTCACCACCTGCGTCACCGACCCCGAACAACTTCGACGGCTCACCGACCGAAGCCTGTGCCACGGCACCGCCGGACTGGTGGCCACCGCCCGCCGCATCGCTTCCGATGCCCTCACCTGGATACCCCTGGCTGCCGTAGAAGATCTCCACCGGCAGACCGCCCCCACCACCAACGAGCCCGAAGGGCTGCTCGATGGCAGGGCAGGCGCCGACCTCGTCACGGCCGTCGCCGCCGCCTGGGACGCCTGTCTCCTCCTCACCTGAAAGAGCCATCCGTGGACCACACCTCCTGGCACCAGGTCAACATCACCTACCCCGGCCAGACCGCTCAGGAGCGCGAGAAACCGGCCGTCGCCCACCTGCGCCGAGTGCTTCCCGCCGCCGAGACCGCCGGCCTGATCACCTCCTGGTGGTTCATCCGCAAAGGCGCCTGGCGCATCCGCTACCTCCCCACAAGCAGCCCAGACAGCGGCGACCATGCCCGCCGGCTACTCACCGAAGGGGCCACCTGGACCGGCGACATCTACGAACCCGAAATTCACGCCTTCGGCGGCCACGACGCCATGAACACCGCCCACACGCTGTTCCACCACGACAGCCGCCACCTCCTCACCTACCTTCACCAGCACCCCACAACCCGGCGCGAACACTCCCTGATCTTGTGCAGCGCCCTGATGCGCGCAGCAGGGCTGGACCTCAACGAGCAGGGCGACGTATGGGCACAAGTCGTCGAGCATCGCGCAGCGCACCTCAACCATCCGCCCACAACTGATGCCCGTAGATGGCAGAGCTTCACCGAAGACGTTCGGGATCTGCTGCTCGGCTCACCTCGCACCACCGGCGACTGGCACACCGCATTTCAGAACGCCGGAGCAGCCCTACACCGCCAACGGGAAACGGGCACCCTTACTCGTGGTCTGCGGGCAGTGATCGCCTTGCACGTGATCTTCCACTGGAACAGGCTCGGCCTACCCGCCGCCACCCAGGCCACCCTCGCCCGAGCGGCCCAGCAAGCCATCTTCGGCCTGCCAGATCCGCACCTGCCAGATCCTGGGTAGACGCACCAGGAAACGCGAGTGAAGGAAGGCGCCATGCCCGAGAAGGTGATCACCAACAAGGTTCTCTGCTACGTCGTAAGGGAGGGACGGTTGCTCGTCTTCCGGCACACCGACTTCAGCTACGAGGAGGTGGGGATCCAGGTGCCCGGCGGCAGCGTCCGTCCGGGTGAGGACCCAGCGGACGCGGCGCTACGGGAAGCCCGCGAAGAGACCGGGCTGACGGGCTTCAGCGTCGTACGGAAGCTGGGAGAGGTCGAGTACGACATCAGCCCGCTCCGCTTCGAGGTCCAGCGTCGCCACGTCTTCGAGCTGGCGCTGCACGGGGCGACGCCCGAGCGGTGGGCGAGCCAGGAGGACCACGACGGCGAGCAGGAGCCCACCCGGTTCGAGTGCTTCTGGATATCGCTACGGACTGGGCATGTCCTGCAGTCCGGCCAGGGCGCACTCATGGGCCGGTTGTTCGACTGACCAGGAGTCCCAACAGCGGCAACCAGAGGTACCAATGCGGAGGACTTGGTCCAGCGCAGCCGATGGCTGGTGAGGGCGCTGGGCGTCGTTCGGGCCTTCCGCTTCATCCTGGTGGGCGTCCTACCAATCGGATGGCCGGCCCTCTCGAATCTGACGTGGTGCAGAGCGCTCGACTCGACGCCAGCCCCGACGACTGGGCACCCGACACCTGCAACCACTTGGACGGCCCGCCCGGGCAGTGGGCCGGCGAGCATCTCCAGGACCGGGCCGTACGCGAGGAGGTAGTCGGCGAGGCTGATGAGTTCGGCGGCGTTGCGGCCGGGGCGTTTGCATCTCGTTGACGGTGAACTCGATAGTTCCTTGGGTGAGCTCAATGCGAGGGTGTTCGCCAGTTCGTAGAAACGCACGAGACGCTTGCTGGGCTCCACGTACGGCGCGCCGTACGTGGAGCCCAGCAAGAGCGGTTAGAAAGGTGAGATCAGCTCGATGGCGGTGCGCGCTGCTTCCTGCGCGCCGTCGCTTACGCCCTGGCCAACTCCGGCGGTACCGGCGGCGGCGATCGGGGTGAGCCAGGTGCGAAGGACCGTCGCGGCCCGCCGGATCGGCCCGGGCCGCGGTTCGTCCTGGACAATCTCGGCGAGGATCTCTCTGCTGGCTGCGTCGATGTCTTCCCGGGCTTCCTCGGACAGACCCATGGCCGGGACCTGCTGCAGCATCTCGGTCAGCGCCTTGGCGAGCGCCTCGTATCCCGGGGCGATCTGTTCGACCCGGGTGTTGTTCTGGGTCACCGACTGGTTGTTCCAGGCCAGCTGCGCCCCATCGGCACTGCCGCCGTTGAACACGGGACCGTTGTACGTGGACGTTGACGTCGAAACCGTGGGTTCCTGACGGCGCAGGTAGGCGGACACGTTGGCGCTCCAATCGACGACGCAGTCCATGCCGTCCGGGGTGATGTCAGCCCGCAGCGGGCCGGTGTGACCAAACGCGCCAGGGCCCTTGATCAGTTCCCGCTTCGCGAGGTACTCGGCAGCCAGTGCGATCTCCACCTCGGTGAATGCGCTGCCCTCGAAGGCCGCCTCGGGAGCCGAAGCGAACCGGCCAGGGAGGGGCATGTGCACCCTGGCAATGTGCTGGCGGTACATCCACCGCAGCAATCCGCTACGGGCCGCGCCAGCGCGCAGCGCCGGGTCATCCCGGCGCCGGCGGCGCTCCTGCACGTGAGCCAGCCCGTCCGGAGTCAGCAGGATTCTTGGGTTCCCGAACGTGGACACGGACCGGGCCAGGCCGCTGGCCGTGCACATATCCACCAGCGTGAAGCCGACGTCGAGGTCGAGACCACGTTCCTCGGCGAACGGCATGACCGGAACAGCGTTCGTGGTGTCGCCGCCAGCCTGGTCATAGGCCCAGTCGAGCAACGCGTCCCGCATCGCGGCGGTGTCGTCCATGACGATCCTTGTCAGTGAGGTGGGGAAAGCCGGGGAAGCCTCCCCGGCCTGACGAAAGGTCTGCTCGGTCGCGACACTTCGCGCGGCGACCGAGTACGGCTCTCCGGTCGCTGCCATCCGGGCACGGATAGCCCGGGTGCGAGCACGGCGGTTGTCACTGGAATGGCCCATCGTGAATCCTCCAGCGGAGCCCCACGTCCCCCGCGAGATCACGGCGGTCTCACGCTGCGTCGAAGACGGCTTGTCCTCGTCGCGATCCAGAGGCAACGTGGGTGCCAGGCGATCGCTCAGAGCAGGCCAGCGTGATGGCCCACTCGGACACTAGTCGCAACCTCTAGCAGAAGCGCCTCGACACGCCGAGCATCGGCTCGAATCCCACGGACGGCTTCCCGGCGGCTGACACCAGTCAGTAATCGAGACCCGGTGACAACCATAGTGCGCCGTCCAGCCGGTCGTTCATCAGTGTGGTTGCGCCGTGGTCGCCGGTTATGGGTAGCACTCCTCAGAGCAGACGGAGCCGATGAACTCCATCAGCTCGGGGTGGTTCTGAAACCACTCGAGATGGTCGGGCAGGCGCAGGTGGTCGAAGCGCCGGTGGAGCTGGCCTTCCAGCCGTTGGCGGGCGGATTTGCCGCCTTCGGCGATGACGTGCAGCAGCTCCAGGCCATGGGGGTTGCTGCCGTGGAAGTCGCGCATCCGCTCGTACGGGTCGGCGGTCTCACCGATCTTTATAGACGGGCCGCTGGCGATGAAGTAAACGCCCGCGTAGTGGTGCGGCAGGCCGTGGGCGCCGAAGCGGTCGAAGACGGTCAGCTCGGCTTCGATCATGGCTTCTTTCAGATCGCCGTGGGTGCCGTAGCTGCGGATCTCTCTTCGGTATCGGGCGGTCAGCCGCTTTCGGTCCTGGTATTCGCGGTAGGCGGTCATCGGTCACCGTCCCGGCGGGAGTAGGTGCCGACTGGGCCAACGCCGTTAGCAGCGCGGAGGGCGTTGAGGACGCGCAGGAACTCCTGGTGGGCCGGTGGTGAGGTCGTCAACCTCCGCGTCGACCCTGTCGAGACTCTGGCCCTTGCTGTATCTAGGCCTCGCGGGGCGCACCGAGCACGCGAGTGCAGCTGCGGAGTTCGGCGCGGTACTCCGCGACGTCGCGGCCAAGACCCGGGCAGCCAGGACCCCTGCCACGTGATCGTCAGCTCAGCCCTCCGTGCCGCGATCCGCTGTCCCAGTTCTTCCAGGCGGCTCATCGCTTGCGATTCTTCCCAGCGGCGCGGCCCTGTGTCCAGGGCGGTCTGTACGGTAGCCAGACCGCTGCGGAGCTGTTCAAGGTCGGCGGCCTGCCGGTCGGGTGGAGGAACCCCGGGCACCGGCGGACCCGCCTGGGCATCCCCGCATCCTGGCCTGCGGCATTGCCGCCGATGACCGTCTGATGCTGGCCACCTACCTGGGCGACATCATCACCGCCGCCCCGATCGGTGCCATCTAAAGTCGGCGATTTGCCCGACCTCGACCAACACGAGCAGGTCCAGACCATCTACCCGCCTGCCACACCGTCCCGGAGGAACACGGTGCGGCAGGCGGGTACCTTCTGCAGGGTGGCCGACGTGCGTAGTCTGCGGCCGGCAGCGCCCGCGTGGTCCGACACCAGCCGTGGTCGCGGCGGCGTGTCATCCGCTCGGATGGGAATCGAGAAGCTACACTGCTGCCCTCGAACCTGCCCAAGTCTCAGATCGAGCGTGGCAGCCGGACCGTTGAGGGGGCTTTCAAAAGAATGGGCCCACCAGAATGGTTCTTAATGTCACATTATTGCTAGCTGTCGCTTAGGCGAGGCTGCCCAAAACCCGACAGAGATCATCAAGGTTGGTGGGGCGTTTGCCCTGGTCGTCGGGCTTCTGCGCTTGGCCTACTATCTTCCGCAGGAGTTAGCCGCAGCTTTCGGCGCGCTGATACGCATGGCGGCCGCTGGCAGTACTGCCCGACCTGCGGGTCCCGCAGAGTCGAGACTCCCTGGTGCCTGCCACTGCAACTGCGGGCTTCAGGGTCGACTACCGGTCGTATGCTTTGAACGGGCAAGCCTCGGGGACGATGAAGGCCTGCTGAGAATGCAGGGTGCCCTCTTTAGGACGACGGTCAACCACTACGGCCCGGTCATCGGTGGCAATGCCGACGGCGCGCAGTTCGCATGGGGAAACCATACCGTCCACCAGTCACGCAGCCATGTAGAGCAGGCCGCCCCGGAATTCGAGCTGCTTGTACAGGTGGTGGCGGACACTCTGGAGAAGATGCCAACCATCGACTTAAGTCCGGATAGCTTGCGGGAGGTGAGGGCTGCCGCCGAGGACGTCCTCAACGAAGCCACGCAAGCCGAACCTGACAGAGACAGGATCCGACGGGCAGCCAATGCCCTGAAGGGCTTATTAGCTCCAGTGGCCTTGGGCGTGAGGGGCGGCAGCGTTGCCGGTGCTCGAGAATGGGCGCGCACCACGATCGAGCAGCTCAGTATGCCGTTCTGACGCAGCGGCGGCTCCATCTGTCCTGTTTCAGCCTGCTGATCAGTGTCGCTTGTGATGCCCTTGGCGTGAAGCTGGCGGTGGCAGCAGTCATAGCTGCGGTCGGCGTGGACCCTACGGCCGTCGAGGCAATGGCTGGGCATGGTGTCTCGGACCCGCAGACCACTGGGTAAGCGGTACCGGCGAGGCGCACAGGACGGCGGCAGGGGTTCACCCCGGCCCACAACTCATCCGGCACGGTTCCGCGACTATTGGGTAGCGCCGTTCGAGAGTTGCGACCCGCGGGACCACGGTCGGACGACTGCAGAGGCCGTCGTAGTCGGTGACGGGGGCGAGTGATTCCGTGGTTCGCGCACCGTGCCCTCCGGCGGCGACGCCGAAGGTGGGCGTACAGACGAGGCGTGGTTGATCTTCGATGATGTGCACGACGTGTGCTCGCCAGCGGATGCCAGCCCCGGTCACCCGGTGCCGACGCGGGTCACCGCAGCCGCTCGTGGTCGCAAACGGGGGTTCGTGTGCTCGAGCTGTGGTCCTGGGCTGGGCGAACGGGGGGTCCGGGTGCTGCGGGTGAGTCTGGACCACTCCCTGCCACCCCAGGTGAACCGGCAGGTCGCTAGACTAGGCGCTCGCGCCCTCGTAGCTCAGGGGATAGAGCATCGGTTTCCTAAACCGTGTGTCGCAGGTTCGAATCCTGCCGGGGGCACCTCCAAGATCAGCCACTGATTCGTCTGGCTGCGGACATGCTCCCGCAGGACCGCCTGCAAGAGGCGCCGGCGGCACCGACCAGCCCCGGCCCTCCGCACCACCTAACCAGCCGTCAAGAACAGCATGCTGGTGCCCTCGGCTCCCGACCGTGCGGCGCGCAGTCCCTACCCCATCAGGTGCTGGGGGCGGCAGCATTGCGGTCGGCCCGCCGGACAATGTCCAGGAGCATGAGCAGCACCAGAGCCGTCATGATGAACACCGCGAGGTAGAAGCCCCAGGCCACGTTCACCTCCCTGGCGGAGAGATGGTCACGCATGATGTCGCCGGACCTGATCCCACCCGCGATTTTCTCAGCGGCGACGAAGCCGTACCCGCCCGGCGCGTCCACTGACGGGATCGCCAGCCAGGAAACGGTCGCCACGAGCAGACCCGTCGTCCCGGTGAGCAGGAACAGCCAGCGCAGCCGCGCCGGCAGCGTCGGCCACCTGCCGGCGTAGACGCCGCAGGTCACGTAACCGATCGCCGCGACGACGCCGAGGAGCACGGCCAGCGACCAGCCGGATGAGCTGTGCCACGCCGTGGCCGTGTTCACGTGGTGGGTCTGCTGTCCGGTGCCGTACCGGACGACCGTCCAGCTCAACCGGTACCAGGGGAGGAAGCTGTCGGCGAGCAGCAGCACGCCGAGCGCCGCGATGGACCGTTCCAACCACGGTGAGCGTAGGAGCGGGCCGTACAGGGGGTGCTGGACAAGGAATCGCATAGCCAGATGTTGGCCTGTCGCGGTGTTCCCCGCTTTCCAGGGTGACTGCTCGGCCACGGTTGTCGGCCCCACCAGATCAGGGGCAGACCGGGCGCTGGCGGTGCCGGATAGGGTGCTGCCGTGCTGACACTGCCGTGCGGGCATCCGGCGGATGCGGCCACCAGTCGGGTCTGCTCCCACCTGGTCGGCGTACCGGAGGACCGGGAGGTCTCGTGTTTCCGGCTGCTGACCGGGCGCGGGCTGGCGTTCGACCTGGTCTGCCGGGAGTGCGGCGAGGCCGGTGGGTCGCCCGCGCTGGTCGTGGTGTGCGAGGGGTGCGTCGACCGGCTCGTCGAGGACGGGGAACTGCTGGGCTGGCGTGGCGAGCCGGAGATCCTGGAACGCCCGGAGCCACTCGACCCGACGGTGTCGGACTGGCCGCTGCCGGCGTCGCTGGGGCAGGTGATCGATCTCGCCCCGGTCGACGACGCCGACGGCTCCCGCTGGCTGGTGCTCACCGCCGACGGCACGATCGTCGCGCTGGACCCGGACGACGACCGGGTCACCGTGTTGGCCTCCGTCGAGCTGGTCGACGAGCCGGGCCGGCAGCCGTGGCTGGACCACCGGTTGCGGCGCAGGCTGCACGTGTCCGGATGTGGCCGGTTCGCCGCCGTGGTCAACGACTTCGGCCGGTACGGGCAGGTGGTGGATCTCGACCGGGGCGGTGCGGTGACGCTCGCCCTCGACGGCGGGGACTACCACGCGAACACGGTGCCGTTCGCGCTGGTCTTCGCCCGCGTCGACGGCCGGCCGGTGGTGCTGCACCGCACCCGGTGGAACCGGCTCGACGTCAGCGACCCGGCCACCGGCGAGTTGCTGACCGCGCGGGAACTGGAGAAGTCGGCGGAGGGGGACCGGCCGGCGCACCGTCTCGACTACTTCCACGGCAGAGTGCTCTGCTCCCCGGGCGGTCGGGCCCTCGCCGACGACGGCTGGGTCTGGCATCCGGTCGGTGTGCCCACGGTCTGGGCGTTGCGCCCGTGGTTGGACGGCAACGTGTGGGAGTCCGAGGACGGGCCCACCCGCCGGGCGCTGTGCCACCGCGACTACCACTGGAACGGGCCGCTCTGCTTCGTCGGTGACACGCTGCTGGCCGTCGGTGGCATCGGCGACGACGACGAGACGATGCTGCCCGGCGTACGACTGTTCGACGTGGCCTCGGGCCGTGAGCTGACCACCTTCGCCGGGCCCGCCGGGGCCTGGTTCTCCGACGGCCGGCGGCTCTACTCGGCGCACCCCGACGGCCTGCACGTCTGGGACCCGCTGACCGGGCACCGTACCGCGACGGTGCCCGGCTTCGTGCCGACCTGCCGGCACCGGGGCACCGGGGAACTCGCCGCGGTCACCGACGGCGTGTTGCGCCGGTGCCGGCCGGCGTGAGCGGGCCACCGGACGCGCGACGCTGACCCCGGCACCGGGCTTGCCCGCGGGGGCAGGGGGGACTGCCCCGAAGGCGGCCGGTGCCCGCGTACCGCGGCGGCCGGGGTCCGGGCAGGGTGGCCGGGTCGACTGTCGCCGATCCGAAAAGAGCGGTCATGACCTGGCAAGAGAACTACTGGGACGATGCCACGCAGAGCCCGGACTACTTCCAGCTTGTCGAGTTCGCCACCGTCCTCGACGGCGACTACGGCACCCGGATGTTCGGCCGGTGGATCGAGCAGATGCACCCGGACCGCCACGACCTGATCCGCAGCCTGGAGTACCTGCTGGTCACCTACCGGCACGGCGACGACGTGCGGGCGACGCTCGACACGTTCGAGCGTCAGCTGCCCCGGCCGTGGGACGACTGGGCGATGGGCACCGCGCTGGCGGAGACCGCCCGGCGGTACCCGGACGTGCCTGTCGAACTCCGGGACGACGACGACTTCGCCACGCTGGCCGAGCTGCTGCGCGACGACGAGCAACTGTTCACGCTCTGGCGGGAGGAGGTGCAGCAGGCCGCCGTCATGGCGCTGTCCGTCCCCGAGGTGATGCCCGCCTTCGTGGCCTCCTGCCAGGCCCTCGCCGAGGAGGCGCTGCGGCACCAGGGCCGGGGCAAGGAGGAGGAGAGCGACCGGGAGAGCGAGGAGGAGAGCTACGACTACTCCGGGTACGACCGGGCGTTCGGCCACATCGCGTCCGACGACGACCTGGTGGCGGTTCCCACCCCGGCGAAGTCGGTCCGGTTCGCGGAGCCGCTGGTGGAGGGGGAGGACGCGCCGGAGTGGCAGCACCAGGAGTTCAAGATCGGAGTGGCCTTCACCCTGAACCCGGAGGCCAACTCGAACCTGCCCGGCCACTACTCCTGGGCGCAGACCCAGGCCCTGGTCAGCCCGTGGGGGGTGGACGTGGACGAACTCGCCACCATGATCGGGACAGCGATGAACCGGATGCCCCGCATGTACCGGGACGACCGGGTGACCATCCACGTCTTCCCGCAGCACATCTTCATCACGGTGACTATCGACTCGGCCCTCAACGCGCACAACACCGGGATCATCGCCACCCTGACCGACGAGGGAGCGTACGCGCACTACGTGCAGTTCAAGGACCTGGTGATGTTCTACACCGACGAGAGCGACATGGACACCCCGATCTACAACGTGCTCAGGACGTTCGGGGACCCGTGGGCCGGCGGCACTGCCGAGAGCTACGTGGTGCGCCACGGCCGGGGCCGCAAGGCGCACTTCACCGTCGACCCGGTGAAGACCAGCCACGAGCAGAGCGTGGCAGCGGTCGTCCGGCGCTGCTCCGGCGGGCTGGACGTCCGGGTGCTGTCGGCCCGCCCGCAGTAGGGTGACAGCCGGCGGGGGCGCCGGGGCGGTGCCCGAACGGGCAGGCGGGACTGCCCGCAGGATTTCCCGCACGGTCGCGGTCGACCCGGTCGGGCCGCGTTCACTGTCCACCATGGCAGCGTCAGCGTCCCGTTCCCTGCGCGCCGCGTCGGCGTTCGCTGTGGTGGCACTCCTGGTGGCCGGTGCACCGCCGGCCGCGTACGCCGAGTTCTTCGCGGCACCGCGACCGGCCGGTGGGCCGGCGTTGCGGATCAGCGTGGGCGACGGCGTCGCCCCCCTGGTCGGCGAACCCGCCGGGACGACCCTCGGGCTGACCCCCGGTGGCTCGGCGGTGGTCACCCGCACGGTGACCACCGCGACCATCCCGCCCCGGCCCGACGTGGTGCTGCTCGCCGACACGACCGGCAGCATGCAGGCGGCGCTGAACGACGTCCGGATCAACGCGAAGCGGATCGTCGACGACATCAGCGGCGTCCAGCCCGACGCCCGGTTCGCGGTCGCCGAGTTCCGGGACGAGGGCGACGAGTTCGTCTTCCGGCTCAACCGGGACCTGACCGCCGTGCCGTCCGAGGTGCAGGACGCGGTGAACGTCTGGACCGCCGCCGGCGGTGGCGACGACCCGGAGGCCGGCCTGAACGCGCTGTACTCCGTCGCCACGGGAGCGGTGGGCCTGCGGGCCGAAAGCAGCCCGATCGTGGTGATCTTCGGGGACGCGCCGTCGCACGACCCGAGCGTCGGCCACGACCTCGCCGGCACCATCGGGGCGTTGACCGACCGGGGCGTCCGGGTGGTGGCCGTGGACGTCGGCAACCCGGGCAGCTACTCCCTCGACCAGACCGGGCAGTACACCGAGATCACCAGGCGGACCGGGGGCGTGCTGCTCAACGCCGCCGGCCCGTCCGAGGTCTCCAACGCCATCCTGGCCGGCGTCCGCGCCATCCAGAGCACCGTCGCGGCCCACGTCACCGACTGCGACCCGCAACTCACGGCCTCCGTCACCCCGGCCGAGCAGACCGTCGACAGCGGCGGCACCGTCGACCTCACCGTCGCCGTCGCGGTCGACCCGGCAGCCCGCAACGGGGAGTACGCCTGCCGGCTCGACGTGTCCGTGGACGGCATCGTGCAGGGCGAGCCGGAACGGCTGACCGTGACCGTCAGCGGCGCGGCGCCCGACGTACCGGTGCTGCACTCCGACGCCGCCACGCTCGACCTCGGGGAGGCCCCGCTCGGGGTGCCCTCGGCGGCCCGGACGGTGACCCTCACCAACACCGGCGACTACCCGCTGACCGTGGCCGCCGCCCTCGCCGAACAACCCCTCCCGGCGGTCTTCGCGGTCACCGGCTCCACCTGCGCCGGGGTGCTGGCCGTCGCCCGGTCCTGCACGATGGCCCTCACCGCCACCCCCCGGGCGATCGGCGCGGCCACGTCGGTGCTCAGCCTCGCCAGCGCCACCGACACCGGTGGGGTCGCCGCCCAGTCGCTGGCCCTGAGCGTCTCGGGCCGCAGCCCGACGTTGCAGTTCAACCCGGGCGTCGGCCGTCCCGGCCAGGTGGTCACCGCGCTCGGCCAGGGCTTCCCGGCGGGTGCCGAGGTGCTGGTCGGCTGGGTCGACGGCACCGGCACGGTGACGGCGGTCGCCGACCTGTCCGGTCGGTTCGCGGTGCCGATGGTGGTCTTTGAGGAGGGGCTCGCCGGCCCCCGGGCCGCGCTCGCCTCGGTGCCGGCGGTCGGCCAGGTGACAAGCGGTACGTTCCTGGTGCAGTCGGCGACCGCCCAGCCGGGGCCGTTCACCCGCCGCCGCTGACCGGCCCACCCGCCCGGGCCCCCGCGACCCGGGCCGCCCCCGGGGGGGGCGCGGCCCGGTCAGCCGAGCAGCACCTGACCGGTGGCGACGATGCTGCCGGCCGGCAGGGGAGCCGGGTCGTTGCAGGTGTTGACCTTGTCGCCGTGCCGGGCCGCCGGCTTGCCGTTGATCAGCACCAGCGGGCTGCCGGCGATGATCGTGCCCTGGTTGTTCGGCGGCGTCTGGAACGGCCCACCGGTCGGCACGTGCGGCGGGGCGTTCACCGCGACGCTGCCGACGACGGCGGCCGGCTTGCCCTCGATCAGCACGTCGGTGCTGCACCCGTTGGCGATCGTCCCGGCGAACGGCATCGGGGTGGGCGTCGGCACCGGCCCGGTCGGTGAGGGCACCATGATGATGTGCGTGTCGGTGCCGACCACCTTGTCACCGAGCTTCGCCGCGGGTACGCCCACGATCACTACCTCCGCTGGACCGACGGGACGGGATCAGATCAGCCCCTCGCGGATGGCGTGCGCGACCGCCTGGGTGCGGTTGCGGACACCGAGCTGGGTGGTGATCTCGTGCACGATGTTCTTGATGCTGCGTTCCGAGTAGGACAGTTCCCGGGCGATCGTCGCGATGTCCGCCCCGGCGGCGATCATCCGGAGTACGGCGAGCTGGCGCGGGGACAACGGCAGGATGGTCAACCCCCGGGGCGCCAACACCTGCCGCTGCGCCCGACCCACCCGGGTCAGCAGCGAGCTGAGCAGGTCGGTGGGGAGCCTCGCCTCGCCCCGGGCGGCGGCCCGGACCACCTCGCGCAGCAGGGTGGCGGTGCTCTCCGAACGGCGTACCAGGCTCAGGCCGCCCGCCTCGATCGCCTGGAGGCCGGCGGTGTCGTCGAGCTGCCCCACCACCAGCACCGGTCGGGGGGACGGCCGCCCGATCAGGGCTTCGAGCTGGGCCAGCAGCCACCCGTCCACCGTGTCGGCGACGATCACCAGGATGTCCGGGTCGTCGTCGGGGCCGGCCACCACGACCGGCCGCGCACCGGCGGGTTCGTCCGGCCCGACGGTGCCGAGCTGGGCTGTCACCCCGGCCTGGGAGATCGGGTCGCGGGAGCGGACCGCCGCGCGTACCGGCCCCGGATGGGCGGTCCCCGCCGGGTGGACGGTCTCCGCCGGGTCGGTGGTGCCGTCCGGGTCGCCGGGACGCGGGGCGGGGGCCTGCCGGGCGGCGCGGTGCGGGCCCGGGGCCTGCCGGGCGGCGGGGCGCGGGTCGCTCATCGGCTCGGGGAGGGGCTCGGGGAGGACGCGACCGGCACGAGCTGACCGGCGAAGTACGCGGCCGGGGTGCACGCCGTGGTGCCCGGGTTCGCGCACTTCACCGCGACCGTCACCGGCTGGCCGGCGGAGAACCGCAGCGGCTGGACGAAGTGGTAGTCCAGGTCCCGGAAGTTGTTCAGGCCCGTCTCCAGCAGCACGGTGTCGCCCCGCCGCACCTGGAGCAGGCCGGCGTCGCCGTGCGGGTTCTGCAACACGATGTCGGTCACCCACAGCACCTTCTTCTCGGCCGGCCGGTAGGTGGAGAGGGTGAACTCGTTGGCCGTGGTCGGCGACGCGCTGGTCGCCACCCGGAAGTCGGCGGCGGTCTCCGGGTCGGCGTTGTCAAGCGTTCCGGCCTGGCCGCCCGGCCCGTTGCCGTTGCCCTTCCCGGTGTCGGTCGTCGGGCTCGGCGACGCGCTCGGTTTCGGGCTGGCCCCGGCCGCGACGTTGGCCACCTTCTCGGCCTTCTCGGCGGTCTGCGCCGCCTCGCTGGCCTGGGTCTTCACCTCGGCGACCTCCTGGGACAACTCCTTGGTCTCCACCTGCGCGGCCTCCTTGGCGGTCGACTGCACGGTGGGCTTGAGCACCGCGAACCAGAGCCCCACCAGGGCCACCGCCGCCGCGGCGGCCACCAGCACCACCCGGGGCGACCAGGCCGGCAGGACGGAGCGCTGCACCAGCAGGCCGTCGCTGGTGATCGGCTCGGCGTCGGGACGGGTCACCGCCACCTGGAACGGCAGGTTGCGGTCCGGGCCGAGCAGGAACCGCTTCCGGGGGCGCACCCGCAGCTTCACGAACGTGGCGGTGCCCGGCCGCAGCACCGGCGCGGCCGGCAGCACCTTGAAGGTCAGCAACCGGTCCGGGTCGGCGGGCAGCACCTCGACCGTGGTCTCGACGTTGCCGGTGTTGTCGATCACCAACTGGTGCCGGGCGGCACGCCGCGCCTGGGAGGTACGGGGCACCAGCTCCGTCGCCAGCTCCACGAAGGGCTGCACGGTGACGGTGCCCTCCTCGACCACCGAACCCTCCGGGTCCTCCCGCCCCCGGACCCGTACCCCGAAGTCGACGCTGCCGGCCGGCACGGTCGCCGCACGCGGCGGGGTGAACGTCACCCGCGCCTCCTGCTCGGTGCCGGGCAGCAGGTTCATCGTCGCCGGCTCGACCTCGGCCCACGGTGCGGCGTCGCCGACCACGTCCAGGGTGAACTGGTCGACGACGGCGGCGGTGTTGCGCACCCGGACGGTGCAGCCGACCGTGCCGCCCGCGGCGACGGTGAGGTCGGTCTCGACAAGTCCCACAGCGACACTCATGCGGGGCAGTGTGGCCGCGCGGGCGGGGCCGGCAGAACCACGAACGAGGAACACCAAGGGGCAGCCGTGGCTACCTGAACGGGCAGCGGAACGCCTGATCGGGCACCGGGCCGTCAGCGCGGCTCGCTGATCCCGCCCCTCGGCCGCCGGCCCGCCACCCCGCCGGGGCCGGCGGGCCGGCCGCCGCCGCTGTTGACGCTGACCTCGCGCGGCGGCGGGGCCAGGTCGGTCTGCGTCTCGGGCACGAACGGCACGAGCAGTTGCAGGTGCAACCCGGTCCGGGCGGTCCCGCCGTACCCCACCCAGGCGGAACCGGTGTCCCCCTCCCGCCGGGGCGCGCTGCGCACCACCACCGGCTGGTTGGCGCGGGCCACCGCACCGGTCAGGAACCCCGACGGCAGGGCGGTGCAGCTCGCGCAGCCCACCAGCAGGTCACCCAGCAGCCGGTGCTCCCGCTCGGTGTCGGCGGCCCAGGCGGTCAACAGGTAGTTGAACCGGTACCGGCGGCCCGGCGGCCGACGCCCGACGAGCTGGCCGTCGGCGTCGCGCAGCTCGTCCCAGGTGGCCGAGACGCCCGCGGAGTCCTCCTCGACGTCCAGCAGGAACGCCGAGACCAGGTCACCGTCGGCACGCTGCGCGCACCGGTCCGGCGGGTCGAAGACGACAGGCACGTCCGCCGGCAGGTAGTGGCCCAGCCAGGCCCGGACCGACAGGTCGACATCCCAGATCATCCGTCCACCCTGCCGGCTGCCCGAACGGGACCGCGGGCGGCGGCCGGGCAGGCCGTCGGGGCGGATCGGTTGCCCTTGGGGGCAGTGGTGCCTACCCCGGCGGCGTCCCGCCGGGCAGCCCTGACGGCCCGTCGGCGTTGGCAGGCTCGGCCCCAACACACAGTCGTACAGGAGGTTCGATGCCGACGTATCTGTCGCCGGGCGTCTACGTGGAGGAGGTTTCCTCCGGGTCGAGGCCGATCGAGGCGGTCGGGACGGCCGTCGCCGCGTTCGTCGGCTTCGCCGAGAAGGGGCCCGTCGACGAGCCCACGCTGATCACGAACTGGACGCAGTACACCCGCACCTTCGGTGGTTTCGTGGCGGGCAGCTTCCTGCCGCTGTCGGTCTACGGCTACTTCCTCAACGGGGGCGGCTCCGCGTACGTGGTCCGGGTGGGTGGTGGTGCCGGCGCGGACGCCACCGCCGACGAAGCCGCCGGTGAGTCGTACGCGGCTGCGGCCGTACCGGCGGCCGGCGACAACGGCCGGCTCTCCTTCACCGTCCGGGCGGCGCTGCCCGGCCCGGCCGGCCAGGACCTGTCGGTCGAGGTCGCCGACGCCTCCGAGGGCGGCGACGACGCGTTCAAGCTCGTCGTCAAGCAGGCCGGCAAGCCGGTCGAGACGCTGGACAACCTGACCACCAAGCGGGGCGCGGGCAACGTGGTCACCGCCGTCCGCCAGCAGTCCAAGCTGATCCAGATCGAGGAGGCGAAGGGCGCGACCCTCGCCCCGCCCCGACGCGGCGCCGAGATCACCCTCGCCGCGCCCGCGCTGCCGGCCACCACGACCGGCACCGGCGACCTGCGGGTACGCGCCGAGGACTACGTGGGCGACGTCAGCGACCGGACCGGCTTCGCCGGGCTGGAGGCGATCGAGGACATCACCATGCTCTGCGTCCCCGACCTGGCCGCCGCCCACCAGCAGGGGGCCATCGACGACGAGGCGTTCAAGGCCGTCCAGTTGGCGATGATCGCGCACTGCGAGCTGATGGGTGACCGGGTGGCCATCCTCGACCCGCCGCCCGGCCTGCACCCGCAGCGCCTCAAGGAGTGGCGGATGGACGTCGCCGGCTACGACTCCAAGTACGCGACCCTCTACTGGCCCTGGGTCAAGGTGATGGACCCGGCGCAGGGCCGGGCGGTCTTCATGCCGCCCAGCGGGCACGTCGCCGGCGTGTGGGCCCGCAACGACGACACCCGGGGCGTGCACAAGGCACCCGCCAACGAGATCATCCGGGGTGCGCTCGCCCTGGAGAGCGGGCTGACCAAGGGCGAACACGACCAGCTCAACCCGATCGGGGTCAACTGCATCCGGGCCTTCCCCGGGCAGGGCATCCGGATCTGGGGGGCGCGGACGCTGTCCAGCGACGCCGAGTGGCGTTACCTCAACGTCCGGCGGCTGTTCAACTGGATCGAGAAGTCGATCCTGCTCGGCACCAACTGGGTGGTCTTCGAGCCCAACGACCCGCGCCTCTGGGACGCGGTGCGCCGGGTCATCACGATGTTCCTGCGCCGGGTCTGGCGCAGCGGCGCGCTGATGGGCGACACCTGGTCCGAGGCGTTCTTCGTCAAGTGCGACGCCGAGAACAACCCGCCGGAGAACCTCGACGCCGGCATCCTCACCGTCGACATCGGCATCGCCCCGGTCAAGCCGGCCGAGTTCGTGGTGTTCCGACTCTCCCAGCTCTCCCAGGGCTCCGGCGACTGACCGGCCCCGGCGGCGAGCACCCGACCTGAGCGACGACGAGACCAGGAGAAACGAGCATGGCCGGTCAGGGTACCCAGGACCCGAAGCAGAACACCCAGATCATCAGTGCCGCCGTCTTCCGGCTGGAGGTGCCGGGCATGTCGGCGATCAACTTCGCCGAGCTGGTCGGGATCAGCAGCGAGGTGGAGAACGCGGAGTACATGGCCGCCGGCACGACCGGGCCGATCTTCTCCCGGCACTTCGGTCGGACCAAGCCGCCGACGGTCACCCTCAAGCGGGGCCTCGACCTCAACGGCGACCTGTGGCTCTGGCACCAGAAGGTGCGCAACATGATGTACGACGCCTACCGGGACTGCGCCCTGAAGCTCTACGGCCCCGGCGACGACCTCAACGGCGACGCCCGGCTGACGTACATGATGACCAACGCCTGGCCGTCGCGGGTGGAGGTCAGCGGGGTCAAGGCCGGGGCCACCGACATCGTCTACCAGACGGTCACGCTGATGTGCGACGACCTGTTCGACTTCAATGCGCGGATCTAGCCTCGCCGAGCCCGCCGCCGGACCGGCGGCGGGCCTGCGGACCGAGTACCCGTTCGTGCTGCCGCGCGGGCTGGTCGACGACCGGGGCCGGGTGCACCGCGAGGGCACCATGCGGCTGGCCACTGCCCGCGACGAGATCACCCCCCAGGGCGATCCCCGGGTACGCCAGAATCCGGCGTTCCTCACCGTGCTGCTGCTCGCCCGGACGGTCACCCGCATCGGCGGGGTGCAGGCCGTCGACGTCGACGTGATCGAGCACCTCTTCGCCTCCGACCTGGCCTTCCTCCAGGACCTCTACCGGCGGATCAACCAGCAGGGGCACACCGGGGCCGAGGTGGCCTGCCCCGGCTGCGGGGGGCGCTTCGCGGTGGACCTGGCCGGCGGCTGACCTGGCGGATCCTGACCCAGTCCCGGCGGCCCGACGCCGCACACCCGTACCGGAATCTGAAGGAGGTGGGCATGGCCTGGTCGTTACGGCCCGGACAGCCGTTCTGGCCGCGTCGCCGCCGGCCGGTCGGGGCACCGCCACCTGTTCCGGTCGCACCCGTTCCGCCCACCGACCGGTACCCGGTCCCCCCGGGCCTGCCCCTGCTGACCGTGGCGCCCGCCTCGGCGATGGTGACCATCCCGCCGCCGGGGACGGCCACGCCGGGTCCGTCGCTGCCGCCGACCGCCGCCGCTCACCCGGTCCGCCCGTTCGCCGGCCCGGCTGCGGTCACCGGACCGACCCAGGACCCGGCCCCGATCCGGTACGACGCCGCTGCGACCCACCGCCCGCCGACCGGTCCGGTCGGGTGGACGCCTCCCGCTTCGGTCCGGGCGGCAGCAGCCGGGTCGGGTGACGTGCGGCCTGTCGGTCCGGTGGCGTACCAGGCACCGCCGACGGGGGACGACGCATCGCGGTTCCCCTGGTCGGGCGGCCGGGTTTCGGGTGTCCCGCAACCGGCTGGCGGCGCGGCGTCCACGATGCCGTCGCCCTCCGATCCGACCTGGTGGGGCGGCCCACCGCCGGGAGCCGTCCACGAGCCCGACCGGCCAGCGCAGGCCGGGCCCCGGTCACCGGACCCCTCTACGGTTCAGGCCCCGACCGACCTGCCCGGCCCGACCGTGATGCCGGGCCCGGCACCGAACCACGGTCTGCCTCCCGGCGACGGTCCGGCCCTCGGCCACGGCCTGGCTCCCGGCCACGGTCCGGCCCTCGATCATGGCCTGGCTCCCGGCCGCAGTCCTGCTCGCGGCCATGGCCTCGCTTCCGACTACGGTCCGACCCTCGGCCACGGGCCGGCGGTGGTGCCGGGGGTGACCCCGGGTCCGACTGGGGACGGCGGTCCGACGCCGGGCGCGGCTCCGCACGTGGCCGGTGGTCCGGAAGTGGACCAGGGCCCGGCCGTGCAACGTGGCCCGGGCGGGGCGGGCAGGGCCGGGGGAGCGGATGCCGTCGCGGCACCGGGTGCGACGGGTGGGCCGGAGAATCCGCAGGGACGAACGTCCGCCGGGCGATCCGACGGGGCCGGGGCGGATGCCGCAGCGGCCCGCACCGCAGCCCAGTTCGCCGCCGCCGGCCTGCCCACCGCGCAGGTCTGGCCCCCGCCGGGATTCGAGGTCGCCTACCTGGCGGCAGAGGCCACCCGGGCCGCCGAGGAGTCCCGGGCGTCGGCCGGCGGCGGGCGTGCCCGGCCGGCGCAGCCGGACACCGGCCGGGGCGCGGCCACCGCCGGCCCGGGTCACGACGGTCGGAGCGACCCGGAGGGGACCCCGCCGTCGGCCGGTGAGGTGCGCCCGGTCGAGGTGGCCTTCGCCGGACGCCGGGGCCGCACCACCCGACCGGCGACCGCCCCACCGGGCCCGGAGCCGGCGTCCCCGGCGGAACGGGGACCAGTCGACACGGGTGGCACGAACGCCCGGCCCTCCGCGGACCCGGGGCAGCTTCCCAGGCCCGCCGCTCAGGACGCCGGGCCCGTCGCCGGGGACCAGGCCGACCCGGGCATCCGGGTCGGGCCGGACGATGCCACCGGCGGCGACTGGGGCGTCCCCGCCGACCACCGGCGGGACGGCTCGGCGGGCGTCGGGCAGGACCGTCCGGAGTACCCGGCGCAGGCGACCGGGCCGACGGGCCAGCAGGGCGGGACGCTCGACGAAACCGGTGCCATGGCCGGACCGGCACCCTTCCCGGCGCAGCCAGCCGGATCGACTCCGGGTGGCGTGACCTCGCCGGACGCGGGTGCCACGGCACCGACCCGGGGCACGGACCCCGCCGAGCGGCCGGTGCCCGGAAACCGGCAGGTCGTGGACCCCGCGGAGCGGCCGGCGTCCGGGAGCCGGCCAGTCGGAAATCCCGACCAACGGCCGCCCTCGGAGAGCCGGCCAGGCCCGGCGGGGCGTGACATCACGGACGACCGGCCGGGTTCAACGGCAGGGCGGGACATCGCGGACGAGCGGCCGGGTCCGGCGGCGACGCACGACACCGGGGACGGTCGGCCCGGCCCGCCGGCGGGGCGCGACACCCACCGTCCCGAGCCGGTGTCCCCGCCGTCGTCCTTCTTCCTCACCCGACGTCCGGAGCAGCCCCCGCCGGTGGGAGTGGACCGGGAACACGGCCGGGCCGGTCAGGTGCCGCCGGCCGGCCGGGGAGGGGCGGAAGCGGTGCAGTCCGGCGTCCCGCATCCGCCCGTACCGTCGGCGGGGTCGGCCGGGCGGGTCGACCGGCCGACGGCCGTGCCACCCGGCGACGCGCAGGTCCCGGCGTACCCCTTGGGGGTCGTCACGGCCGCGCCGGTGGTGGCGGACGGACGGCCGGGTCCGACGCCGACCACGGCGGACCGGACCGGGCCGCTGACGCACCGCGCGGTAGCGCCGCCCACTCCGGCGAACGACCCCGAGCTGCCGGAGCAGGTGCCGGCGGCCCTGGTGGACGGCTTCCGGCAACAGTACGGCGTGGACGTCGCGGCCGTGCCGGTGTGGCGGGGCGCGGCGGCCACGGAGGTGGTGCAGCAGGCCGGGGCACGGGCGGCGACCCGGGGCGGCGAGGTGCTGCTGCCGGCGTCGGCCGGGCCGCTGGACGCGCCGCCCGCCCGCGCGCTGCTCGCCCACGAGCTGGCCCACGTGGTGCAGCAGCGGACGTTCGGGGCGGCACCGCCGGCCGAGTCGACAGGCACCGGCCGGGACCTGGAGGCGCGGGCGCTCGCCGCCGAGCGCGCCTTCGGCGACGGTGGCGGGCCGGGTGTCGGAGATCCGCTGCCACCTGTCGCGCCGCCGGCCGACGGGGGTGCCGCGCCGACACCTGCGGGTGCCGCCGGCACCTGGGGGACCACCCCCGGTGGCGGGCTGACCTGGCGGGCGAAGCCCGGTGCGGGAGGCGTACCCCCGGCCGCACCGACCGGCCCGCCGGCCGCCGCCCATCCGCTCCAGCGGGCGTCGATGGACACCCCGGCGGACACCCTCGACGACCTGCGGGCGCTGGTGCGGGGCGAACTCGACCAGCAGCAGGACCAGGCCCCCGACCCGCCGGGCGGGCCGCCCCTGGACGCCCTGCGGGCCGAGGTGGCCGCCGCGACCGCGGCACCCGCGACCGACCGGAGCGCGGGCCGGCTCGCCGAGGTACGCGACGCGGTGGAGCGGCTGCGGGCCGAGCTGCGCACGGTGGCCGACCGGGGAAGGGCCACGGCGGCCCGGCTGGACCGGGACGCCGACCGGGTGCCGGACCGGTCGCCGGGCCGGCCGGTGGACCTGGAGAACCCCGACGACCTGGAGGAACTGGCCGGCCGCCTCTACGGGCGGTTACGCGGACGGCTGCGGCAGGAGCTGCTGGTCGACCGGGAACGCAGCGGACGGCTGACCCAGTTCCGCTGAGCACGCCGGGCGGCACGAGCACGGCAGGCGGCACACGAGGCACGGCAGGTGGCACGACCGCACGGATGCGGGGCCAGGACGAGGCGACGAGGAGGGCGAAACGATGGCAGGCGGTCTTTCCACCGCGGCCCGCTTGATGGGCGGCTTCTTCGAGGTCACCGGCGTCAACCACAGGTACCTCGTGGTCATCGACGACGAGCGGTACAACCTCGGCTCCTGGTCCCGGGTCTCCGGGCTGGGGGTGACCTGGCAGGTCTGCGAGTACCGGGCCGGGGACAGCAACGACGTCTTCACGTACGTGGGTGAGCCGACCTACAGCCGGATCAGGCTCAGCCGGGCGGTGTGCTTCGACTCGCAGGTCGTCCAGGAGTGGCTCTGCCAGCAGGCCAACCGGTACCGCCCGCTCAGCGGCACGATCCAGCTCGTCGACAGCGTCGGCCTGAAGATCGTCGGCTGGGACCTGAAACACTTCTTCCCGGTCGGCTGGTCGGTGTCGGAACTCGACCCGAGCCACAGCGGGGTGGCGGTCGAGACCCTGGAACTGGCGCACACCGGATTCCTGCACGACGACGTGAAGTTCTCGCTCTGATGGCCGCCGTCTCCGCAGGGCAGCTCGGCGGGATGCTGGGCGACCCGAGCCAGACCGCGCAGGGGCTCGCCGCAGGCGGCCTGCTCCAGATGTTCCGGGACGGGCCGGGGGTCAGACGGACCCTCAAGCTCGGCCTGGCGATGCGTTTCCAGGTGACCATCGGTGACGTCCAGATCGGCCTGTGGCGTTCCTGCCGGGGCCTGCGGGCCGACTTCCGGCCCGAGGTGGTCCGGGTGACCGGGGACTACGTCGGTCAGTACCACCTGCCCGGCGAGGTCAGCTACGCCCCGATCGTGCTGGAACGGGCGGTGCACCGGGAGAGTTCGGCGCAACTGCAACAGTGGCTGGTCGGGGTGCTGCGCTCGTGGCAGGACGGCACCGGCGACGACACCCGGACCACCGCCCGGATCACCCTGCTCGACGCCGACGGCGAACCGGCCACCAGCTGGCTGCTCTACGGCGTACGGCCGTCGTCGTGGACGGGCCCGGACCTCTCCTCGGACAGCAACCAGGTGGCGGTGGAACGGCTGGAGCTGGTGCACGAGGGGTTCTTCCCCGACCTGCAGGCCAAAGCGGAGACGGCCACCCTGTCGTCGCCGACGCTGGGCCGGGTCACGTTCTCCTACAACCCGGCCAAGATGGGCATCACCCGCTCCTCCCGGGCCTCCCAGCTCGTCGGCCGGGGCCGGGGGGTGGAACTCACCTCCGACACCGCGTTGCGGGTGATGGCCGGCGAGGTGCTGCTGGTCGGTGCCGGGGTGGCCCAGGACGTGCAGAAGCTCATCGCCTTCTCCGGCCCGCCGAGCGTCGACGAGCAGAGCCGCAGCGCGTCCGGCATCGAGCTGCCCCGGCTGACGTTCACCTGGGGAAAGCTGTCGATGGCGGTCAACCTGAGCACGCTGAACGTCAACCTGACCCGGTTCGACGGTGAGGGGCAGCCGGTGCGGGCCCAGGCCACCCTGGACCTGATCGTCATCGAGGGGGAGATCTTCCCCAAGCGGGGCGGCCCGGTGCCCACCCGGTCGGTGCGGACCGACCCGGCGCAGTGGCGGCAGCGGGCGCTGGCCAGCGGCCTGGACGACCCGATGCGGGCGCAGGCCAGGGGCGCGTCCGTCGGGGCGCGGCGGTAGTGGGGGCGCGACGATGACCGCGATCGACCGGCACGGTCTGCTCTGGGGCACGGCGACCCTGCGCCCCCGGGTGACCGTCGGCACCGCCGGCCGGGCGCTGCCGGCGGCCGCCGCCGACCAGCTCGTACGGGTGGTGGTGGACACCCAGGCCGCCCTGCCCGACATGTTCGAGCTGACCTTCGCCGACCTGGACGGCAGCGTGCTGCGCACGGCCGGGCTGGAGCTGGGCACCGCCGTGCAGGTCTTCGGCCCGACGGGGGACGGCTCGGCCGAGCACCGGCTGGTCAGCGGCGAGGTGACCGCCGTGGAGGGGCACTTCGTGGACCTCAGCGCCCACGTGGTGGTGCGCGGCTACACCCACGACCACCGGCTGCACCGGGTACGGCGGACCCGTACCTTCCTCAACCAGTCGGATGCCGACGTGGCCCGGCAGGTGGCGACCGCCGCGAAACTGTCGGTCGGCACGATCGACGCCACCACCGGCCGGCTGGCCCACCTCTCCCAGGTCGCCCAGACCGACTGGGAGTTCCTCAGCGCCCGCGCCCGGGAGATCGGCTACGAGGTCGGCGCGGACGGGGACCGGTTCCACTTCCGGCGGGCGGCCACCGCCCGGCGGGCCGGCAGCCCGGTGCCGTTGACCTTCCGGGGCAACCTGCGCCGCTTCCTGCCCCGGGTCAGCGCCGGCAACCTCGCCCCCGAGGTCGAGGTGCGCGCCTGGGACCCGGTCGCGGCGACGGTGGTGGCGAGCCGTACCGCGACCACCGCCGACGGGGTGAGCCTCGCCGGCCGGACGCCGACCGCCGCCGCCGACACGTTCGTCCCCCGGGGCGCGGCGACGCCGCCCCGGGCCGGCAACAGCGCGGTCGGTGACGTCGGGCCGGCCCCCGGACCCCGCGCGCACGTCCTGGTCGGCCGGGGACTGCCCGTGCCCGGCCGGGCCGACGGCGCGGTAACCCAGGTCGCCAAGGGGCTCGCCGCCAGTATCGGCGGCGGGTTCGCCGAGGCGGAGGGGGAGGCGCTGGGCGACGCCCGGCTGGTCGCCGGCGCGGCGGTCAAGGTGGACGGGGTGCCGGCACCGTTCGCCGGCACCTGGACGCTCAGCGCCGCCCGGCACGTCTTCGACGAGGCCGGGGAGGGCTACCGCACCGAGTTCACCATCGGCGGGACGCAGGACCGGTCGCTGCTCGGACTGGCGAACGTCGGCGGCGGTGACCCGGGCGGTCCGGCCCGGATCGACGGGGTGGTCTGCGGGGTGGTCAGCAACGTCAAGGACCCGCAGAACCTGGGCCGGGTCACCCTGGCGCTGCCCTGGCTGTCGCCGGACCACGAGACCGACTGGGCGCCGGTGGGGCAGCTCTTCGCCGGCCCGAGCGGTGGCGCGTTCTTCGTGCCGGAACCGGGTGACCAGGTGCTCGTCGCCTTCGAGTTCGGCGACGTACGCCGCCCGTACGTGCTCGGCAGCCTGCCCAGCCGGCACACCGGCTACGGCCTGGACGGCGGGCAGACGTCGTCGACGAAGCCGGGGGCGAGCGGGGTGAAGTCGGTGGGGCAGACCAGCTCGGTGATCCGGCGCGGCCTGCTGTCGCCGTCGGGCAGCCGGCTGGTCTTCCACGACGAGGTGCCGCCCGGCGGCAAGGGGCAGCCGACCGCCGCCGACGTCGTGCTCGGCACCAGGGGCGACAAGCTCTCGCTGGCGATGGACCAGGTGGCCGGCACGGTGACCCTGCGCTGCGCCCCCGACAAACCCGGCAAGTTGCTGATCGAGTGCACCGGACAGACCGCCGTCGAGATCAAGGCCGGTCCGGGCGGCAGCCTCACCCTCGACGGCGGCACCAGCCTGAAGCTCAAGGGCAAGACGGTCGACATCAGCGGTACGCAGGTCAACATCAGCGGCACCGCGTCGACCGCCATCAAGGGCAAACCCATCCAGCTCAACTGAGGAGTGCCATGCAGGCCGACGTCATCGGCACCGGGTGTGCCTTTCCGCTGCGGGTGCAGCCCAACGGTCGACTCGCCACGATCAGCGGCACCGCCCTGCTGGAGCAGGCGATGTGCGTGATCCTGGCGACGTACCCGGGCGAGCGCCCGATGCGGCCGGAGTTCGGCTCCCGGCTGCGCGACTTCGTCTTCGAGCCGGTCACCGGGCAGACCCGGCGGGCGGTGGCGGTGGAGGTGCGGGCCGCCCTGGAACGCTGGGAGACCCGGGCCGAGATCGACGACGTCACCGTCACCGAGGACCCGGCCGGCGGCGACGGGCTGCTGCACATCGAGATCCGCTACCGGGTACGCGACACCGACGAGCCCGGCACCCTCGGGCTCAACCTGCGGACCCTGCCCGGCGACCGGGAACTGACCGGTACGGGGGTGCTCGGCTGATGGCGCTGCCCGCCCCCGACCTCGACGACCGGGGCTTCGACGACCTGGTCGGTGACGCCCGCCGGTTGATCGCCGACCGCTGCCCGGAGTGGACGGACCTGCACCCGGCCGACCCGGGGATCACCCTGATCGAGACGTTCGCGTCGCTGACCGACCAGCTCATCTACCGGCTCAACCGGGTGCCCGACCGGCTCTACGTGAAGTTCCTGGAGCTGATCGGGGTACGCCTGGTGCCGCCCACGGCGGCCCGGACCACGCTGACCTTCTGGCTGTCCACCCCGGCCCGCGCCACCCAGGTCGTGCCGGCGGGGACGCGGGCGGTGACCGTCGCCGACGGCGGGGAACCCCTGGTCTTCGCCACCCTCGACGACCTCACCGTGCCGCCGTGCGCGCTGACCCGGCTGCGGGTCCGGACCGCCGACGGGGTCACCGACCAGACCGGCGCCCTGGAGCTGGGCGGCCCGGTGGCCGCGTTCTCCCCGGTACCGCAGCCCGGCGACGAACTGCTGATCGGGCTGGACCGGGCGGTCGGCGGCTGCGCGGTGCGGCTGGAGTTCGAGGGACGCGTCGACGGCGTCGGGGTCAACCCGCTGCACCCGCCGCTGCGCTGGGAGGCGCGCGGTGCCGACGGCTGGCTCGACTGCGAGGTCGGGCTGGACGAGACCGGGGCGCTGAACCGTCCCGGCGCGATCCTGCTGCACGTGCCCGCCGGGCACCAGGCGACCCTGGTCGATGGGGAACTGGCCGGTTGGCTGCGGGCCCGGGTGGTGACCCCGCAGGAGGGGCAGCCCGGCTACAGCGCCTCCCCGGTGGTCCTCGGGCTGGCTGCGAACACCGTCGGTGGCACCACCGGGGCGGTGCACGCCGACCTGGTGGACGACGAGGAACTCGGCGACTCCGAGGGGGTGCCCGGTCAGCGGTTCGCCCTGACCCGCCGGCCGGTGCTGACCGGCTTCGGTGACCCGGTGCTGGAGGTCAGTTCCGACGACGGCTGGCAGCGGTGGTCGCCGGTCGAGCACTTCGCCGGCAGCGGCCCCGAGGACCGGCACTTCCTGCTCGACGGGGTGGCCGGCGAGGTGGTCCTCGGCCCGGCGGTCCGGCAACCCGACGGGACGTTGCGCCGCTACGGCGCGGTGCCGCCCCGGGGCGGTCGGCTGCGGCTGCGCCGGTACGCGGTCGGCGGCGGCAGCCGGGGCAACGTCGGCGTCGGCGCGGTGACCGCGCTGCGGACCTCGATCCCGTACGTCGCCGGGGTGGAGAACCGGCACCCGGCCAGCGGCGGGGTGGACGGCGAGACGCTGGACGAGGCCCGCCGCCGGGGCCCGCTGACCCTGCGCAGCCGCAGTCGCGCGGTGACCGCCGAGGACCACGAGGTGCTGGCCCGGGAGGCCGCCCCGGAGCTGGCCCGGGTCCGTTGCGTGCCGAGCAACGGGGACGGCCCGCCGGTGGCGCGGCTGCTGGTGGTGCCGGCCGCCCCCGCGCAGGACGGGCGGCTGCGGCTGGAGGACCTGATCCCGGCCGAGTCGAGCCTCGCCCGGGTGGCCGGGCGGCTGGACGCCACCCGGCTGATCGGCACCCGGGTGGTCGTCGAGCCGCCCCGCTACCGGGGGGTGACCGTGGTGGCCCGGGTCGTCGCCCGGCCCCGGGTCGTCGTCGAGCGGGTCCGCGAGGAGGGACTGGCCGCCCTGTACGGCTTCCTCAGCCCGCTGTCCGGCGGCGGCCCGGACGGTCGGGGCTGGCCGTTCGGCCGTCCGGTGCAGGCCGGGGAACTGTTCGCCGTGTTGCAGCGGGTACGCGGGGTGGAGCTGGTGGAGGACCTGCGGCTGTTCACCGCCAACCCGGTGACCGGTGAGCGGGGCACCGAGGCGGGCCGGATCGACCTGGAGCCGGACAGCCTGGTGTTCTCCTTCGACCACCAGCTCCGGGTGGAGGAGCACTGATGCGCGGCCCGGTCGACGTGGCGATGCCGTACCCGATCGCCGGTTTCCTGCCCGCCCTGTTGCAGGAGGACGACCTGCTGGTGCGCTGGACCGAGGGGCTGGACCAGGTGCTCGCGCCGGTGGTGTCCACCCTCGACTGTCTCGACGCGTACCTGGACCCGCAGCTGACCCCGCCGGACTTCCTGCTCTGGCTCGGCCACTGGGTCGGTGCCCAGCTCGACGAGAACTGGCCGGTCGGGCGGCAGCGCGCGATGGTGGCCGGCGCGGTCGCCGCGCACCGGCTGCGCGGGACGGTCGCCGGGCTGCGGATGGCCCTGGAGCTGGCCACCGGGGGCGAGGTGGAGGTTCTCGACTCGACCGGGGTGTCCTGGTCGACCCGGCCGGAGCCGCTGCCGGACTCGCTGCCACCGGCCCGGGTGCACGTGCGGGTGCGGGTGGACGACCCGGGGGCGGTGGCCCGGCACGCCCTCGACGAGCTGTGCCGCGCGGTCGTACCGGCGCACGTGACGACGACCCTGGAGGTGCTCGACCGTGATCATCTGTCGTGAGTGCGGCAACCACAACGGTGACGCGGACACCTTCTGCGGTTCCTGCGGCAGCTTCCTGGAGTGGACCGGCGAGAAGACCGTGCCGAAGATCCCGGTCGAGACGGTCCAGGAGGCGGAGCAGGAGCTTCGGCAGAAGCCGACGCTGCTGCAACGTATCGCCGGGGTGATCGCGCCCGCGCCGGGTGGCTCGCCGGTCAACGAGGGTGTGGTGCGGGTCGGCGACGGGACGGGCCGGGGAGCGTCCGGCCTGCCCGGCGGCCCACCGGGTCTGCGTCCCGGCCCGCCCGGGGTGCGCCCGGGTCCGCCCGGGGTGGGTCCGACGGGGGTACGGCCGGGTCCGCCCGGGGTGGGCCCGCCCGGTGCCGTGCCGCCCGGCGCGCGTCCCGCCCCGCCGGGGACGACGCCGCCGGGGGCCCGGTCCGGTCCACCCGGGACG
>NZ_MZMV01000015.1 GCF_002210435.1 Micromonospora wenchangensis
GTGACGACCGTCGGCGTCGGGTCATTCCGCCGGCCGCCGGGCGGCCGTGCTGCTGCGGTCGTACGGAGGGTGTAACGCCGGGGGCGGGGTCGGGATTCCGGCCCGGGGGTGCCGCCGGTCACGGGACGTGGACCCCATGACACGCACGAGGTGCCGGACCGGCGCGGAGCGTACCCCCGGAACCGGACACGGGTGCGGACGGCGACCCTCACGGAGCCGGCCCAGCGGGAGGCGGTGGGGTGGGGCGTGACGCCGGGTGACCGCTGGCGGCGGCGGGCCGGACGCTCGGTCGATATCCGGACAAACCTCCGACGTGCCGCTGTGACAGTCCCGTTTGTCGGGAGATCCGGCGGTGTCAGACGGAGTGCTTGGTGTCGGCTTGGTAGCGATTGCCTAACGGCCGTTCCGCTTCGGTGTGTCGTGTCATAGCCTCCCGCTCACGGACCGAGCCATGGACCGGCGTTGTTCAGGCGGATGACAGAGGTGAGAGATGCAGGCGAGAAGGCTAAGGACGGCCGTGAGCCTCGTGGCCGTTGCAGCCCTGGCGGTCGGCGCGGCCGGCTGTGCGGAGAGTGACCGCGGCGATGACAACAGTGGCGAGGCCAAGACGGGCGGCACCTTCATCTTCGCCGGTGCCGGTGACCCGAAGAACTTCGACCCGATCTTCAACGACGACGGTGAGTCGTTCCGGCCGGTCCGGCAGATGTACGACACGCTGGTCCAGCACAAGCCGGGCACGGCCGACCTGGTGGGTGGCCTCGCCGAGAGCTGGGAGCACGACCCCGAGGGCAAGGTCTGGACCTTCAAGCTGCGCCAGGGCGTGAAGTTCCACGACGGCACCCCCTTCAACGCCGCCGCGGTCTGCTTCAACTTCGACCGCTGGTACAACATGAAGGGCGCCGCCGCCCAGTCGCAGATGATCTACTACCAGGACGTCTTCGGCGGGTTCGCCAAGAACGAGGCCGAGGGTGCCGGCGAGGCGCTGTACAACAAGTGTGAGGCCAAGGACGACGGCACCGCCGTGGTCACCCTCAACAAGTACAAGGGTGCGTTCCCCGGCGCGTTCGCGCTGACCGCGCTCTCGATCGCCAGCCCGGAGGCCCTCAAGAAGGGTGACGCCGACACGGTCAAGCAGAACGGCGACTCCTTCGAGTACAGCTCGTTCGCGACCACCACCCCGGTCGGCACCGGCCCGTTCACCTTCGGCGGCTGGGACAAGGCCAAGAACGAGATCACCCTGAACCGCAACCCCGACTACTGGGGCGAGAAGGCCAAGGTCGACAAGGTCATCATCAAGGTGATCAAGGACGAGAACACCCGTAAGCAGGAGCTGCGGGCCGGCACCGTCCAGGGCATCGACTTCCCGGCTCCGGCCGACCGCAAGGCGCTCTCCGGTGAGGGCTTCCAGGTCCTCGACCGCCCGGCGTTCAACATCCTCTACCTGGGCATCAACCAGAAGAACCCGAAGCTGAAGGACCTGCGGGTACGCCAGGCGATCGCCTACGCCCTCAACCGTCAGCAGCTCGTCCAGACCAAGGGCCCGGGTGGCACCAAGGTCGCCGACGAGTTCATGCCGGACACCGTGCTCGGCTACGCCCCGGACGTGCAGAAGTACGAGTACAACCCGGACAAGGCCAAGCAGCTGCTCAAGGAGGCCGGTGCCGAGGGGCTGACCCTCAACTTCTACTACCCGCCGGACGTCTCCCGGCCGTACATGCCGAACCCGCAGGAGATCTTCACCGTCCTGGCCAACGACCTGCAGGCCGTCGGCATCAAGGTCAACGGCGTGCCGCGTCCGTGGAACGGTGGCTTCAAGGACGACGTGCAGCAGTTCGGCAAGCAGGACCTGCACATCCTCGGCTGGACCGGTGACTACAACGACCCGGGCAACTTCGTCGGCACCTTCTTCGGCCGGGGCAAGGTCGAGTTCGGCGACCAGGCCATGACCGAGATGTTCGACGCGATCGCCAAGGCCGACGGCACCGTCGACGAGGCGGGCAAGAAGGCGGCCTGGGAGCAGGTCAACCGCGACATCGCCGCCAAGTGGCTGCCGGCCGTGCCGGTCTGGCACGCCCCGCCGGCCATCGTCGTCACCAAGGACGTGCAGGGGCTGGTCGCCAGCCCGCTGACCGACGAGCGGTTCAACACGGTCAGCGTCAGCAGCAAGTGACGTCCGTCGGCTGACGCCGTAGGCGTACATCGGCCCGGGTCGGGAGCAAGTGCCGGCCCGGGCCGATGCCGCCAACATCGAGAGTCTGGTGTGTGAGAGATGTTGCGAGTCATAGTCCGCCGCCTGCTCCAACTGGTGGTGACGCTGATAGCGCTGTCCGCGCTGATCTTCGTCTGGTTGCGGAACCTGCCCGGCGGCCCGGTCGAGGCGCTGCTCGGCGAGCGGGCCACCCCGGAACGACGGGCGCTGCTCATCAAGGCGCTCGGCTACGACCAGCCGATCCTCGTGCAGTACGGCAAGTTCATGCAGCGGGTCCTCACCGGGGACCTGGGCAACTCGATCCGGACCGGTGACCCGGTCACCGACGTCATCGCCCGCGCCTTCCCGGCCACCATCGAACTGGCCATCGCCGCCATGATCATCGCGGTGGGGCTGGGGGTGCCACTGGGCTATCTCGCCGCCCGCTACCGGGGTCGACTCCTCGACAACCTGACGATCGCCGGCACCCTGCTCGGCATCTCGATCCCCATCTTCTTCCTGGGCTACCTGCTCAAGGACGTGCTCACCCAGGACATCCACTGGTTCCCGCCGTCCGGTCGGATCAGCACCGGGATGGACAACACCTCAGTGACCGGGTTCTACGTCCTGGACGGCCTGCTCACCCGGGAGTTCGACGCCAGCGCCGACGCGCTCTGGCACCTGATCCTGCCGGCGGTCACGCTGGCCACGATCCCACTGGCGGTGATCGTCCGGATCACCCGGGCCAGCGTGCTCGACGTGCTCAACGAGGACTACGTACGGACCGCCGAGGCGAAGGGCCTGCGGCACCGCACCATCCGGGGCCGGCACATCCTGCGTAACGCCCTGCTGCCGGTGGTCACCACCATCGGTCTGCAGACGGGCGCGCTGCTCTCCGGCGCGGTGCTCACCGAGAAGGTCTACAACTGGGGCGGGCTCGGCACCCTGATCACCGACTCGATCAGCGGTGGCCGGGACTACCCGGTGCTCCAGGCGATCATCCTGCTCGCCGCGCTGGTCTTCGTGCTCGTCAACCTGCTGGTCGACCTCTCCTACGCCTTCATCGACCCGAGGGTGCGTGTGCGATGACCGACCCGACCACCCGCCCCGGCGTGGGCAAGCCCCGTACCGGCGACACCCCCACCGACCAGCCCGCCGGGAACCCGACCGAGGACCGCCCCGCCGGGCAGGCCGGCGAGACCCCGGCGCAGCGGCGGGAACGCAGCCTCGGCCGGCTCGGTGACCGCAAGCGGGCCCGGCTCGACGAGTTGGCGCGGGCCACCGCCGACCCGGGCGGGGTCAGCCTCTACCGGGACGCGCTGCGCCGGCTGCGCCGTAACCCGGTGGCCATCGTCGGCGCCGTCATCGTCGGCTTGTTCGTGCTGGTGGCGATCTTCGCCCCGTTGATCGCCCCGCACGACCCGGTGCAACGCTTCGACGAGCTGACCCGGGACCTGACCGTGGACAGCATCCCCGGCGCCACCGCCGGGCACCCGTTCGGCTCGGACCCGCTCGGCCGGGACTTCCTCTCCCGGATGATCCACGGCAGCCGGCAGACCCTCTTCGTCGGCGTGCTCGCCACCCTGATCGGGCTCACCCTGGGCGTGCTGCTCGGCGCGATCGCCGGGGCCTTCGGCGGCTGGGTCGACGTGGTGCTGATGCGCCTCACCGACGTGATGCTGGCGCTGCCCAGCCTGCTGCTGGCGATCACCCTGGTCGCGATGGCCAGCCGGTCGAGCCAGTGGACGGTGATCTTCGCGGTGGCGATCGTCAGCGTGCCGATCTTCGCCCGGCTGCTGCGCGGCTCGATGCTGGCCCAGCGGGAGAGCGACCACGTCCTCGCCGCGCGGGCGTTGGGCGTCAAGGAACGCAACATCGTCCTGCGGCACATGCTGCCCAACTCGCTGACCGCGGTGATCGTGCAGGCCACGCTGACCTTCGCGGTGGCGATCCTGGACGCGGCGGCGCTGTCCTTCCTCGGCCTCGGCGACCCGGACATCAACCGGGCCGAGTGGGGGCTGATGCTCGGCGTCGACGGCCAGCGCTACTTCGAGGTCCGCCCCGAGCTGGCCTACTACCCGGCGCTCGCGATCATCGTGGTCGCGCTCGGCTTCACCCTGCTCGGTGAGGCGATGCGCGAGGCGATCGACCCGAAGAACCGGCGGTGACGGCGGTGCGGCGGGTCGGGGCGACCGGCCCCGGGCCGGACGGGATCCGGGTGGGCCGGCGACCGCAGCCGGGAGCGAACGACCAGCACAGTGAGGATGTGACCCGATGAGCCTGCTCGACGTACGCGATCTGAGCGTGGTGTTCCAGCGCCGGGGCGAGCGGCCGTTCACGGCGGTCGACCAGGTCAGCTTCACGGTGGAGCCGGGGCAGACGGTCGGCCTGGTCGGCGAGTCCGGCTGCGGCAAGAGCGTGACCAGCCTGGCGGTCATGGGGCTGCTGCCGAAGCGGGGCAACCGGGTCACCGGCGAGGTGCTGTTCGAGGGCACCGACCTGCTCAAGCTGCGCCCGGACGACCTGCGGGACCGGCGGGGCCGGGACATCGGCATGATCTTCCAGGACCCGCTGTCGTCGCTGAACCCGGTCATCCCGATCGGGGTGCAGGTCGCCGAGGTGCTGGAGCGGCACCGGGGAATGGACCGGCGCAAGGCCCTGCGGGAGGCCCGGGAGCTGCTCGACGCGGTCGGCATCCCCGACCCGGACCGCCGGCTGACGGAGTTCCCGCACCAGATCTCCGGCGGCATGCGCCAGCGCGCCCTGATCGCCATCGCGCTGGCCTGCAAGCCCCGGTTGCTGATCGCGGACGAGCCGACCACCGCGCTGGACGTCACCATCCAGGCGCAGATCCTCACCCTGCTCAAGCAACTGGTCGACGAGACCGGCACCGCGCTCATCATGATCACTCACGATCTCGGGGTGGTGGCGGGGCTCTGCGACACGGTCAACGTGCTCTACGGCGGCAAGGTGGTGGAGCGGGCCGCCCGGCACGAGCTGTTCGCCCGGCCCCGGCACCCGTACACGCACGGGTTGCTCAACTCGGTGCCCCGGCTCGACTCGGTGCGCGGCGAGCGGCTGCACGCGATCCGTGGCTCGGTGGCCGACAACATCCCGTGGGTCGAGGGCTGCGCCTTCGCACCCCGCTGCGACAACGTGGTGGACGCCTGCCTGGACGGCCCGCCACCGTTGGAGCCCACCGCCTCCGGCGGCGACCTGCGGTGCAACAACCCCGTTTCGGAGGAGGTGGCGGTGCCGTGACCGAACGGACCGGAACCACGGATGGTGCCGCGACCGGGCAGGCCGGGGCGGGGGACGCGGCGGAGCAGGGGCGGCCCCTGATCGAGCTGCGCGACGTCAAGGTGCACTTCCCGATCAAGAGCGGGCTGCTGTTCGACCGTACCGTCGGCTACGTCTACGCGGTCGACGGCGTCTCCCTGTCGATCAACGCGGGTGAGACGTACGGGCTGGTGGGCGAGTCGGGGTGCGGCAAGTCGACGCTCGGCCGGGGCCTGCTGCGGCTGGTCGAACCGACCGACGGCGAGATCGTCTTCGACGGCACCGACGTGCGCGCGCTCAAGGGCGAGGCGATGCGTAAGGCCCGCCGCCGGATGCAGATGATCTTCCAGGACCCGTTGTCCAGCCTGGACCCCCGGCAGTCGGTCGAGTCGCTGCTGGTGGAGGGGCTCAAGGCGCACGGCCTGGCCGACGACAAGGAGGCGACGAGCCGGCGGCTGCGGGACACCCTGCAGGCGGTCGGCCTGCCCGCCTCGGCGTTGAGCAGGTATCCGCACGAGTTCTCCGGCGGGCAGCGCCAACGCATCGGCATCGCCCGTGCCCTGGTCCTCGACCCGGACCTGATCGTCGCCGACGAGCCCGTCTCCGCCCTCGACGTGTCGATCCAGGCCCAGGTGCTCAACCTGCTGGAGGACCTCCAGAACGAGCGCGGGCTGACGTACCTGATCATCGCGCACGACCTGGCGGTGGTCCGGCACATCGCCGACACCGTCGGGGTGATGTACCTGGGCGGGCTGGTGGAGGAGGCGTCCAGCGACGACCTCTACCGGGAGCCGATGCACCCGTACACGAAGGCGTTGATGTCGGCGGTGCCGGTGCCGGACCCGCTGGTGGAGGACCGGCGGGAGCGGATCCTGCTCGCCGGTGACCTGCCGTCGCCCACCAACCCGCCGGCCGGCTGCCGGTTCCACACCCGGTGCCCGTGGGCGCAGCCGACCCGCTGCGCCGACGAGCGGCCGGCGCTGCGCGAGGTCGTCGGCGGCCACCGGGTCGCCTGCCACTTCGCCGAGGACATCGCCGCCGGGCGGCTGCGCCCGCACGAGGTGGAACCCGAACTGGTCCGGCCGGACGAGGGCGGGACGCCGGGCGACCCCGGTGAGCTGATCCCCACCCCGTGAGCAGGTGACAGGGCCCCCTTCCCGGCGTCGGGAAGGGGGGCCCTGCCGTGGGTGCGTCAGCCCTCGGGGCGGTGCAGCAGGGCGAGCGCGACGGTGTGCACGGCGTCGAGGTCGGCCGGGTCGGCGAGCTTGGCCGTCCCGCCGGTCACCGCGTACCACTCGTCGGCGTCCTTGTACTGCACGGTGAGGGTTGCCTGGCCGTCGGCGTACCGGGACTTCAGGGTCAGCTCGCCGGTGACCACGCCGACCTCGTCGGTCATCACCCCGCCGGGGCCGGCGACCAGGTCGGCGGTCAGCTCGCGGGGCCCGCCGGTGCCGCCCGCGTCGGCGGTCATCCCGGCACCCGGCACCCCGGCCGGGGCGGCGGGCTGCCCGTCGGCGGTCATCCCGGCGGTGGCAGCCGCCGTACCCTCCGGTGCCGCGTCGGCTGCCGTCGCCGGTGTGGCGGCCGGGTCGGTCCCGGCGTCGGCACCGGCCGGTGTCAGCGCTTGCTCGCCCATGTGCAGCCCCCCAACATGTCGGTGATGGCGGCCTTCTCGGCGCTGGTCACCGTCAACTTCCAGTGGTGCTTGACCTCTACCCAGTGTTCCGCGTACGTGCACCAGTAGGCGCGGTTCGGCGGTTTCCACTGCGACGGGTCCTGGTCACCCTTGGACCGGTTGGAGCTGGCGGAGACCGCGAAGAGCTGCGGTCGGGTCAGGTCGTTGGCGAAGTCGCCGCGCTTGGCGTCGTCCCACTCGTCGGCCCCGGAACGCCACGCGTTGGCCAGCGGCACCATGTGGTCGATGTCCACGTCGGAGGGGTCGGTGAAGGTCCGCCCGTCGTAGACGCTCTCCCACCGCCCGCCGACCACGTTGCAGCCGGAGAGCCGGATGTCCTTGCCGTCGCGCTGGAGCACGCTGTCCCGCACGTCGCAGTTCTTGCCGGTGTCCCGCCAGTGCGGGAACCGGTTGCGGCTGTAGCCCTTCATCGAACCGGCCTCGGCGACGGTCAGCTCCGAGAGCTGCTCACCCACGTTGCCGGAGCTGCCGGGTGGCGCCTCCGGCTCCTCCACCGAGACGTCACACCCACCCGCGCCGAGGGCGAGCAGCGCGGCAAGGGCCGCCGCCACCGCCGCGCGGCCTCCTGATCTGGTACGCACAGACGACACCTTTCCAGCTTGCGGGCTTCCGGCGATCCCGCACAGTACCCAAGGCACGGTTTCCGCGTTTCGTGGCGTCTCCGGTCGAGGGCGTGCAGATTGGTACCCATGACCGCACCCGCTCACGCGCTCCGCATCCGGACCACGGCCGGGCGGGGGACGCTGCTCGCCGCGATCCTCGCCTCGGGCATGGTGTTCCTGGACAGCACCGTGGTCAACGTGGCGCTTCCCCGGCTGGGCGCGGACCTCGACGCGACCGTCGCCGGTCTGCAATGGACGGTCAACGGGTACGCGTTGATGCTGGCCGCGTTCGTCCTGCTCGGTGGGTCGCTGGGGGACCGGTTCGGCAGGCGGCGGATCTTCCTGATCGGGGTGGTCTGGTTCGCGGTCGCCTCCGTCCTGTGCGGGCTCGCCCAGGACACCAACCAGCTGATCGCCGCCCGGTTCCTCCAGGGCGCGGGCGGGGCGCTGCTCACCCCCGGCTCGCTGTCGGTGCTCCAGGCGAGCTTCCACCCGGACGACCGGGGCCGGGCGATCGGCACCTGGTCGGGGCTGTCCGGGGTGTCCACCGCGCTCGGACCGTTCGTCGGCGGGTGGCTGATCGACGCGCTCTCCTGGCGGTGGATCTTCTTCATCAACCTGCCGCTCGCGGCCGGGGTGCTGCTGGCGGCGGCGCGCTGGGTGCCGGAGAGCCGGGACGAGAACGCCTCCCGCAGCGCCGGCCGGCGGTTCGACATCGCCGGGGCACTGCTCGGCGCGTTGGCGCTGGGCGGGCTCACCTACGCCCTGATCGACGCCCCGGTACGCGGCCCGCGCTCCTGGCCGGTGCTGCTCGCCGCCGCGGTGGGCGTCCTCGCCGCGGTCTGCTTCGTGCTGCTGGAACGACATCGGGGTGAGGGGGCGATGCTGCCCACCACGCTGTTCGGCAGCCGGCTCTTCTCGGTGCTGAACGTGTTCACCGTGCTGGTCTACGCCGCGTTGAGCGGGTTCACCTTCTTCCTCTCCGTCTACCTCCAGAACGTCGTCGGCTGGTCGGCGTTGCGGACCGGGCTGGCCACCGTGCCGATGACGGTGCTGTTGCTGCTCGGCTCGGCGCGGGCCGGGGCGCTGTCGGCGCGGATCGGCCCCCGGCCGCTGCTGACCGTCGGCCCGGTCGCCGCCGCTGCCGGTCTGCTGCTGTTGCGCCGGGTCGGGCCGGGTGCGTCGTACTGGTGGGACGTGCTGCCCGGGGTGCTGCTGTTCGGTGTCGGGCTGACCCTGGTGGTGGCGCCGCTGACCGCGTCGGTGCTGGCCGCCGTGGCGGACCGGTTCGCCGGGGTGGCCAGCGGCTTCAACAATGCCGCGTCGCGCACCGGCGGCCTGCTCGCGGTGGCGGCGCTGCCGCTGCTGGTGGGCCTCTCCGGCACCGGCTACGAGCAGACCGCCGCCCTGACCGACGCGTTCCGGGGTGCGATGACCTGGTGCGCCGGCCTGCTGCTCGGCGGCGCGCTGCTGGCCGGTCTGCTGGTGCACCGCCCGGATCGGCGGTAGGGCGGGCGTCGGTGCTGTCACCGCGGCCCGGACCTCTAGATGCTGCCGTCGCTCTGCCGGCCGGCGCTGACAGATCGGATGTCCGTCACCGGACCGTGCGGCCGGAGACGGATGGCATGAGCAGCACATCAGCGGAAACGGCAAGTGGATGTGATCCCGGTCACATTGACTGGGTGTTATGCCCTCCCTATCTTACCGATTAATCGTGCTGAATTGCCCGGTCCGTGCGTCGAAGTGAATGCCATCCCGCAGGCCGAGGGGTTCGACCTAAGCGGATCTTGATGCCTCGCAGTGCGGCCGCCCGACCGGAAAACGGTCACCAAACGGGGGAAAAATGCTGGCAGCGATTGGTCTCGACGACCAGACACATGCCGTGTACGTCGCGATGTTGCATCACCCCGGCCACGGCGTGGCCGAGTTGGCCACCCACCTCGGCCTCGACGAGCCCGCCATTCGGGCGGCGCTGGACACCCTGGCCCGGTTGTCGCTGCTGCACCCGTCGGGCGGGGAGCCGCAACCGCTGCGCCCGATCTCGCCCGAGATCGGGCTCACCGCCCTGCTCGCCGAACGGCAGGCCGAGCTGACCCGGCGTCAACTGGAGATCGAGGAGAGTCGCGCCGCGGTCGCCCTGCTCCTCGCCGACCAGGCCGGTCGGTGCCAGTCCGCCGCCGAGCCCTCGATGGAACGGCTCGTCGGTGTGGACGCCGTACGGGGCCGGCTGGTCGAACTGGCCCGCTCGTGCCGCAGCGAGCTGTGCGCGTTCATGCCGGGCGGGGCGCAGACACCCGCCAGCCTGGCTGCCAGCCGACCGCTCGACGAGGCGTCGATCCGGCGCGGTGTCCGGCTGCGCACCGTCTACCTGGACAGCATCCGCAACGACCCGGCCACCCTCGCGTACGCCGGCTGGCTCTGCCAGGGCAGCAGCGAGGTGCGGACCGTCCCCGCGCTCCCGCTGCGCATGTTGGTCGTCGACCGGGAACGCGCACTGCTGCCCATCGACAGCGAGAGCAGCGGCCTGGGGGCGGTGCTGCTGTCCGGCAGCGGTGTGGTGGCCGGCCTGCTCGCCCTGTTCGAGTCGGTCTGGTCCGCCGCCGCACCCCTCGGCGCGCCCCGACCCCGCGACGACCGGGGCCTGTCCCGTCAGGAGGAGCAGGTGCTGACGCTGCTCGTCGAGGGGCACATCGACGAGGTCATCGCCCGACGCCTCGGCGTCTCGGTCCGGACCGGACGGCGACTCACGGCCGATCTCATGCAGCGCCTGGGTGCGCGCAGCCGGTTCCAGGCCGGTGCGCTGGCCGTCGCCCGGGGATGGGTCGACGCCGATCGGCTCGCCTGACCCGGCCGGCGACGCTCAGCGCAGCTCGGCGCTCGTGCCGCGCACCGACCACCGACGCCCTCCCGGCAGGGCCGCCATGGCCCGCCGGGACAACTGCACGGCCCGCCGCACCGCATCCGGCGACCCGCCGGCCAGCAGGTACAGCGAGATCGCGACGGTGTCGCCGCGTGCCTCCAGGTAGGCGTGTTCCAGTCCGTCGCTGCCCGCCGCGCTGGCGAACAGCGTGCGGTGTACGGCGTCGAGGTCGGGCTGCCAGCCGGGCGTGCCGACGTAGGTGGTCACCAGGTACATGGGACGCCATTCGTGCCGGAAAATCTGCTGACAAGTCCGTCGGATCGGACCGGCCGTCGTCGTCATTGCATCGTGTCCTGCTTTACCCCATCAGGAAAGTGGTCACTTCTCGCCAACCGAAAACTGGCAGGAACCTGTCACTTCGGTGGGGGTGACAACAATAGGCAATAGCAGGTTGCTGACGGTCTTCGGGCGGTGTGCAAGAGAGAGTGGTGCTGAACAATTGGTTAACTGATCCACTCGCGAAGGGGTCACCGACATGCGAAGGACCCAACTGCTGCCGATCACCGTCGTCCGAGACACCCCGGGTGGGTCCGGTTGGGGCTGGGACTGTGCGCGATCCGTGGCCGTCGCCTGAGCCGTTCCGGCCACCCTCCGACCCACCGGCCCGTACCGGGCCGCACCCGCCAGCAACGACGACGCCAGGAGTGCACATATGCCACCAGTTGCGGAGATGATCGTCGGCGTGTTTCCCGGGCAGGGGGCCTACCTGCCGGGCGTACTCGACGGGCTTGTCACCAGCGAACGAACCCGCGCGGTCGTCGACGAGGTCGAGGACGTGGCCGTCCGGATGCTCGGGCGGGGGCCGAGCGGCCTGCTCGGTGCCGGTGACCGGGCCCCCACGGCCGACCAGTTGCTCGCCACCGCACCGGACACGCTCCAACTGGCCGCGTTCACGACCTCCGTCGTGCTGCACGAGGCGCTGCGGGAGCGGGGGGCCACCTGGCAGCTCTTCGTCGGGCACAGCCTGGGTGAGATCTCCGCCCTGGTCGCCGCCGGCGCGTTCAGCCTCACCGAGGGCACGGAGGTGATGTGCCACCGGATTCTCGCCCTCGCCGAGCACGACGGTAGCGGCGGGCGGATGGTGGCGCTGGCCTGCGACCGTACCCGCACCGAACAGATCCTCGCCCTGCTGCCGGAGGCCGGGGTCGTGGTCGCCGCCGTGAACGGCAACCGGCAGACGACGGTGTCGGGCCCGCAGCCGGCGCTGACCACCGTCTGCTCGATCGCCGAGGCGCTCGGCGTCCGGGCGAGCCCGCTGGTCAGCCCGCACCCGTTCCACAACCCGGTGCTGCAACCGGCCCGCCGGGCGTTCGCCCGCCGGATCCGCGACTACCGCACGGGGCACCTGCACACCCCCGTCTTCTCCCCGATCCTCGGTCGCCACTACCGGTCCGGGGAGCCGGTCGGTGACGTGCTGGCCGCCCACCTGGTGCACCCCGTCGACCTGCTCGGCACCGTCGAGCAGGTCCACCGGGCCGGCGGCCGGATCTGGGTGGAGATGGGGGCCGGCAGGACGGTCACCAACCTGGTCCGATCCGTCAACGACAACGTCCTGACCCTCGCGCCGCTGGCCGGTCCCACCTCCTCCGTCGCCGAGGTGGCAGGTTTCCTCGCCCCGTCGACCGACGTCCCGCCGGTGACGCCGCCGGCACCTGTCGACTCCGGGGCAGGGCCGGCACCGGCCGAGCCGATCGTCGCGCCGGCAGCCCACGCCGAGCCGATCGTCGCCGAGCCGATCGTCGCCGGTCCGGTGGGGTCGGTCGGGTCGTTGGACCGGGCGGAGGTGGTGGCGGCGGTGCGGGCGTTGTACGCGCGGGTGTTGGAGTATCCGGAGGAGGTGTTCGAGGACGACGCCCAGTTGGAGGCGGACCTCGGGGTGGACTCGGTGAAGCAGACCGAGTTGTTCGGGCGGGTGGCGCAGTTGTACGGGGTGGTCCCGCCGACGAACGGGTTCCGGATCGGCGACCATCCCACCTTCGGTTCGGTCGTCGACCTCGTCGTCGGCCACGCGTCGACGGCGGGGGAGCAGGTGGCGACGCCGATCGTCCCGCCGGCAGCCGTCGCGGAGCCGGCCGTCGCGGAGCCGGCCGTCGCCGGTCCGGTGGGGTCGGTCGGGTCGTTGGACCGGGCGGAGGTGGTGGCGGCGGTGCGGGCGTTGTACGCGCGGGTGTTGGAGTATCCGGAGGAGGTGTTCGAGGACGACGCCCAGTTGGAGGCGGACCTCGGGGTGGACTCGGTGAAGCAGACCGAGTTGTTCGGGCGGGTGGCGCAGTTGTACGGGGTGGTCCCGCCGACGAACGGGTTCCGGATCGGCGACCATCCCACCTTCGGTTCGGTCGTCGACCTCGTCGTCAGCGGGTCGGCCGGCACGGCGGTGGCGGTCCGGTGACGCCCGACGCCTTCGACCTCAGCGGGCGCACCGCCCTCGTCACCGGCGGCGCCGGCAGTGTGGGCCGGCACATCGTCACCGGCCTCGCCCAGGCCGGGGCAACCGTCCTGATCAACTGCTTCCACTCGTACCCGGCGGCACGCTCGCTGGCCGCGGAACTCACCGCGGCCGGCCACCACGTCGCGGTGGTCCGGGGCTCGGTGGCCCGGCTGCCACAGGTCGACCGGATGTTCGCCGAGATCCGGGACACGCACGGGCGGTTGGACATCCTGGTCAACAACGCCGCGGCGGGCACCTTCGTCGGGCTCGACGAGCTGACCGACGAGCACCTCGACCGGGCGTTCGACACGAACGTCAAGGGGGCGCTGTGGTGTTCGCGGGCGGCCCTGCCCCTGCTGAGCCGATCGACGGGTGGCGCCATCGTCAACGTCTCGTCGATCGGCGCCCGGTACGCGCCCGCCAACTACCTGGGCGTGGGCATCTCCAAGGCCGCCCTGGAGGCGTTGACCCGCTACCTGGCGGCCGAGTTCGGCCCGCGCGGCATCCGGGTCAACGCCGCCTCGACCGGCCTCATCGACAACCCGGTCGGCCGGGCCTTCCCCGGCTTCGACTCGGTCAGTGAGAACACCGTGCAGGCGACGCCGCTGGGCCGGCTCGCCGACGCACAGGACCTCGCCCGGCTGGTGCTCTTCCTCGCCAGTCCCGCTGCCGGGTGGGTCACCGGGCAGACGGTCGTCGCGGACGGCGGGCTCGGCCTGCTGCACCGGGCGATGTCGCCGGACCCGGTCGGGTGGTCCGCCGCCCCGGCCGGTCAGCCCGTGCCGCGCGAACGGATCGAGGTCACCGCGCCGTCGCAGCCTGAGCCGTCACCCGAGGACGACCCGGTGGTGTTCGTCGGGATGGGGCTCGCGGTGCCCGGCGCGTCGAGTCCCGAGGAACTCACCGCGCTCCAGGCCCGAGGCGCCGAACTCTTCGTCGAGGTGCCGCCGGACCGGTGGGCCGTGGACAGTTTCCACGACCCCGACCCCGCCGCACCGGACAAGACGTACCAGCGTCGGTCGGGGTTCATCACCGACTTCCGGCCGCACCCCGCGCTCGCCGCGGAACTGGCGACCGGTTCGGAGCCCGTGGAGCACACCGTGCTCTGGCTGCGGCACAGCGTCCACCAGGCGCTGGAGCAGGTACGCACCGACGCGGGGGACCGGTTCAGCATCAGCATCGGCTACACCCCGGACGGCAACCAGCACCTCCAGGAGGCGCTGATCCGCCGCGAGGTCACCGCGTTCGCCGTCGAGCAGGGCATCGAGGCCGACGACCCGGAACTGTCCGGGTTGCTGCACCGGTGCCTGCCCCTCGGCGAGCAGGCCGAACTGCCGCACCTGGTGGGCGAGCGGGCCGTCGCCGGGCTGGTGCCGGCCGGCACCCCGGTGACGATGGTCGACACCGCCTGCTCGTCCTCGCTGTACGCCCTCGACCTCGGTGCCCGCGCACTGGTCGCCGGCGAGGCCGACATCGCCGTCTGCGGCGGGGCCTTCGCGCTCGCCCCGTCCGGGTCGGTGCTCTTCTCCAAACTGCACGGGCTGTCCCAGCGGGGCGAGGTGCGGGCCCTGGACCGTACCGCCGACGGGGTGCTCTTCTCCGACGGCGCGGGCGTCGTGGTGCTCAAGCGGCTCTCCCGCGCCCGCCGCGACGGTGACCGGGTCCTCGGCGTGCTCAGCGGCGTCGGCCTCTCCGCCGACGGCAGGGGCAAGGCCATCTACGCACCGGCCACGTCCGGTCAGGAACTGGCGGTGCAGCGGGCGATGGCCCGTTCGGGGATGACGCCGGACCAGGTGGACTGGGTGGTCGCCCACGCCACCGGCACCCCGGCCGGCGACGGCGCGGAGTTCGCCAGCCTGCGCAACGCCTACCGGGGGACGCAGCCGGTGCAGGTGACGTCGAACAAGTCCCTGGTGGGCCACACCGGCTGGGCCGCCGGGGTGGTCTCGGTGATCGAGGTGCTGGCTGCACTGCGCAGCGGCACGATACCGGCCCAGTTCCGCTTCACCGAGGCACCCGAGCTGTTCGACCTCGCCAGCACCAACCTCACCGTGCCCACCGCGCCGGTGCCCTGGCCGGCGCGGACGGACCGGCCGCGCGGTGCGGCCGTCTCGGGGTTCGGTTTCGGCGGCACCAACGCCCACGTCCTCATCCAGGAGTACCGACCCGACCTGGCCGGCACCTTCGGCTACGGCGAGCACCGGCCCGAGCCGCTGGTGATCACCGCCTGGTCGGCCCACCTGCCCGGCTGCCCGGACGAGTCGGCGGTGGCCGGGTGGGCGGGCGACCAGCAGCCGCTGCCCGAGACCTTCGGCGAGCACTATCCGGTGCCGCCCTTCCAGAAGCTCCGGATGCCCGCGTCGGCGGTCCGGGCCACGGACCGCACCCAGTTGATGATCGTCGAGTGCATGCAACGCCTCGACCCGGTGGTGCGGGCGATCAGCACCGCCCGTCCCGGCGGCACCGGCGTGGTGGTCGGTCACGCCGGCCCGACCCGCAACGCGGTGCTCTACGCCCTGCGGGCCTACCTGGACGAGTTGGGCCGGGGGGCCGAACTGTCCAGTGAACCCGAGGCGATGCGGGTGCTGCTCAAGAAGCTCCGCGAGCGTACCCACGAACGGATCGCCGCCCCGGTGGAGGACTCCTTCCCCGGCGAGATGCCCAACGTCGTGGCGGCCCGGCTGTCCAACTACTTCGACCTGCGTGGGCTCAACATCGCGGTGGACGCCGGTGAGGAATCCCTCGACCGGGCGTTCGAGCTGGCCCGGCGCTACCTGGAGTTCGGGGACCTCGACCTGGCGCTGGTGGCCGGCGTGAACGGCAACACCCTGGCCGGCTGGCGTGAGCTGATCGCCGAGGCGGCGGGCGGGACGGCTCCGCCCGCCGAGGGCGCGTTCCTGTTCGCGGTGACCCGCCGGTCGTTCGCCATCGAGCACGGCCTGCCGGTGCTGGCGGACCTCGACGACCCGGCGGCCCGGACGTCGACCGGGGGGCTGCGATGAGCACCACACCGGTGGCCGACGCGGTGGGCCGCAACTACCTCGGCGCGGCGGGTGCGCCGCGACTGCTGACGCGGCTGGTCGGCGGGCCGGCCCGCCCGCCGGCACCCCCCGCACCGCCGGCCGACCCGCCCCGCCCGGCGACGCCCCCGCCCGCCCAGGCCGGGGAGGCGGATCGGGCCGGGGCCGCCCCGCAGGACACCGAGGGCCTGCTGCTGGACCGGCACGTCCTGGAACTCGCGCCGTACGCCGCCGAGCGGGTGGGACCGTCGATCGACGCGTTCCCGGCGGGCACCCTGCTGCTCACCAACGCCCCGGCGGGCAGCGTCCCGGCCCCACCCGGAACCCTCGTGCTGACGGTGCCCGACGGCACCGGCCCGGACGACGGTGCCGGGCCGGACGGCGGTGCCGGCCCGGACGACGGCACCGGCCCGGACGTCGACGCACGGGTCCGGGCCGCGCGGCCCGCGCATCTGCGCATCGTGGTCGACCTGCGGGAGCCGGCCCTGTCCGAGGCGCGGTGGTCGGCGGCGGCCCGGCGGCTGCTGCGGTTGCACGAGTGGATGTTCCTGGCCGTCCGGGCCTGCGCCGAACGCCTGGCCCGACCCGACTCCGGGGGATCGATCCTGGTCAGCATCGTCGGTGGGGTCACCCCCGACCGGCGGCCGACACCGTTCACCGGGCTGTTCACCGGCTTCGTCAAGAGCCTCGCCCTCGAACTGCCGGGCGTGCCGGTGGTGGCGACGGTGCACACGGCGGGCGCGGAACCCGCGTCCGCGGTGGCCGACGCGGCGGCGGAGCTGTCGTACCGTCAGCTCCTGCCGGTGGTGTACCTGGTCGGCGGGGCGCGGCTGACCCTGGCCGCCCGCCGCCGGGCCGCCGTGCCGACCGACGTCCCGCTGGCCGCCGACGCACTGGTGGTCGCCGCCGGTGGTGCCCGGGGCATCGGGTCGGTGCTGCTGACCGCGGTCGCCGAGCGGTTCCGGCCCCGGATGGTGCTGCTGGGCAGCACCAGGCTGACCGACCACGATCCGGCGCTGCTGGAGGTCGATCCGGAGACGGCGGCGGCGGACCGGGCGGGATACATCAAGAAGCTGCTCGCCGAGATGCCCGTGGCCGAGGCGAACCGGCGGTTCGAGCGGCTCCAGGAGGCCCGCACGGTACGGCGGACGCTGCGGGAACTGGAACGGCACTGCGGCGCGGACCGGGTGCGGTACGTCTGCTGCGACCTGCGGGACCCGGCTGCGGTACGGGCGGCGACGGCGGAGCTGACCGGGGTGGACCTGCTGCTCAACATCGCCGGCACGAACCGGGCCGCCGCGGTCGCCACCAAGGCGCTCGACGACTTCCGTGCGGTACGCGACCTCAAGGTGTCCACCTATCTCAACCTCAAGGACGCGTTCGCGGACCGGCTGCCCCGGCGCTGGTGCAACTTCGGGTCGTTCGTCGGCTTCACCGGCCAGCGTGGCGAAACCGACTACGGCTCCGCCAACGACATGTTGAACACCGCCGCGACGGCGAGCGCCGGGCCGGGCCTGACCGAGTTCACCATCGGCTGGACGCTCTGGCGGGACGTCGGCCTCGGCGCGACCCCGGTGATGCGGGCGTTCCTCGCCAAGTCCGACCAGTTCACCGCCACCCCCACCGGGGAGGGGATCGTCCATTTCCTGCGCGAGCTGGGGCAGCCGCAGCCACCACCCGCGACGGTGCTGTTCGGCGACAAGGAGCGCCAGGCCATCCGGGCCGTGGTGCCGCAGTACCTGGACTTCTGCGCCCGGACGCCGGCCATGCCGTTCGTCGACCGGGTGGTGCGCGACGGCGACCGGACGCTGACCGTGGCCCGCACCTTCGACCTGGAACGCGACGGTTACCTGCGGATGCACGTCGTCAACGGCCACCCGACGCTGCCCGGGACGTTCGTGCCGGAGCTGGCGGCCGAGGCCGCCCGGACGCTCGTGCCGGACCGGGTCCCGGCGGTCGTCGAGGACGTCCGGCTGGAGTCGTTCCTGCGGGTCTATCCCGACCGTGGGCCGCAGCCCAAGCGGATCGAGGCCCGGCTGGTCAGCGAGGACCGGTTCGAGTCGGTGGTGGCCGTCCGGGTGCTGGGTGACGTGTACGGCCCGGCCGGGCAGGTCCTGGTCCGCGACCGGTTGCACTTCAGCGCCACGGTACGGCTGCGGGACTCGTACCGGACCGCGCCCCGGCACGAACCCTGGGCGGACGCGGACACCAGGCCGGTGCGGGACCCGTACCACGCACCGGGGTCGGGGGTGCTGCTGACCGGGGTCTTCGTCTCCACCACCGCCACCGGCGTGCACCCGCGCGGCCGGCGGGCCCGGCTGGCGCTGGACGGGCCGCAGATCACCAGGTGGTTTCCCGACCTGCTGGTCCCCTCCGTGCTGCTCGACGGGCTGGCCCGGATCGCGGTGCTGGACCTCGTCGACGGGCGGTGGATACCGGTGGCGATCCCGCGCACCATCCGGCGGATCGAGGTCTTCGGGCCGGCCAACGACCGGGCCCTGCTCGGCCGCGCGGTCGAGCTGTACTTCACCCCCGGCCGGATCGACCTGGAAGACCCGCTCGGCGACAACCTCGGCGTGGCGGTGGACGAAACCGGCCGCAGCATCCTGGAGATGGCCGGCACCACCGGGACGATCCTCGGTTACGTCGATGAGGAGACAGGCGCCTACCTGAGCCGCGACGATTTCATCCGACACCGGTCCGGCACCGCGACCGGCGACCTCCCGGGGAGCGCACGATGACGATGACCAATCAGGATCCGGCCCTCCCACCGACAGGTGCCGTCCCGGCCCGCTGCCCGGTCACCGGCGCGGTGGCGTCGGCGGACGTGCCGGGGCCGCGCCGGCCGGAGGGCCCGAAGGGCCTGCCCGGCGTGGGCATCACGATGGACATGGGGCGGGCCCCACTGGACTTCTCCCTGCGGTTGCAGCGCGACCACGGTGGCGTGGTCCGGGTGCGGCTCTGGCCGCGACCGTTCATCCAGATCACCGAGCCGGAGGCGATCGAGCGGGTGCTGGTCGGCAACCCCGGCAACTACCGCCGTGGCCGGCTCTACGAGCCGTTCCACCAGTTCATGGGCAAGGGCCTGCTCACCCTCGACGACGACGAGTGGCGGGCGCACCGCCGGGTCGTCCAGCCGGCGTTCACCCCGCAGAAGGTGCGGGAGTCGGTCGAGGAGACCGTGGCGGCCGTCACCGACCTCTTCGACAGCTGGGACGTCGAGGCCGACCGGCAGCGCTCCTTCGACCTGGTCCGGCCCGCCATGTCGCTCAGCGCGCGGATCATGGGCAAGGCGCTGATCGGCAGGAGCCTGGCGAGCCGGGAACGCACCTTCACCAGGGCGGTCGCCGCCGGCCTCGAATCGATCTTCAAGAACGTGAGCAGCGTCGAGGAGTACGTGCTGCCCCGCTGGTTGCCGACGGCGTACCAGCGACGCAAGCGGTGGGCCCGGCGCTTCTTCGACCAGGTCATCGCGTCGGTCAAGGCCGAGCGGCAGGCCACCGGCGAGTTCGGTGACGACGCCGCCGGCCTGATCATGAAATCCGACCTGCCGGAGAGCGCGCTGCCGGACAACCTGCGCACGATGTTCCTCGCCGGCTCGGAAACCACAGGTCTGTCGCTGGCCTGGGCCCTCTACGAACTCGCCAGGCACCCGTCCGTGCGCCGCGAGGTCGAGCGGGAGGTCGACGAGGTGCTCGCGGGACGTACGCCCACCTTCGACGACCTCGCGGCCCTGCCGGTCGTCCAGTCGGTCGTCGACGAGACGCTGCGGCTCTACCCGTCGGTCTGGCAGTTCCCGCGCGACGCCGTCGAGCCCGACGAACTGGCCGGCCACGAGATCCCGGCGACCTCGACGGTGATGGTCAGCGTGTACGCCACCCACCGGAACCCGGCGTACTGGGACGCGCCGAACTCGTTCGACCCGAGCCGGTTCCGGGACCCGTCCGCGAAGGACCGGCCGAAGTTCGCGTACCTGCCGTTCGGCGGTGGCCGCCGACAGTGCATCGGCAAGCCGCTCGCGGTGCCGGTGCTGGCGACCGCGGTCGCCATGGTCTGCCAGCGCTACCGGCTGTGGCTGCCGTACGGCACCGAGAACGTCAGCCCGGAGGGCTTCATCACGATCTTCCCGCCGAAGTTCCCCGACGGTGGCCTCACCCTCGGCCTGACCCGACGGGACGGTCGATGAGCCAGCGTCGCGGCACGACCCTGTTGATCCTGGCCACGGCGGTACCGATGTTCATGGTGTCGCTGAACAACCTGGTGGTCACGAACGCGCTGCCGGTGCTGGCCAGGGAACTGGACAGCGGGCCCGACCGGTTGCAGTGGATCATCCACGCCTACTCGCTGTCCTTCGCCGGGCTGCTGCTCACCGGTGCCGCCGTGGGCGACCGCTTCGGCCGGCGGCGGATCTTCACCACCGGAATCGTGATCTTTGCCGTGGGCTCGGCGGTCTGCGCGCTCTCCGGCACCCTCGGCCTCCTGGTCACCGGCCGGGTGGTGCAGGGGATCGGCGCGGCGATCGTCTTCCCGCTCTCGCTGACCCTGCTGGCCAACGGGGTGTCCGACGCGCGGCGGGCGATGGCCATCGGCCTCTGGAGCGCGGTCAACGGGTTGGGGGTGGCCCTCGGCCCGCTGATCGGCGGGGCCGTCACCGAGTCGCTCGGCTGGGAGGGCATCTTCTGGGTGTCCGTTCCCGTCGGGCTGGTGCTCGTGCCGGTCATCCGGCTGATCCTGCCGGAGAGCGCGGGGGAGAACCGGAGTATCGACCTGCCCGGCGTCCTGCTCGCCTCGACCGCCGTGATGTCGCTGGTGTGGGGCATCGTGGAGGCCGGTTCGCAGGGCTGGGGCAGCGTCGACGCGGTCACCCGATTCGGGATGGCCGCCCTGCTGGTGGCACTCTTCGTCGGCTGGGAACGACGGGTGGCGGAGCCGCTGCTGCCCCTGTACTTCTACCGCACCCGGTCCTTCGTGCTGAGCAACCTGGTGGCGTTGCTGATGTTCTTCGGCGTCTTCGGGGCGCTGTACTGGCTGATGCAGTACCTGCAACTGGTCCTGGGCTACTCGCCGCTGGCCGCCGGCGTGCGTACCCTGCCGTGGACCGCCATGCCGATGCTTGTCGCGGTCCTCGCCGGCCTGGTCACCGCCCGGGTGGGAGCGGGCCGGCTGATGGCCGCCGGCCTGCTGCTCGAAGCCGTGGCACTGGGCTGGAGCGCCGCCATCATGGACACCGCGGTGCCCTACGGGCGGATCGTGCCGGCCCTGCTGCTCGGCGGGATCGGCATGGGCCTGATCTTCGCCCCGATGACCGAGGCCGTGCTGGCCTCGGTGGACCGGCGCGACCGGGGCAAGGCGTCCGGTGCGAACGCGACGGTCCGCGAGGTGGGCTTCGCGCTCGGCGTCGCCGTGCTGACCACCGTGGTGACCCGGCTCGCCGGCCCCCTCACCGATGCCAGGGCGTTCGTCGACGCGGTCCGGCCCGCCGTCTGGCTCGGCGCCGCGGTGGTGGCTCTCGGGGCCGTCGCCGCCCTGTCGCTGCCCCGCCGCCTGCCGGCCACCGACCGGCCGGCACCCACCACCGTCGAATCGGGGGCACCGTCATGACCGTGGCAGTCCTGGTCAACAGCGCCGCCGGCAGCGGTCGTCAGGCGGGTCGGATCCCCGCCGTCCTCGACGCGCTCGCGGCGGAACTGCCCACCCGGCTGCTGACCGCGACCGACGCCGGGCAGGCCCGCCGGGCCGTCGCGGAGGCGATCGACCAGGGCGTCGAGGGTCTGGTCGTGGTGGGCGGCGACGGCTCCCTGCACAACGTGCTCCAGGTGACCGCCGGCCGGGGCGTACCCGTCGCGGTGGTACCGACCGGCACCTGCAACGACCTCGCCGACTCGCTCGGGTTGCCGGCGGACCCGGTGGACGCCGCCCACGCGGTCGCCCGCGCCTTCGCCGCCGGCAACCTCCGGTCGATGGACGTGGCCCGCGTCGACTACCCGGACGGGACGCGGACCTGGTACGCGACAGTGCTGGCCGCCGGCTACGCCGCCTCGGTCAGTCAGCGCGGCGGGCGGCTGCGGTGGCCGCGCGGAATGCGGCGGTACGACCTCGCGGCCGTGCTCGAACTGCCCCGCTTCCGCGGCCGGGTCTACACGGTGACCCTCGACGGGGTGCCGGCGACCCTCCCGGCGGTGCTGTTCGCCGTGGGCAACACCCGGCGGTTCGGCGGCAAGCTCTACGTCTGTCCCGACGCCGAGATCGACGACGGGTTGCTGGACGTGACCACCCAGGGACCGAACAGCGTCCCCGCCACCCTCGGCACCACCCTGCGCCTGTTCAACGGCGTCCGGTCAGCCACCGACACCTCCACCCGACGCTTCGGGGTCCGTCGGATCGAGATGCGGGACGCCGGTCTGGTCACCTTCGCCGACGGTGAGGCGCTGGGCCCCCCGCCCTTCACGGTGACCTGCGTGGCGGGTGCGCTGTCGGTGCCCAAGGTGGGGGAACACGGATGACCGGACAGCGGGTCGCCCTGGTCACGGGGGCGTCCAGCGGCATCGGCGCGGCGATCGCCCGCGAACTCGGGCGGTGGCCGGACCTGCGGCTCGTCCTGCTGGCCCGGCGGACGGACCGGCTGCGTGCGCTGGCCGCCGAGCTGCCCAGCGCCGACGTGATCGGCGCGGACCTCACCTCCCCCGACGCGCCCCGGCAGATCCTCGACCGGCTCGACGCGGGGCCGCGCCGGCTCGACATCCTGGTGAACAACGCCGGTGCCCACTTCGGCGGCACGTTCGCGGCCACCGGTTGGGAGAACGTCAGGCGTTCGCTGGAACTCAACTTCGCGGCCCACGTCCGGCTGACCGAGTCGGTGCTGCCCCTGCTGCGGGCCAGCACCGGCACCGTCGTGAACGTGGCGAGTGTGGCCGGCCGGATCGGGCTGGCCGGCTCCGGGGCGTACTCGGCGGCGAAGTTCGCCCTGTGCGGCTGGAGCGAGGCCCTGCACGCCGAGGAACGGCCGCACGGCGTGCACGTGGCGCTCGTCCTGCCGGGGTTCGTCGCCACCGAGGGGTTCACCTATCCCACCCGGCGGGCGAGCCGGTCCGGCCGCCTCCTGGTCTCCACCGACCGTACGGTCGCCACCGCGATCGGCCAGGTCGTCCGGCGGCGTACCGCCGAGCGGTACGTGCCCCGGCCGTGGTGGCTGCTGGCGGCGTCCCGGCGCGCGCTGCCGGGCCTGCACCGCAGGGCCACCCCGACCATCGAGACGTGACGCGACAAGGAGGTGCAGACCCGATGGAGACCGACGCCTTCTACCTCGACCGCACGGTACGCCTGGAGGGTGGCACCCTGGTCGCCGAGCGGAAGCTGGACGGGCGGGACCACTACCTGCACCAGCATCTCGTCGACGGTGTGCCGACGATGCCCGGCGTGTTCGTCACCGAGATCGCCGCCCAGGCGGCCCGCCGGCTGGTCCCGCAGGGCGTCGTCACCGGCTTCCGTGATCTCGTCCTCGACCGTTTCCTGCGGCTCGGCGGTGGCAGCGACCGGGCTCCGCTGCGGGTGCGCGCGACCCTGCGTTCCGGGGCGGCCGGGCGGTCCGTGGTCGACGTCGTCGTGACCATGGACGTCGTCGCCCCCTCGGGGCAGGTCCTGGTACGCGACCGTCGGCACTTCTCCGTCACCGTGCTGGTCGACGCGCGCCGCCCGGCCGCGCCCACCTGGCCGGCCTGGCACACGGCCGACGAGCTGCCGGTGCCGGATCCGTACCTGACGCCGGGCTCGCCGGTGCGGGTCGACGGGGCGTTCGTCAGCACGACCGGGTTGCGCCTGCACCCGTTGGGCGCGCGGGCGCGGTACACGGCCCCGGCGGGTGCGGGGTCGGTCTTCGACCGGTTCACGGTGCCGGTGCTGCTCCTGGACGGCCTGCTCCGGCTGATCGGGACGGAACTGGTCGACGACCGGTACGTGCCGATCTTCGCACCGACCCGGATCCGCCGCATCGACCTGCACGTCGGCGGCGGTGACGTGGTGCTGGGCGGGGCCGGTGCGGTCGAGCTGTTCGCCACCCCGAGGGCGGCGGCGCTGCTCGGTGCCGAGGGCGGCACCCGGGCGTTGGCGGTGGACGGCACCGGCCGGGTGCTGGTGCAGATCAAGGACGTCGTCGGCGTCGGTGTCGGCGGCTTCGACACGGTTGCCGGCCGGCAGGTGGATTGGCCCGTGATCGGCGACGTCGGCCGCAGCAGGCTCAGCGGTCGGGTCGGCGTGGTGCCGTTGTGAACGACGAGCAGACGTGGGAGCGAGCATGAACGGGACCATCGCACCGGGACCGACCGGTAGGCCGCTCGTCGGCAGCCTCTTCGACTGGCGGCGTACGCCCGCCGAGTTCCTGCTCCGGTTGCAGCGCGACCACGGCGAGGTGGTCCGGATGAAGCTCGGGCCGTACCTGGTGCACCTGGTCACCGAGCCGGACGCGGTGCACCGCGTGCTGGTCGGCAACCACCACAACTACGACCGCGGCAAGCTGTACGACCAGTTCAAGCTGGTCATGGGCACCGGTCTGCTGACCACCGACGGGCCGGCCTGGCGCAGCCACCGCCGCGCCGTACAGCCGCTCTTCCTCAACCGGGCGATCGGTGCGATCCTGCCGAACGTCATCGAGTCGACCCACCAGATGCTGGACCGGTGGGAGGTCGCCGCGGCCCGGGGGGAGCCGGTCGACCTGATCGGCGAGATGCTCCAACTGACCCTGGTGACGCTGAGCCGGTCCCTGTTCGGATACGACCCGGGGGCGGCGGTGGCCGAGATGAAACGCACCGTGGACGCCGGGATCGAGCTGATGTTCACCCACGGCCTGCTCTCGGAGCAGCTACCGGAGTGGATCCCGAACGCCCGTAACCGGCAGATCCGGGCCACCCGGCGGTTCTTCGACCGGCTCGTCGACGACATCCGGTCCAACCACCACCGGACCGGGCAGGGGCAGCTCGTCGAGTTGATGGAGACGGCCCGCGACCCGGTGGACGGGCGTGCCTGGACCGACCGGGAGATCCGGGACGAGCTGCTCACCGTCTACCTGGCGGGCCACGAGACGACGGCAGCCGCCGCCTGCTGGGCCCTCTACGCGCTCAGCGGTCACCGCTGGGCGGCCGAGGAGTTGACGGCGGAGGTCGACCAGGTGCTGGCCGGTCGGGCGCCCACCCTGGCGGACACCGAGCGGTTGACGTACACCGGGCAGGTGATCCAGGAGGCACTGCGCCTCTATCCGCCGATCTGGACCTTCCCCCGGGGTGTGGTCGCCGACGACGAGCTGGCGGGGCGGCACGTCCCGGCCGGCTCGTCGATCCTGATCTCGCCACTGGTGTCGCACCGTAACCCCCGCATCTGGGACAACCCGGATGCGTTCGATCCGGCGCGTTTCGCGGGCGACGCGGCACGGCGGCTGCCCCGACTGTCCTACCTCCCGTTCGGTGGCGGGCCCCGGATGTGCGTGGGCAACCTGATGGCGTTGCTCGAACTGAAGGTGATCGTGGCGCTGGTGAGCCAGCGGTTCCAGCTCCAGACGGTGCCGGGCGACTTCGTCAGGTACGGCCACTCGGTCATCTCGCTGCGCCCGCAGGGCCGGTTGCTGGTGACCCCGAAGCCGCGGGTCGGGGCGGCCGCATGACCGAGGTCGTCCTCTCCCCGGTCGGGGCCGCCGCCGGGGGTGACCCGGCCGTCGCCGGGCCGGTGCCCGGCTTCGTCCGGCAGACGCTCGGCCTGGTCGCCGTCGCGCCGCTGCCGGTGCCCGGTCCGGCCGCCCTCGCCGGCCGTCTCGTGCACGTGTTCAACGGCACCCCGGCGCTGCGGGAGCAGGTGGGGCGTACCGTGCGGGCCTGCGGTGGCCGTACCGCCGACGAGCCCGACCCGGACGTGGACGTGCTGGTCGACCTGACCCTGTGCGGGGATCCGGAGGCCGACTGGCGGGAGCCGGTGCGGCGGACCGTGACGGCACTGCACCGGGTCTACGACCGGTGGGCCGCCGAAACGCAGGTCGGTCGGCGGCAGTTCGTCGCGGTCACCGCGCTGGGCGGAACCCTCGGGCTGACCGCGCCGCACGAGGCGGACCGACGGTTCACCAACCCGCTGACCGGCATCTGGTCCGGGCTCTGCAAGACCCTGCCCCGCGAACTGCCGGCGTGCCGGAGCCGGGTGGTCGACCTCGGCCCGGACGTCGACCCGGGGCCGGCGGTCCTGGCCGAACTGCTCGCCGGGGAGTTGCAGGAGGTCGGCGTCCGCGCCGGTACGCGACGGGCCGTCCTGCCCCGGGCGGAGCCGGTCGACGGCCCGCCGGTCGACCTCGGCGTCGACGACGTGCTGCTGATGACCGGTGGTGCCCGGGGGATCGGCTTCGAGATCGCCCTCGACATGGCACGCCGGACGGGTTGCCGGGTGGTGGTGTCCGGCCGTCGGCCGCTACCCGCCGACGACAGTTGCTGGTTGACCGCCGACGACGACGGGTTCGCCGCCCTCGGGCGCACCGCGTACCTGGAGCGGGGCGGCCGGTCGCTGCCGGCGGTGCGCCGGGAGGTGGAACTGATGCGGCAGGCCCGGGAGATCCGGCACAACCTGCGCCGGGCCGCCGGGGTCGGCGCACGGATCGAGTACGCCGTCTGCGACGTCACCCGCGCCGAGGAGGTCGCGGCGCTGGTCGCCACGGCCGGGCCGGGGTTGAGCGTGGTCGTCCACAACGCCGGGATCGACCAGCCCACCCGGCTGTCGAGGAAGACGCCCGACGACGTGGTGGACGTGATCGCGGTGAAGGTCGACGGGTTCCGGAACCTGGTCGGGGCGTTGGCGGGGCGGCCGTTGAAGGTGCTCTGTGCGGTGGGTTCCCTCACCGGTCGCTACGGCGGCATGGTCGGGCAGGTCGACTACGCGGCGGCGAACGAGGGGTTGGCCCGGCTGGTGATGTGGGTGGGTCACCACCGTGGCGACCCGGTCGTCAAGTCGTTGTCCTGGCCGACCTGGGACGGTCTCGGGCTGATCACCAACCTGGAGGCGGCCAGCCGCTACATGCGGCCGATCCCGGTCGCCGCGGGGGTCCGGGCCTGGGCCGCCGAGCTGACGCACGGCGGCTGCGGCGAGGTCGGTTTCGTGGCCGAGATCGGCGAGATGACCCCGCAGCAACTGGCCGGTATCACGGTGCCCTCCGACTGGGCCGACCGGGTGCCCCTGCTGACCCGGCGGTTCCTGCTGGGTGACGTGGTCGAGTTCACGCCGCACCGGTTGCTCACCACCCGGCACCGGATCGACGGCGGGTGGGCCCAGCTCCTCGCCGACACCCGGTTCGACGGTGCCGCTGCGGTCCCCGTCTCGGTGCTGCTCGAATACCTGCTCGACGGTGCCCGGTGGCTGACCCCGCCGATGGGTCCGCTGGTGTCCCCGACGACCGCCGACCGGATCTGGGTACGACCGGGCGCGCTGCGGTCGACCGGACTGGTCCGCCGGGCCCGGGGCGGCGGCCCCGTCGGCGGACCGGCCGACTGGCGGGTCTGCGTCGAGTTGGAGCAGGACGGGCAGGTGGTGGCCCGGGGCGAGTTCGGCTTCGGCCCGGTGGACGCGGCCACCCCGGCGTCACCGGACCCGACGCCGCCCGGCCCGGTCGACGTGACCGCCGCCGGGCCGACCCTCCTGCCGCGCCGCTACGCGTGGCTGCCGTACCTGACCGGGGTCGGGCCGTGGCGACGGACGGACGCGGGTTGGTCCGCCGAGGTGGAGCCGGTCCGGCCGGTGGACCTGTTCGTGTCGACCGAGCCACCACGACCCGTCCTGCCGCTGGCCCACCTGGAAGCGCTGGTCGCGGTGGCCCCGGGAACACCCGACGAGGTGTGGACGGCCGACGCGCTGTCGCTGCACGCCACGGGTGAGGCGAGCCGGGCGGAGCTGGGTGACGGCCTGGCCCGGGTCGTCGACCGGCGTGGCACCACCCTGCTGTCCCTGCGCCGGCCCCGTTGGGTCCGGGGGTGAGCGGCCGGGCCGGCTGCCGGCCGTGGCCCGTCCGGGCACGCGCCGTCGTCGACCGTGAATCCGGCCCGTCGTCGGCCGGCCGACCGAAGTGATGTCCTCGGGAGGGACCATGTTGATGCGCTGGGGCCGGTGGATCCACCGGCACTGCCGCCTGGTGATGGGTCTCGCGGTGCTGTTCACCGTGGCGGCGGCGGTCTGGGGGGTGGGTGTCTTCGCCGCGCTCACCTCCTCCAGCGGCTTCGAGGTCGCGGGCAGCGAGAGCCAACGGGCCACCGAGGTGGAGACGGCCACGCTGGGCCGCGACTCCGCCGACGTGGTGGTGCTGTACCGCTCACCGAACCGGACGGTCGACGACGCCGGGTTCCGTGCCGACGTCACCCGGGTGCTGGAGGCGTTGCCCCGCGACCGGGTGGTGAGGTTCGACACCTACTGGTCGACCTCGTCGCCGAACCTGGTCAGCGCGGACCGGCGGGCGACCTTCGCCGTGGTGAGCCTGGTGGGGGCGGACGAGCGGGACCGGCGGGAGAACCTGGACGCGATCCGGGACCGGTTCGCCGTGCCGGGGCTCAGCAGCGCCGTCGGCGGGCAGGTGCCGACCCAGCAGCTCATCTCCAGTCGGGTCAAGAAGGACATCGGGCTGGCCGAGGCGCTTGCCGCGCCGGTGCTGTTCCTGCTGATGGTCGTGATCTTCCGGAGCGTCGTGGCCGCCCTGCTGCCACTGGCGATCGGCACCGTGGCGATCTTCGGATCGTTCGCGGCGTTGCACGGACTCACCCTGCTGACCGACATCTCCGTCTACTCCGTCAACATCACCACCCTGCTCGGCATCGGGCTCGCCATCGACTACGGACTCATCATGGTCGTCCGGTTCCGCGAGGAGCTGAGGGTGCGGGAGACGGTCGAGGAGGCGGTGGCCCGTACGGTGGCGGTGGCCGGGCGGACGGTCCTCGTCTCCGGGCTCACCGTCGCGGTGGCGCTCTGTAGCCTGCTGCTGTTCCCGCAGACCTTCCTCCGGTCCATGGGCTACGGCGGGGTGGCGACCGTGCTGGTCGACATGGTGGCCGCGCTGACCGTGCTGCCCGCCCTGCTGGCGTTGCTCGGCCGGCGGGTGGACCGGGGACGGGTGCGCCTGCTCGACCGCAGGGTTTCCCACGACGGTCAGCGGTGGCGGCGGCTGGGGCTGAGCGTGATGCGGCGACCGGTGAGCTATCTCGTGGTCACCCTGGGCGTCCTGCTGCTGTTGGGCCTGCCGTTCCTGAGGATCAGCTGGGGTGGCATCGACGCCCGCGCGCTGCCCGAGGGCACCGAGACGAGAGTCGTCTCGGAGACGCTCGCCCGGGATTTCCCGGCCAACTCCACCAGCCCGATCACGGTGCTGGTGACCCTGCCCGCGCCGGTGACCGGGGCGGCCCAGCGGGCCGAGCTGTCCGGTTACTCGGCCCGGCTGGCGGCGCTGCCCGGCGTCGACCGGGTGACCACGACCGGGCTGGCGGACCGGACGGCCCGGCTGTCCGTGGGGTTCATCCCGGACCGGATGTCCCAGCAGGCCCGCGACCTCGTCGCCGAGGTACGCCGGGTGCCGCCGCCGCCCGGTGCCGGCGTGCTGGTCGGCGGGATGACCGCGCAGCTGGTCGACCAGCTCGACAACATGTCCGCGATGCTGCCGTGGATGGGGCTGACCATGGCCGCCGCCACCTTCGTGCTGCTCTTCCTCGCCTTCGGGTCGGTAGTCCTCCCGCTGAAGGCGATGGTGGTCAACGTCGTCTCGCTCTCCGCGACGTTCGGCGTGCTGGTCTGGATCTTCCAGGACGGACACCTGTCGGACCTGCTCCGGTTCACCCCGATCGGGATGATCGAGCCGTCGATGCCGGTGCTCATCCTGGCCATCGCCTTCGGCCTCTCCATGGACTACGAGGTCTTCCTGCTGTCCCGGGTGCGGGAGCACTACGAGCGCGACGGTGATCCGACCGGCGCGGTGGTGGACGGCCTCCAGCGGACCGGCGGGGTGATCACCAGTGCGGCCCTGCTCTTCATGGTGGTGGTCGGTGCCTTCGCCACGTCGGGGATCACCTTCATCAAACTGACGGGCGTCGGTCTGTTCGTCGCGGTGCTGGTGGACGCCACGGTGGTCCGCGCCCTGCTGGTGCCGGCCGCCATGAAGCTGCTCGGTCGGGCCGCCTGGTGGGCGCCGGGGCCGCTGGCCGGGCTGCACCGCCGGATCGGCTTCCGTGAGGGCGACGGGGGTGACGAGGTGCCGGTGCGGCCGGCCGCCGAGGTCGTCAGCTCGGCCTGACGCACCGGCGCGGTGTGGCGGGTGACCCACCCGGGTGGGCCACCCGCCACCGCCGGGATCAGCGACGGGCGCGGTTGACCGCGCTCGTCACCGCCTTGATCGAGGCGGTGACGATGTTGGCGTCCGCGCCGACACCCCAGACGGTACGGCCGTCCACGTCGCACTCCACGTACGCGGCGGCCTGGGCGTCCCCGCCGGAGGACAGCGCGTGCTCGTGGTAGTCCAGCACCCGTACCGCCACGCCCACGGCCTGCAGCGCGTTGACGTACGCGTCGATGGGGCCGTTGCCGACGGCGGTGAGCGCGCGTCGTTCGCCGCCCAGACCGACCTCGGCCTCGACCTCGACCTTGCCGTCGGTGGTGCGGATCGTGTAGTCGGCCAGGGTGACGGCCGGGTCGACCTGGTGGTCGAGCAGGTAGTTGCGGGCGAAGATCTGCCACATGGTGCCCGGCTCGACCTCGCCACCGTCGTGGTCGGTGACCTGCTGCACGACGCCCGAGAACTCGATCTGGAGCCGGCGCGGCAGGTCCAGCTGGTGCTCGGTCTTCATGATGTACGCGACGCCGCCCTTGCCGGACTGCGAGTTGACCCGGATGACCGCCTCGTAGGTGCGGCCCAGGTCCTTCGGGTCGATCGGCAGGTAGGGCACCGCCCAGGTGAACTCGTCGATCGGCACCCCGGCCGCCTCGGCGTCGCGGGTCAGCGCGTCGAAGCCCTTCTTGATGGCGTCCTGGTGGGAGCCGGAGAAGGCGGTGTAGACCAGGTCGCCGGCGTACGGGTGGCGCTCGTGCACGGGGAGCTGGTTGCAGTACTCGACGGCCCGCTTGACCTCGTCGATGTTCGAGAAGTCGATCATCGGGTCGATGCCCTGGGAGAACAGGTTCAGCCCCAGCGTCACCAGGTCGACGTTGCCGGTGCGCTCGCCGTTGCCGAACAGGCAGCCCTCGATCCGGTCCGCGCCGGCCAGCAGGCCCAGCTCGGCGGCGGCGACCCCGGTGCCCCGGTCGTTGTGCGGGTGCAGGCTGAGCACCAGGCTGTCCCGGCGGGGCAGGTGCCGGTGCATCCACTCGATCGAGTCGGCGTACACGTTGGGGGTGGCCATCTCGACGGTGGCCGGCAGGTTGATGATCAGCTTGCGGTCCGGGGTGGGGTCGATGACCTCGATGACCTTGCCGCACACCTCCACCGCGTACTCCAGCTCCGTGCCGGTGTACGACTCGGGCGAGTACTCGTAGTAGATGTCGGTGTCCGGGGTGTGGATCTCGGCGTACTTGCGGCAGAGCCGCGCGCCCTGGGTGGCGATGTCGGTGATGCCGTCGCGGTCCAGGCCGAAGACCACCCGACGCTGGAGCGTGGAGGTGGAGTTGTAGAAGTGCACGATGGCCCGGTGCGCGCCGCGCAGCGACTCGAAGGTCCGCTCGATCAGGTGCTCCCGGCACTGGGTGAGCACCTGGATGGTGACGTCTTCGGGGATCAGGTCCTGCTCGATGAGCTGCCTGACGAAGTCGAAGTCGGTCTGGCTGGCCGAGGGGAAGCCGACCTCGATCTCCTTGTAGCCCATCTGTACCAGGAGCTGGAACATCCGCCGCTTGCGCTCCGGCGACATGGGGTCGATCAGGGCCTGGTTGCCGTCGCGCAGGTCGACCGCGCACCAGCGGGGGGCGGCCTCGACGTGCCGGGTCGGCCAGGTGCGGTCCGGCAGGTCGATCCGGAACTGCTGGTGGTACGGCTGGTAGCGCTGGTACGGCATCCGGCTGGGACGTTGCCGGGCGATCTGATCGGCGGCGTCGGCGTCGGTGGTGACAGGTTGAGCCATGACGGAGTGCTCCCGTGGGTCAGGTGGCGTCAGCATTGCGAAGGTGTCGGCGGGTGCCGGGCGGCGATGCCCGGACGGTTGCCGAGATGGAGTTCGGATCTGCTGGACGGCGCGGTTCGACTCCGCGACGGGGTGCCGGCCGGTCAGGCCCCGTCGCGGCGACCAAGGAGAAGGTACGCCCGCCACATGACAGAGTGACCCTACGTGATGAGCCGGGGGGTGCAAAGGTGGGTCCGGACTCTGAGATCCGAATCGCACCCGCCCCGGGCCGCCGGCCGAGGTCCCGCCACCACCGTCGAGGGGTGGTGGCGTCAGCCGAGCAGCAGGGCGTGGACCGGGTGCCGGCGGCGCAGCGCGGTCTCCCGGCGCAGCAGGTCCCCGGGCAGGGCTGACGGGTCGCCGAGCGGGCCCACGGCGGCCACCACCAGGGGGCGTACCCCGGTGGGCAGGTCCAGTTCGGCGGCGAGCGCGGCCCGGTCGAAGTCGCGGATCTGGCGCACGTGTAGACCGAGGGCGGTGGCCTGGACGCTGAGGTGGGCGACCGACTGGCCCAGGTCGTACGCGCACCGCTCCGGGTCGCCGGCGACGTGCGCGCCCACCAGCAGCGCGGCGGCGTGGCGGGCCCAGCGCTGGTCGGCCCCGGTGAGGCTGACCAGGATGCGTTTCCAGGTTTCGTCGTCGCGGCGGCCGAGGGCGAACCGCCACGGCTGGGCGTTGCCGGCCGACGGGGCCCAGCGGGCCGCCTCCAGCAGGGACGCCGCCTCGTCGCCGGTCAGTTCGGCGGTCGGGTGGAACGCCCGGGGGCTCCAGCGGAACGCGAGCAGCGGGGTGAGGTGAGCCATGCGAAGAGAATCCCGTATGGGGTATTTGGTGGATTAGCCCGCTATGGCAAATGTGGTCAAGGCCACCCGTAACGCTCGAACGGGTCAGGACGTTCCGGGGCTCGGCTCCGCCGACGCCCCCGCCTCCCGGCCGAGCGGCTCGCCGGGCACCACCGGCCCGGCCAGCGGGACCGTGTCGGGTGCCGGGCCGGGCGGGCCGGCCAGGGTCAACGTGCCCAGCGCCGCCCGGACGAAGGTGGGCGTCCCGTCCGGCTGGTAGCAGTAGACGCCCACGTCCAGCGGCGGGTGCAGCGAGGCGGCGGTGCTCTCCACCACGTAGCAGGTCCCCGGCACCCCGGGCGGCGTGGTCGCGGTGGAGACCGACAGCGCGGTACGCCGGTCGGTGAGCACCTCCAGCCAGTCGGTGAACGGGTGCTGCACCCGGGGGTCCAGCCGGTGCGGCACCGCGTCGTCCCGGTCACCCAGCCGTACGCAGCTCGCCGGCTCGGGGCGGCCGGCCGACGGCAGGCCGCACTGGAACAGCCCGTCCCGGGTGGCGGCGAGCGCGACGTCGGCCGTCCCGCCGAGGGCACCCCCCGGCACGTCCACCCGCCAACTGCCGTCGTTCGCGCTGGTCACGGTGATCTCGCGGGTCGGGCCGCCGGTGCCGGTCAGGGTGTACCGGGCGGTCAGGTGGCGGTCCCGGGCGGCGGCGGCCAGCGCGGCCAGCTCGTCGCGGGCGCTGTCGACCGCGACGGGCGTCGGAACGGACGGCGACCCGGTCGGCGGGGCGTCCGGCCCGTCGGAGGCGCAACCGGCCAGCAGCACCAGCACCGGCAGCACCGGCAGCACCGACCGGCCCGGCCACCCCCGGCGGCCGGGCGGTTCCGGGGACGGTGGGATCGGGTGGGGATGGGCGTGCACGGGGTCATTCTGCGCCCGCCGACGGCCCCGGACGACCCCGCACGGGCCGGTGACGGGCCGGGCGTGTCAGGTCGCGTCCCCCGCGCGAACCCCGGTCGGTGGCGGTGGCCTGCGCCGGATGGTGGGATCACCCGACCCGCACTCGCGTACCGCCCGATACCCTGGGGTGGTCTGACACGCGCCGCCGGACTTCAGCCGGCGGCGTCGGCACGCTCAGGGTCGTCGCTGGGAGGGAGTGCGCCGTCGTGGCACTCGTGGTGCAGAAGTACGGCGGGTCCTCCGTCGCCAACGCCGAGCGGATCAAGCGGGTGGCCGAGCGCATCGTCGCCGCCCGCAAGGCCGGCGACGACGTGGTGGTGGTGGTCTCCGCGATGGGCGACACCACCGACGAGCTGCTCGACCTGGCCAACCAGGTCAGCCCCCTGCCGCCGGGTCGTGAGCTGGACATGCTGCTCACCGCCGGGGAGCGGATCTCGATGGCGCTGCTGGCCATGGCGATCCACAACCTGGGGTACGAGGCACGCTCGTTCACCGGCTCGCAGGCCGGCGTGATCACCACCTCGGCGCACGGCCGGGCGCGGATCATCGACGTCACCCCCGGGCGGCTCAAGGGCGCGCTCGACGAGGGCGCGGTGGTGATCGTGGCCGGCTTCCAGGGCGTCTCGCAGGACACCAAGGACGTCACCACGCTGGGCCGGGGCGGCTCGGACACCACCGCCGTGGCGCTCGCCGCCGCGTTGCACGCCGACGTCTGCGAGATCTACACCGACGTCGACGGCATCTTCACCGCCGACCCCCGGATCGTGCCCAACGCCCGGCACATCCAGCACATCACCTACGAGGAGATGCTGGAGCTGGCCGCCTGCGGCGCCAAGGTGCTGCACCTGCGCAGCGTGGAGTACGCGCGCCGGGCGGGCTTGCCGATCCACGTCCGTTCGTCATACTCGACCAACACCGGCACCATGGTCACCGGATCGATGGAGGACCTTCCCGTGGAACAGGCACTGATCACCGGGGTTGCCCACGACCGCAGCGAGGCGAAGATCACGATCGTGGGGGTGCCCGACGAGCCGGGTGCCGCCGCCAGCATCTTCGACACCGTGGCCGGTGCCGAGATCAACATCGACATGATCGTGCAGAACGTCTCCACCGAGGGCACCGGGCGCACCGACATCTCGTTCACCCTGCCCAAGGCCGACGGGCCGACCGCGATGGCCGCGCTCAGCAAGATCCAGGAGCCGGTCAAGTTCAAGGGCCTGCTCTACGACGACCACGTCGGCAAGGTGTCGCTGATCGGTGCCGGGATGCGTTCGCACCCGGGCGTCGCGGCCGGTTTCTTCGCCGCCCTCGGCGCGGCCGGCGTCAACATCGAGATGATCTCCACCTCCGAGATCCGGGTCTCCGTGGTCTGCCGGGACACCGACCTCGACCGGGCGGTACGCGCCATCCACGACCAGTTCGAGTTGGGCGGCGACTCCGAAGCCGTGGTGTACGCGGGAACCGGGCGGTAGCCCCGATGGGACCGCAGCCCACCCTGGCCGTGGTCGGGGCGACGGGGGCTGTCGGCACCGTGCTGTGTGACCTGCTCTCCTCCCGGCGCAACGTCTGGGGGGAGATCAGGCTGCTCGCCTCGGCCCGCTCGGTCGGGCGGCAGGTGCGCTGCCGGGGCGAGGAGCTGACCGTGGGCGCGCTCACCCCCGAGGCGTTCGACGGGGTCGACGTGGCGGTCTTCGACGTGCCCGACGAGGTGTCGGCGCACTGGGCGCCGGTCGCCGCCGAGCGGGGCGCGGTGGTCGTCGACAACTCGGCCGCGTTCCGGGCGGACCGCGACGTCCCGCTGGTGGTGCCCGAGATCAACCCCGAGCAGGTGCACCACCGGCCCCGGGGGATCATCGCCAACGCCAGCTGCACCACCCTGACCATGATCGTGGCGATCGCCCCGCTGCACCGCGAGTACGGCCTGCGGGAGCTGGTGCTCGCGTCGTACCAGGCGGTGTCGGGGGCGGGGCAGGCCGGGGTGGACGCCCTGCACCTGCAACTCGGCAAGATCGCCGGGGACCGGGTGCTCGGCTCCCGGCCCGGCGACGTCCGGCAGGCGGTCGGCGACGAGCTGGGGCCGTTCCCCGCGCCGCTGGCGTTGAACGTGGTGCCGTGGGCGGGGTCGCCGGCCGAGCAGGGCTGGTCGTCCGAGGAGCTGACCGTCCGCAACGAGTCCCGCAGGATCCTCGGCCTGCCCGACCTGAAGGTCTCCGCCACCTGCGTACGGGTGCCGGTGGTGACCGGCCACTCGGTCGCGGTGCACGCCGTCTTCGCCACCGAGGTCGACGCCGAGGGGGCCCGGGAGGCGCTGCGTAACGCCCCGGGCGTGATCCTGGTCGACGACCCGGCGGCCGGGGAGTTCCCGATGCCCATCGACGCGGTCGGCACCGACCCGTCGTGGGTCGGCCGGATCCGTCGGGCCGTCGACGACCCGCGCGCCCTCGACCTCTTCGTCACCGGCGACAACCTGCGCAAGGGTGCCGCCCTCAACACCGCCCAGATCGCAGAACTAGTCGTCAACCCCCGCCCCCGCCCCTAACCCCCCCCGCCGGGGCGGTGGCGGGGCGGGGCGGGGGTCAGGGGGTGGAGAGGTGGACCCGGTTTCGGCCCTGGTGTTTCGCCGCGTAGAGGGCCTGGTCGGCGCGGTGCAGGGTGCGGTCGGCCGGTTCGCCGGGCAGCGGTAGCGCCACGCCCACGCTGATCGTGCGGCCGGTGCGCCGGGCGGCCTCGGTCAGCCGCTCGGCGATGCGGACCGCCTCGTCGGCGTGAGCCACCTCGATCACCGCGACGAACTCGTCGCCGCCGGTGCGGTACAGCTCGTCGCCGTGCCGCAGCGCCGCCTCCAGGGCGCGGGCCAGCCCCACCAGCAGCCGGTCCCCGGCCTGGTGGCCGTACGTGTCGTTGACGCTCTTGAAGCCGTCCACGTCGATGGCGAGCAGCGCGGTACGCCCGGGGGTGGCCGCCGCGATCCGCCGCCCGAACGTGCCGGTGTGCCGCAGCCCGGTGAGCGGGTCGAGGCTGGCCTGCTCCCGCAGCTGCGCCAGGGTACGCAGCCGCTCCAGGGCGGCCCACGCCTGCCCGGCGAGCAGTTCCATCAGGTTGACCGTGGTCGGGTCGGGGTGCAGCAGCCGCTCGTCGGCGACCAGCAGCACCCCGCCGTCGTCAGGTGGGCCGACCGGCACCGACACCAGGGTGCGTACCCCGGCGCGGGCCAGCGCCTGGTGTTCCTCGGTGGGCGGGCAGCCCGACTCACCCAGGGTGTACGCCGCGCCGTACCGGTGGGCCCGCGCGACGAGCCGGTCGAGTTGCGTGGTCGAGACGTCGGCCAGGGCGGACCGCACCCGCGCCTCCCACCCGGTGGGGACGGTGGTGGGGGCGGCGACGCGGGGGCCGTGCCGGCCGGCGAGCACCAGCACGGCGGTGGAGAGGGTGGAGACCTCCCGGGCGGCGGTGAGCGCGGCGGTCAGCAGGTCCCAGTCGGTGGGGGCGGCGGTCATCGCGGTGGCGTGCCGGAGCAGTTTCTCGCTGCGGCTCTCGGCGGGCGGCCCGCCCAGCGCCGCGATCCGGGCGCCGAGCCGTTCGGCGAGCCGGTCGGCGGTCTCCCGCCACGGCGTGAGGTCCACCGGCCCGCTCCACTGGAGGTCGAGCACGCCGATCGGGCGGCCCTGCGGGTCCCGCACCGGTACGCAGATCTCGGCCGTGACGTCGGGGCGCAGCGGCAGGTAGTCCGGGTCGGCGGTGACGTCCCCGACGGTGGCCCCCGCGCCGGAGGCGTACACCCGGCCGACGATGCCCGACTTCGGCGGGACGGCGGAGAAGACCTGCCAGGCCCCGGTGGCGGCGATGCAGCGCAGCCGGTCGTGCACCTGGAGCAGGACGGAGATCGTGGCGGGGGCGTGCCGGGCGAGCGCGGTCACCGTCCACCGGCAGGCCTCGGCGGCGGTCGACGCCATCGACAGGCGGACCGTGACGTCCCGGACGACTCGCTCGTGATCCACGTTCTTCCAGGTGGGAGAGGGCCCGGCGGACGCCGGGGCTGCGATCAAGCGTACTCAGCGGCGGCCGTTCGGCCGTACAAGATCGTTCTGTTCGTACACATGTTTCATCCACAGGGTGTGGACAGGGCCTGTGGGCGATAGCGTGGGGACCCCGGCGCGCGGGAGGGGGCGGCATGGAACTGCTCTGGTACGTCGCCTACGGGTCGAACCTGCACGCCGCCCGGCTCGGCTGGTACCTCTCCGGTGGCCGGCCGCCCGGCGGGCTGCGGACGTACCCCGGCTGCCGGGACTGCCGACCGCCGCGCCGCACGCTGCCGGCGCTGATCCCCGGCGGCATCTATTTCGCCGGCGAGTCCCGGGCCTGGACGGGCGGGATGGCCTTCTACGACCCGACGCTGCCCGGCGTCGCGGCGGCCCGGGGCTACCTGCTCACCCGGGCGCAGTTCGCCGACCTCGCCGCCCAGGAGATGTACCGTCCGCCCGGCGACGACCTGCCCGCGCTCGACGTGGCGGTGGCCGACGGCCGGGCCACCCTCGGCCCGGGGCGCTACGAGACGCTGCTGCGGGTCGGCACCCGCGACGGGCTGCCGATGCTCACCTTCACCGCGCCGTGGCGGGCCGCCGACGTGGCGTGGACCCCGCCCGCCCCGGTCTACCTGCGGATGATCGCCGCCGGGTTGCGGGAGGCGCACGGCTGGACGCCGGCCGAGACGGTCGACTACCTGGCCGACCGGCCCGGGGTGGCCGGGCACTGGACCCGACCCCGACTGGTCGACCTGATCCGCCCGCCGGAGGAGTGCGGATCGGTGGAAGGGACGCCGTCGCCTGACGATCGCGCCATCCATGATCACCATTAGGGTCCCGCTGCCGGGACTGGCGGACCGGTTTGGCGACGCGACGCATTTCCGGTCCACAGTCGCCGGTCCGCGTCGATAGCCTCGGCCCACTTTCCGTGACCGGTCCCCGTGGACGCCGGTCCGTGAACCTGTGGGGGTACGCGTGAAGCACACCAGGCTCGTCGGATTCGCCGTGGCGCTCGCCGTCGCCGTCGGCGGCTCACTCACCGTTGCCGGACCGGCCCAGGCCGCCACCCCGGCCGTCGAGATCACGAAGGTCTACTACAACTCCCCGGGCAGCGACACCCGCTCCAACACCAGCCTCAACGCCGAGTACGTCAAGCTGACCAACCGGCGCAGCTCGACGATCAACCTGAAGTCCTGGACGCTGCGCGACAAGTCCAAGCACGTCTACACGTTCTCCGGCGACGTCCGTCTCGCCAAGGGCGCCAGCGTCTACATCCACACCGGCAAGGGCAAGAACACCTCCACCCACCGGTACTGGGGCTCCGGGAACTACATCTGGAACAACACCGGCGACACCGCCTACCTGCGCAACTCCGCCGGCACCGGGATCGACTCCTGCTCGTGGGGGAGCAAGGGCAGCTACACGTACTGCTGAGCACCGCTCGGACCCGCGGTGACCGGAGCGTTGAGGGGCGTAATCCGGCCATCGTCCGACCGTCCCGGGAGGGCGGCCGGCGACTTCTCGCACCGGGAGTCGCGGCCGGTCCCGGGGCGGTCGACCCGTTTGCGCCCACGCCGACCCGACCCCGGCGTCCGGCCGGGGCCGGGTCGGCCGGCTCTGCCATGCTGGGCCGGTGACCGTGACCTGGCGACACCTGCCCGCCCCGGCCCGCGAGATCGCGGTGGCCGCCACCGTGGCGGTCGAGGCCGCCCAGGCCCGCGACGGCGTGGCGTACGACGACGCGGTGCCCCGGCTCGCCGGTGCCGACCGCGCCGGGCTGGTCCTCGGCGGGATGGTCCGGATCCTGCTGGAGCAGGCACACCCCGACGGGCTCGACAGCGACGACGTGCGGCAGGTGCTGGAACGCTGCGTCCGCGCAGCCGCGACCTGGCGACCCGACGTCGACCCGCACGTGGTGCTGGTGCTGCTGGCCGGGGCGCTCGGCGTCTACGACCCGGGCGACGACGACACCCCGCCCGACCCGGCTGCCGTCGCCGCCCACGCGCCGCTGCTGGTGGCCGACCTGCTCGCGGTGACCGGGGTGCCGTTCGCCGGGTGCCTGGAAGCGGCGTTCGCCGAGGTCGCCCGCACCGAACGCCACGACGACTGACGACGCCCCGCCGGTGCGGCGGGTCAGGGGCTGGCGGCGAGGAAGACGAACGCGGCGAGCAGCACCAGGTGCACCCCGCCCTGTAGGACGGTGGCCCGGCCCGGCACCACGGTCAGCACGCCGGTGACGACGGTCAACGCCAGCAGGGTCAGCTGGGTGCCGCCGAGGCCGAGCAGCAGCGGCCCGTCCAGCCAGATCGAGGCGAGCGCGATCGCCGGGATGGTCAGGCCGATGCTCGCCATCGCGGAGCCGAGCGCCAGGTTGAGGCTGATCTGCACCCGGTCCCGGCGGGCCGCGCGGGCGGCGGCCAGGGTCTCCGGCAGCAGCACGAGCAGCGCGATGACCACCCCGACGAATGACTGCGGCAGGTTCGCCGCCGCGACGCCGGCCTCGATGGTCGGCGAGACGGTCTTCGCGTCACCGACCACGGCGACCAGGGCGACGACGAGCAGCACCAGGCTCGTCACCGCGGTACGCGTCGACGGCGGGTCGGCGTGCCCGTCGCCGTCGGTGTCGGGCACGCTGCCGTCGCTGGTCACCGGCAGGAAGTAGTCCCGGTGCCGGCCGGTCTGCACCATCACGAACAGCCCGTACAGCGCCAGCGACGCCACGGCCGCGAAGGCGAGCTGGGCGGGGGAGAACTCGGGGCCGGTCTTGCTGGTGGTGAATGTCGGCACCACCAGGCTCAGGGTGGCGAGGGTCGCCACGGTGGCCAGCGCCCCACCGGTGCCCTCCGGGTTGAACACGGCCACTCGTCGCCGGAGCGCGCCGAGCAGCAGCGAGAGCCCGAGGATGCCGTTGCAGGTGATCATCACGGCGGCGAAGACGGTGTCCCGGGCCAACGCCTGGGTCTTGTCGCCGCCACTGATCATCAGGGTGACGATCAGGGCGACCTCGATGACGGTGACCGCCACCGCGAGCACCAGCGAACCGTACGGCTCACCGACCTTGTGGGCGACCACCTCGGCGTGGTGCACGGCCGCCAGCACCGCGCCGGCCAGCAGGAGGGCCACCACCGCCACCAGCACGCCCGGCAGCTCGCGGTTCCAGGTGACGAGCAGCAGCAGCACCGCGAGGACGGGTACCACGATCGTCCAGTCGGACATCCGGGGGCGGAGCAGCGCGGGCATGCCGTACACCCTGCCAGGAAAACCGGGTCGTCGCGCTGCGCCGGGCGGCGGACGTCACCGGGCGGGTGGTGGTCACCGTGTCGGCTCGACCACCGCCGCCTCGCCCGGGACGCCCCGGTCGACCTCGACCGGCGGGTCGCCCGCCCGCCGCCACGACCGGTAGTGCCGGAAGGCCATCGGCAAGCCCCGGGCGGCGTACGGGTCGGCGGCGTCCATCACCTGTAGGTGCAGGTGCGGCTGGGTGGAGTTTCCCGAGTTGCCGCAGTCGCCCAGCTTCTGCCCGACGCCGACCTCGTCGCCCACCGCCACCCGGACCGACCCGGCGCGCAGGTGGGCGAGCAGGACGTACCCCCGGTGCCCGGCCAGCTCGACGATCATGTGGTTGCCGGCGACGGCGCCCGCGCCCCGGCGGACCCGGGCCGCCTGGGTCAGCGCGTAGGACAGCAGCGTCGTCGGCGACCGGCGGGCTTCGTGGTCGGCCTCCCCGTCGTGCACCGCCACCACCCGGCCGGCGGCGGGGGCGAGGACCGGCCGCCCGAAGGCGAGGAACCGTTGCGGCGGCTCGGTCGCCAGCAGCGTCCGCCAGTCCCGGACGGTCGCCGTCCGTCGCCCCCGCACCGCCACGAAATCCATCGCGTACGTGGTGGCGAAGAGGTCGGTGCCGTGGCTGGGCACCCGCCGGGCGGGGCTGTTGCGGACCAGCCAGGTGCCCCGGAACGGCAGGGCGAGCGCGACCGGATCGGGGATCGACATCGGGCTCCTTGCGGGTGGGACGCCAACGGTACGACGCCACGGCCACCGGCATCCCGGGGGCGAATCCGGCCCGGTCGTGACGTTCCGCATCGGCCGGACAATTCTCCCGACGAAAACAGTACGCGCGTTCCGAATAGTCGGACCGGCGCGGTGGCGTTCAGTCCATCACCCGACAGGCGAGCTTATTGCCGAACTTAAATTCATAGATGATGCTCTCGATGGAGAAACGTTCTCCAATTGTCGAGAGGACGCAGATGAACAATTCCCTCCGAAGAACCCTCGCACTGGTCGGGGTGGGTGTCGTACTGCCGTTCATGGCCGTGCCGGCCAACGCGGCATCACCGCGACCGCTCAGCGTCGAGGCGGTGGCGGCCATGACGCCGGAACGACAGGCCACGGTGCTCGAACCCCTGCGGCTGGCGGCCGATGCCGTGGCCCAGGTCGGGCTAAGCACCCGGGCGGACATCTACACGCAGGTCGAGATGGCCGCCGACTACCGGTCGGTCAACGTCTACCTGACCGACGTGCGGCAGGGACGCGCCTTCATCGCCGCGGTCCGCCGGGTCAACCCCAAGGTGAACACCCGGCTGATCAACGTGGTGCAGAGCAGGAAGTCGCGGCAGCAGCTCCGGCAGGAGATCACCGCCCTCACCGAACGCACCGACCTGCCCTTCACGGTCGGCCTGGCGGGCAGCTCCGTCGACGGCAGCGTCATCGAACTCGCCGTGGACGACGCCCAGGCCGCGCACGCGTACCTCGCCTCGCCGGCCGTCGCGCAGCGGCGCGCCGCCGCCGACGCCACCGAGATCCGCGTCCGGCAGGCACCCCCGTCGAAGCCGCTGAGCCGCTGGAACGACACCTCCCCGTTCTACGCGGGAGCAGCCCTCGGGCCGGCCTACGGAAGCGAGTCGTACTGCACCAGCGGCATCCCCGCCGTCAGCACCTGGGACGGCCGGCAATGGCTGGTCACCGCCGGCCACTGCTACAACGTCGGTGACAACGTGTCGGCGGCCGGCGGCAATTACATCGGCCAGGTCAAGTACAAGCGGGCCGATCTCGACTCGGTATTCATCGAGGCGCCGACGTACCGATACACGTGGGACGGCGTCGACGCGACCGGCTACGCCCGCTATCTCAACGGCGTACGCAATGTGGCGGTCGGCGATTTCACCTGCCAGCTCGGATACAACTCGAAGGTCGTCTGCAACATCAGGACGGTTTACGCGGGCAATGCCAGCTGGACCGTCAACGGCACCACCGTCTGGGGCAGCTACGGCGTACCGAACGCCGGTGGCATCGTCGGTCGCGGTGGCGACAGCGGTGGGCCGGTCATCTACCTCAACGACCCCAACTCCCGCCAACTCAACGGCATCGTCAGCGTCGGCTACGGCTGCGGCGCGTCCGGGTGCACCACCGGACTGGGCTGGGTCGACGTATGGACGATCTTCAACGGCTTCTCCATCAAACTGAACCCGTCCTGACCTGACCGACGGGGTCCGGCGGGCACGGGTGACCGTGCCGCCGTCGTCCCCGACTGCGCCGGGGGCCACTCTCAGTTGACGGGAGTGGCCCCTGACCTCGGGCTGAGCCGTCTCACCACGGCACCTTCCCGTCGTCGTCGAAGAATCCGCCGCTGGGGCACTCCCGTCCCAGCGTGGCCAGCCGCACCACCACCGCCGCGCCCTCGGCCGGCGTCCGGGACAGCTGAAAGGGCAGCCCCTTGACGAAATCCGTGTCGCACGCGCCCGGCGCGATGGCGTTCACCAGGATCCCGTCGCCGGCCAGCGCCTTCGCGTACTGCACGGTCAGCATGTTCAACGCCGCCTTGGACACCGGATAACCCAGCGACGCCGGCATCCGGCTCAGATAGTGGGTCGCGTCGGTCGTCCACGCCATCGACGACGTGCCACTGGACACGTTCACGATCCGCGCACCGGCCGAGCGGCGCAGCAGCGGCAGCATCGCCTCGGTCACCGTCACCACCCCGAACAGGTTCGTCTCGAACACCTCCCGGATGCCGTCCAGCCGGGCCGCCCCCGGTGCCTGCGCCGTCAGGTCACCGCCGATCCCCGCGTTGTTGACCAGGATGTCCAGCCGGCCGAACCGGGCCCCGATCTCCTCGGCGGCAGCGGCGACCCCGGCCGGATCGGTCACGTCCAGCCGGACCGCCGACGCGCCCCCGATCTTCGCCGCCGCCTCCGCTCCCCGCTCAAGGTCGCGGGCACCGACCAGCACGGTGATCCCCAACTCGGCGAGGCCCTCGGCGACGGCCCGCCCGATCCCCTTGTTCGCCCCGGTCACCAGCGCGATGCGTGCTCCACTCATGCCCCCAGCCCATCACCGGCAGCGCCTGCGGACCAGGACCGAACCGGTCCGTGGCGATACCTTGGCGGTATGGATGACGTCGAGACGCGCGAACTGCGTTACTTCGTCGCGGTCGCCGAGGAACTGCACTTCGGCCGCGCCGCACAGCGCCTCGGCATCGCCCAGCCACCCCTGTCCCGAGCGATCCGCCTGCTCGAACGCCGGATGGGCGTCACGCTGCTGGACCGCACCAGCCGCGCGGTCCACCTCACCCCGCCCGGCGAGGTGCTGCTCACCGAGGCCCGCCGCGCGCTCGACGCGGTCGAGGCGGCGATCCGGCGTACCCGGAAAGCCGCCCGAACCACCCCGCGCCTGACCCTGGCCCTCAAACCCGGCGGCGACGCCGGACTGCTGCGCACCATCCTCGACCGCTACGCGGCATCTCCCGGCGCCGTCCCGGTCGACCTCGCCTTCCGGGTCGGCGAACGCGCCGCCATGGTCCGCGACGGCCGCGCCGACCTCGCCCTGCTGCACCGGCCGCAGAACGACCTGACCGGCCTGGACAGCGACGACCTGCACACGGAGGACCAGGTCGTGCTGCTGCCCGAGGGCCACCGGCTCGCCGAACGGGCCACCGTGTCGATGGCCGACCTGCACGGCGAGCCGATGCCCCGCTGGCCCGAAGCCCGCCCCGGCGTCACCGGCCACCCGGTCACCGACAGCAACCAACTGCTGCACCTGATCCAGCTCGGCCGCCTGATCGCGGTCGTCCCGGAATCGGTAGGCGAGTACCTGCCCCCGGGCCTGATCAGCCGGCCCGTCCTGGACGCCGACCCGGCCACCCTGGTCCTCGCCTGGTCGCAGACCAGCACGTCGCGCGAGGTCGCGGCCTTCGTCCGCGCTGCGGTTGCAGGCTGACACCGGCTCACCGCCGCAGCAACGCGCAGCACCTGCCCACCGACCGCGTCCAGCACCACGTCGACCCAGCGCGGCGCAGCCGCACGGACCCGCTCATACGTCAAAGCACTAGAGGGCACATCCGTCGATCGGATGTGCCCTCTGACCTCTGTCGGGGTGGCCGGATTCGAACCGACGACCTCTTCGTCCCGAACGAAGCGCGCTACCAAGCTGCGCCACACCCCGAGGCGTGCGGTGAAATAGTAGCCCACCCGCTCCGCCGATCAAACTCGGTACCCCCCGCTCCGGCGACGGCCAGGCCGGCACCCGACCCTGGCCTGCCCGCCCCCATGATCAGATTGCCGAAATGACGAAGACACGCCGTCACGACTGCGCGAAACGGCAATCTGATCATGGGGGCGGAGCGGTGGAGGCAGCAGAGCAGGGGCGGCAGAGCGGGGATCAGCGGGGGGTGAGGGTGAGGATGCTGGCCTCGGGTGGGCAGGCGAAGCGGACCGGGGCGGTGGGGTGGGTGCCGAGGCCCGCCGAGACGTGCAGCCAGGAGTCGGAGCCGGGCCAGCGGTGCAGGCCCTTCGCCATCGCCCTGGGCAGGCCGCAGTTGGTCACCAGCGCGCCGTAACCGGGTACGCAGACCTGACCGCCGTGGGTGTGCCCGGCCAGCAGCAGGCCGAAGCCGTCGGCGGCCATCTGGTCGAGCAGGGACGGTTCCGGGGCGTGGGCGAGCGCGATGGACAGGTCGGCGGCGGGGGTGACCGGGCCGGCGACGGCCGGGTAGTCGTCCTGCCCGATGTGCGGGTCGTCCACGCCGACCAGCTCGATCAGGCGGCCACCGGCCTTGATCGAGGTACGCGCGTTGTTGAGGTCCGCCCAGCCGGCCCCGGTGAGCACGTCCCGCAGTTCCTCGTACGGCAGGGCGGCGCCCTCGGTGTACTCCCGGCCGGGCAGGAAGTAGGTGAACGGGTTCTTCCAGACCGGCCCGGTGTAGTCGTTGGAGCCGAAGACGAACGCGCCGGGGTAGTCGAGCAGGGGTTGCAGGGCGCGCAGCACCCCGGGCACCGCGTCGGGGTGGGCCATGTTGTCCCCGGTGACCACCACCAGGTCCGGGTCGAGGGCGGCCAGCGACGCCACCCACTGCTGCTTGCGCCGCTGGTCGGGCATCATGTGCAGGTCCGACAGGTGCAGCACGCGCAGCGGCTCGGCGTCGGCCGGCAGCACCGGCACGTCGTACCGGCGCAGGGTGAACATGTTGCGTTCGACGAGGGACGCGTACGCCAGCGTGGCCGCCCCGGCGGCGACGGTCCCGGCGGCGAGGCCGAATAGTGTGCGCTTTCGCATGCCGACCAGGGTAGTTTGAGCGTCCATGAGCACGCTGAAGGACCGCCTGACCGCAGACATGCGCGCCGCCCTCAAGGCGCGCGACGAGCTGACCACCTCCACGTTGCGGATGGCGCTGGCCGCCGTCGGCAACGCCGAGGTCGCCGGCAAGGCCAAGCGCGAGCTCTCCGACGACGAGGTGCTCGCGGTGCTGACCAAGGAGGCGAAGAAGCGCCGGGAGGCGGCTGCCGCGTTCGCCGACGCCGGCCGCGCCGAGCAGGCCGACAAGGAGACCGCCGAGGGCGCGGTGCTCGACCGCTACCTGCCGAAGCAGCTCTCGGAGCAGGAGCTGACGGAGCTGGTGTCGGGAGCGTTGGCCGCGGGCGGCTTCACCGAGAAGTCCCAGATGGGCCCGGCGATGAAGGCGGCCCAGGCTGCGGTGGCCGGCCGGGCCGAGGGTGGTCGCGTCGCCGCCGAGGTACGCCGACAGCTCGGCCTCTGACCCACCGTCACGCCGGTCGGTCCGCTCACCGGTACGTCGGACACGCGACGGGCGGGCACCCCGTGTGGGGTGCCCGCCCGTCGTCGTCGGTAGGGGTCAGTTGCCGTTCGGTGGCCGGCCCCCGGGTCCTCCCGGTCCTCCCGGCCCGCCGGGCGTGTTGCCGCCCTGGTTCGGGGTGCTGCCGCCGCCGCTGCTCACCTCGATGGTGACCACGCCGCCCTTGATGGTGCGGCCGTTGGGGCTGGTGCCGGCGACGGTGCCGGCCGGGCACTCCGAGGCGATCTTGTTGTCGGAGACGACGACGGAGAAGCCGGCCTCCTTGAGCTTGCCCCGGGCGCCGTCCACCGACTGGCACTTCACGTTCGGGATGGAACGCTGGTCACCGTTGATGATCTTGCCGTTGGGTGGGGTGAACTCGATGCCGGGCTTGCCCTTCATGGCGTCCCGCAGCGTCTGGTAGACCGCCGGGTTGATGCCGGTCGGCGTCTCGTCGTGACCCATCCTCTGGTTGGTCTGCGGCCAGTCCGGGTCGGCCATGATGCCGGCCACCGCGAACTGCTTGGTCATCACCACCAGGGCCGAGGTCTTGTCACCGTCGGTGGTGCCGGACTTGCCGGCCACCGGCTTGCCGACGATGCCCCGGACGTTGCGGGCGGTCGCCCCGGAGCACTTGGAGACCGACGACCGGTCACCGACCGGGCAACGGGCGGCGTCCACGGCGGCCCGGGCCACCTCGGTGGAGATCCGCTGCTCGCAGCGCGGGTTGGCGACGTCGAGCTTGTTGCCCTCCGGGTCCTTGATCTGCTGCACCGGGATCGGCTCGCAGTACTTCCCGTCGGCCGCCAGGGTGGCGTAGGCGTTCGCCAACTCCAGCGGGGTGGTCTGGGAGACACCCAGGGTGAACGCGCCCCACTGGTTCGCGCCGCCCTCCTTGGTGGCCCGGCGGGCGTCGTCGCTGCTGCGGAAGGTGATGCCGAGCTTCTGCGCCGCCTTGATCACGTTCTCCGCGCCGACCTGCTGCTCCAGCGGGACGAAGTAGGTGTTGACCGAGCTGCCGAAGGCGGTCCACATGTTGTGCACGCCGGCCATGCTCGCCGAGGCGTTCTTGGGGCAGTAGAAGTGCGTCCCCGGGCAGGCGGCGGGCGAGTTCTGCTCGACGATGTACTCCGACTTGAAGACCGGCGGCGAGTTGATCGGGTAGGCGAGCGGGATGCCCTTCTCCAGCGCGGCCACCATGGTGAACATCTTGAACGTCGAGCCGGCCTGGTAGCCGGTGATGCCCTGGCCGCCGCTGAGCAGCGGGTTCACCGTGTTGGGGTAGTTGCCCCGGATCTTCTTCTTGGCCTTCTTGGGGTCGCTGGAGTACTTGTTCTGCGGCTTCTTCGGGTCATCGATCTTGAAGTTCCGGTTGACCGACAGCGCGCGTACCCGACCGGTGCCCGGCTCGATCGCGGCGACCATCCGGGCGGCCTTGCTGTTCACCCCGAGGTTCTTGCGGACGGCCCGGTCGGCACCGTTCTGCGCCTGCACGTCGAGCGTGGTGGTGATGGTGTAGCCGCCGCTCTTGAGCCGCCGCTCCCGGTCGTACGTGGTGGAGCCGAAGGTCTCCTGCCCGAGCCACCAGCGGTAGAAGTAGTCGCAGAAGAAGCCCCAGTCCTTCTGGTTGGTGGCGACGCAGCCGTTCGGGGTGCGCTTGTCCTTCACCACCAGCTTGGTCGCCTTGGCGGCGTCCCCCTCCTGCTGGGTGACGGCCTTCGTCTTGATCATGTTGTCGATGACGTAGTTACGCCGGTCGAGCGCGAGCGGGTAACCGCTGCGGGTGGTCGGATCGTTGGTGGTGGGCGCCTTGACCATGCCGGCCAGTAGCGCCGCCTCCTCGATCTTGAGGTTCTTGGGGGACTTGCCGAAGTACACCTGGCTGGCGGCGAAGACGCCGTACGCGCCGTTGCCGAAGGAGGCGAGGTTCAGGTAACGGGTGAGGATCTCGTCCTTCGAGAACTCCTTGTCGACCTGGAGGGCCAGCCGCATCTCGCGGATCTTGCGGGAGCTGGTGTCCTCGGTCGCGGCCACCACGTCGGCCGGGTGGGTGGCCGAGTAGGCGATGGCCAGCCGGACGTACTGCATGGTCAGGGTGGACGCACCCTGCTGCGAGTTGGTGCCGGACTGGTTGTTGACGAAGGCCCGCGCCACGCCGTTGATGTCCACGCCGTTGTGCTTGTAGAAGTCGTGGTCCTCGGCGGCGATGATCGCCTTCTGCATGTACGGGGAGATGTCCGCGAGCTTCACGTCGCGCCGGTTCTCGTCGTACATGGTCGCCAGCGGGGTCTTGCCGTCGTTGGCGAGCAGGTAGGTGATCTGTGGCGCGCGGGCCACAGTCAGCTCCTTGGGCAGCGCTCCGAAGGTCTCGGCGCCGGCCTTGGCCGCCAGGCCGGACATCGCCACCGCGGGGAAGGCCGCCGCCGCCACCACCACACCGGCCAGCAGGCCGCAGATCAGTAGCGATGCGGCGTTGGTGAAGACATTGTGGTCACGTTTCCGCATCCAGGTCACCTCGACAGGGTACGCGAGTAGGGAACGAGGGGCGCCGGGGCGTTCTTTCCCCATTTCCTGCGCGCGCCGACCTCGTTGTGCTAAACGCACGACCCCCGCTGCGAGGTTGCGGGTGACCGCGCCGAGTCTCCACCGATCGGTGGAGCCCGCGCAGCGTTTTCACGTACTCCGACGGGGTAAGCGGCGATCGAAGGCCCGGGAAGCCGGGACTGTCCGGAATGTTGGATTTCGTCGACAACGTTGCGTAATCATGCGACTACAGAGCATGATGGTGGCGGCGACACGAGCCACACGTCGTCCGTGCCTCCTTGGGGAAGGAACGGGCCGGACGACCGGGGGGAACGACGGCTGGTCGCACGAGTCGGTTGGTACTGCAAGGGGGGACGTGTACAGATGGGGATGATCACTGACTGGCCGTCGCTGGCGGCGTGTCAGAACGGGGACCCGGACGCGTTGTTCGTACAGGGCGCCGAGCAGAACGTCGCGAAGCGGATCTGCCGAAGCTGCCCGGTGCGCTACGAATGCCTGGCCGACGCGCTCGACAACCGCATCGAGTTCGGCGTGTGGGGTGGCATGACCGAACGGGAACGCCGCGCCCTGCTGCGCCGGCACCCGCAGGTGGCGAGCTGGCGCAAGATGTTCGAGGCGGCGATGAAGAAGAACGCCAAGGACCGCAGCGGCAAGGACAAGATCCTGGTCACCGCCGCCGGCTGAGACCCGACCGTGGTCCGACCGGACCACGGTCCGCCCGGCGCGGGCCCGGCCAGGTGGACCGGCCCGCAGGTCAGGGGTGGCTGATCGCCGCGCCGATCGTCCGCAGCCCGTCGACGTCGTGCACGTCGGCGGGCTGCGCCGTCACCGACACCGTCGGCACCGCCGGGAACGCCTCGGTGAACCGCCGGGCCACCTGCTGCTCGCGGGCCGCCTGCTGCGCCAGCCCGGCGTGCGCCCGCAGCACGTCGACCGTGACGTCGTGCCCGCCCAGATCGGCCAGCCGGTCGGCCGCCGCCCGGCTGGCCGCCGGGTCCAGGCCCACCGCCGGCCGGTGCACCCGGTTGAGCACCAGCCCGGCCAGCGGCATCCGCTCCGCGCCCAACCGCCCGGCGAAGTAGGCAGCCTCCCGGACCGCGTCCGGCTCCGGCGTCGCCACCAGCAGGAACGCCGTCTCGCTGGCCTGGAGGATCCGGTACGTCTGCTCGGCCCGCTGCCGGAACCCGCCGAACATCGAGTCGAGGGCCGCCACGAAACCGGAGAGGTCGGTCAGCAGCTGCGCCCCGAGCACCTTCTGCACCACCTTGGAGAACATCCCGAAGCTGGCGGTGACGAAACTGAACATGCTCCGCCCCCCGCTGCGGGCCGGGGCGAGCAGCAGCCGCAGCATCCGGCCGTCGAGGAAGCGGGAGAGCCGGGCCGGGGCGTCGAGGAAGTCCAGCGCCGAGCGGGACGGCGGGGTGTCCACCACGATCAGGTCCCACTCGCCCCGGGCGTGCAACTGGCCGAGCTTCTCCATCGCCATGTACTCCTGCGTGCCGGCGAAGGTGGAACTCATGGCCTGGTAGAACGGGTTGGCGAAGATCTCCGCCGCCTTCGCCGGGTCGGTGTGCTGGAGCACCACGTCGTCGAAGGTGCGCTTCATGTCCAGCATCATGGCGTGCAGCTCGCCGCCGCCCTCGACGTCGATCCCCTTGACCCGGCGGGGGGTGTTGTCCAGCTCGGTCAGGCCGAGCGACTGGGCCAGCCGGCGGGCCGGGTCGATGGTGAGCACCACCGTGCGCCGGCCGTGCCGCTCGGCCGCCCGCAGCGCCAGCGCCGCCGCGGTGGTCGTCTTGCCCACCCCACCTGCGCCACAGCAGACCACGATGCGCACGCCGGGGTCGGCGAGGATCTGGTCGACGTCCAGCACGGGCGCCGCGTCTTCGGAAGGCACCAATCGAGCGTATCGGGCCGGTGGGGTCCGTGCGTCCGGGCCGACGTGAGGTGTGCGTCAATCCGCCCGACGGAGGATCTCGGCGAACGCCGCCAGCCCGGCCGAATCCACCCCGTCGGGCAGCAACGGCAGCTCGGTGACCGGCCGCCCCAGCTCCACCAGGTCGGTCCGCAGCGAATCCTCCAGCTCCCGGCGTACCTGCTGGTCCCGCGCCTCGCCGGCCAGCCCGGCCACGGTCGCCTGGTCGGTCGGCAGGCCGGCGGCGGCCAGCCCGCGCCGCAGCTCGGCCCGGGTCACCACCCGGCCGGTGGTCGACGGCGGGCGGGCCGCGTTGACGATCACCCGGCCCACCGGGAAGCCGAGCTGGGTCAGCTCGGCGATCGCGTCCACCGTCTCCTGGACCGGCATCTCCTCCAGCAGCGTCACCACGTGCACCGCGGTCATCGGGGAGCGCAGCAGCGCCGACACCCCGTCGCTCTGGGTCTTGATCGGGCCGACCTTCGCCAGCCGGGCGGTCTCGGCGGTGACGTTGAGGAAGCGACCGATCCGGCCGGTCGGCGGGGCGTCCAGCACCACCGCGTCGTACACCCGGCGCTGGCCGGCGGTGCGGGTGGTGGCCTCCTTGACCTTGCCGGTGAGCAGCACGTCCCGCAGGCCCGGGGCGATGGTGGTGGCGAAGTCGATCGCGCCGAGCTTGCGCAGCGCCCGGCCGGCCGCGCCGAGTTTGTAGAACATGTCGAGGTACTCCAGCAACGCCTCCTCGGCGTCCACCGCGAGGGCGCGCACCTCGCCGCCGCCGGGGGCGTCGACGAGGTGCCGCTCGGCGTACGGGAGGGGGTCGACCCCGAAGAGCTGGGCGATGCCCTGCCGGCCCTCCACCTCGACCAGCAGGGTGCGGCGGCCGCCGGCGGCCAGGGCGAGCGCCAGCGCCGCCGCCACGCTCGTCTTGCCCGTGCCGCCCTTGCCGGTCACCACGTGCAGGCGGGACGGCCACCCGGTACCGGCCGGGTCGGCCGGCCGCTCAGCTGCTCGCACCGGTCGAGCCTATCCACCCCGCGCGGTCAGCCGACCTCGCAGACCCACCAACCCGTCTTCCGTACGACGGTGAACCGCAACGGCTGCTCGGCGATCTTCTCGTCGGCGGTGGTCATGGTGAGGGTGGTGGAGACGGTGGCCCGGTCACCGTTCTGGCTGTCGACTGTCGGGCTGGACCAGCGGAACCGCGGGTTGATGTAGGTGGTGGCGTACCGCTGCACCTCGGCCACCTTGGCGTTGATCTTCTGCGGGTCGCGCGATTCCGCGCAGACGAAGGCGGTCGCCTTGGCGGCGTCGCGTTCCTGGTAGACGGCGGTGAGGAAGCCGTCCACCGCCACCGTCGGCTCCTTGGCCCCCTCGCCGCCCTCGGCGTCGCGCAGGGTCAGGAAGGCGAGCGTCCCACCGCCGCCGCAGAGCACGACCGCCGCCGCCAGCGCGAGCCAGGCGACCAGCGGGCCGCGCCGCCGGGCCGGGGTCGCCGCCCGGTACCCGGGATGCCCCGCCGACGGCGGCGCGCCGACACCGGACGGGGGGAGGCCGGGGGCGGTCGTACCGCCCGGGTCTGGTGGGTCCTGCCGTGGCGGTGGGCCGCCTGGCGATCCGCTCGCGCCACCGAACGGTGGATGGGTCATGTGGTCCCCCGGGGGATGGGGCGCCGTCGCCGCCCCTGGCGACGACGCGGGTACGGGCGCGGCGGGCGACCCCTGATCGCCCGTCCGAGGCGCAAGGGTAACGGTCGATGGGCGGCGCGTGGCGGACCGCTCACGACCTGCGGTGGGTCGCGATCGCCTTCCGGACCAAGCGAGTGTCGCATATGTGACTTTGTGTGATCAAGCGTGCGCGTCTCGTTGTCCCTGCCCCGGGTGGGGTCCTACGTTCGTCCGGGTGTGGGGGAGCGGATCGGGTCGGCGCCCGGTCCGGACGGCGGTCATTCACGGTACGAGGCCGGAGGAAGGTACATGCGCGACGCGGAGAACATCGCCCGAGCCCACTTCTCAGCACCAGGAGACCGGGGGAGGCGGGGAGGTTCGGCCGGCGACGCGGACGCCCCGGGCGTGGGGCTGCCGATGAACGAGCGCTCCTACCGGCGCTGCGCCGAACCCACCGAGGTGCTGCGGATGCTCGGCCGCCCCGGTGACCGCAGCCGGGACGACGAGGAGCCCGGCTACGTCATCCACCTGCCGATCCGGGTGGCCGACCTGGCGGCGGCGACCGCGCTGGCCGGGACCGTGGCCACCTCGCTGGGCTTCCTCGTCGAACTCGACGCCGGCGAGACCACCGTCTCCACCGCCGACGACCAGAACAACAGGCACCGGGTCTTCTGCGACCTGCTGCTGCCCGACCGGTCCCGCTGCCCCCAGCCGTACGACCACGCCGGGCAGTGCGGTGAGCTGCCCACCGCCCCCGAGCAGCGTCCCGCGCCCCGGCCGTCACCCGGACCGTAGGCTGTCGACGACACAGTCCACGCCAGGCAAGGGAGCCTTCCACCGATGCAGAAGTGGGAATACGCCACGGTCCCGCTGCTGGTCCACGCGACCAAGCAGATCCTCGACAACTGGGGCGAGGACGGTTGGGAACTCGTCGCCGTGATCCCCGGCCCGAACCCGGACCAGTTGGTCGCGTACCTCAAGCGTCCCAAGGGCTGAAGGGGTCCGACGATGAGCAACGGACCCCACGCCAAGCTGGCCGAACTCGGCCTGGCCCTGCCCGACGTGGTGCCGCCGGTGGCCAGCTACGTGCCAGCCGTGCAGTCCGGTCAGCACGTCTACGTCTCCGGTCAACTGCCGGTGGCCGAGGGGAAGCTGCTCGCCACCGGCCAGGTCGGCGCGGGTGTCTCGCCCGAGCAGGCCAAGGACCTCGCCGAGCGGTGCGCGCTGAACGCCCTCGCCGCCGTCGACTCGCTGGTCGGCCTGGAGAACATCGTCAAGATCGTGAAGCTGACCGGCTTCGTGGCCTCGGCGCCGGGCTTCCACGGCCAGCCGGCCGTGATCAACGGAGCCTCGGACCTGCTCGGCGCGGTCTTCGGGGAGGCCGGCCGGCACGCCCGCTCCGCCGTCGGGGTGGCCGAGCTGCCGCTGGACGCCCCGGTCGAGATCGAGTTGATCGTCGAGGTGGCCTGACCGCACCGCCACTCCCCGCGAGGTGACCCGACCGGTCGGTCGAAAGCCGTGAAGGACCACAAACCAGTGGGCCGGTTCGGCAAGATCGCGGGGAGTGGCGCACAGGGTCGTACGATCGCAGCCATGACCGGGCATGTGACGGCACCGCCGGCCGCGCCGGCCGACCGGCTGCCGCAGTGGGTGACGTTGCTGCGCGCCCCCAACCCGGGGCCGATGACCCTGGAGGGCACCAACACCTGGCTGCTGCGCGCCCCCGACGCGGCACGGGCGGTCGTCGTCGACCCCGGCCCGGCCGACGAGGGGCACCTCGCCGCCGTGGCCGCGTCCGGGCCGGTCGGGCTCGTGCTGATCACCCACGGGCACCCCGACCACACCGAGGGCGCCCCCCGGCTGAGCGACCTGATCGGCGGGGTCCCCGTGCTCGCCGTCGACCCGGCACACACCGTCGGCGGGGACCCGCTGACCGGGGCCGCCGGGCAGCTCGACGGGTACGGGCTGGGCATCGACCTGATCGCCACCCCCGGGCACACCGCCGACTCCGTCTGCCTACAGGTGTCGTACGGCACCGAGCGGGTGGTGCTGACCGGGGACACCATCCTCGGCCGGGGCACCACCGTCGTCGCCCACCCCGACGGCCACCTCGGCGACTACCTGACCAGCCTGGAGCGGCTGTCGGCGTACCAGGGAATCCCGGCGCTGCCCGGCCACGGCCCGGCGCTCGCCGACTGCGGCGCGGCGGCCGACTTCTACCTCGCCCACCGCCGGGCCCGGCTCGACCAGGTCCGGGCCGCCGTCGACGCGGGCGCGCGCACCGCACCCGAGGTGGTGGCGACCGTCTACGCCGACGTGGACCGGTCGCTGTGGTGGGCCGCCGAGTGGTCCGTCCGCGCCCAACTGGAGTACCTGGGAGTGGAGCAGCCGTGACCTGCCCGGTGTGCGGCACGCTCGCCGTCCCGGGCGCGCGGTTCTGCCACAACTGCGGCGCGGCGCTGCCGGCCGCCGCCGGCCTGCCCACCGCCGAACGCCGGGTCGTCACCGTCCTCTTCGGCGACCTGTCCGAGTTCACCTCCTGGTCGGAGGACCTCGACCCGGAACGCGTCGGCGCGGTCACCGACCGGGTGCTCGCCGCGCTCGCCGGCGCGGTGAAGACGTTCGGCGGGCACGTCGACAAGCTCACCGGCGACGGCATCATGGCGGTCTTCGGCGCGCCCGTGGCCCACGAGGACGACGCCGAACGGGCCGTCCGGGCCGCCCTGTCGATGCAGCGGGCGGTGCGCCGGGTGCTCGACGACGAACGCGGCGGCGGCGCACCGCTCGGCCTGCGGGTCGGGCTGAACACCGGCGACGTGATCGCCGGTATCCAGGCCGCCATCGAGTACACGGTCATCGGGGACACGGTGAACACCGCCGCCCGGCTGGCCGACGCCGCCGCCGTCGGCGCGATCTACGCCGGTGCCCGCACCTCGTCGGCCACCCGGCACGTCGCCTCCTGGCGGGTGCTGCGCCCGCTGCGGCTCAAGGGCAAGCGCGAGCCGGTCGAGGCGTACGAGCTGCTGGGCCTGCTCGACGCCCCGGGCACCCGGTCGGGGCTCGGCGACGAGGCGCCCTTCGTGGGGCGGGAGACCGAGATCGGCCGGGTCGCCGGCCGGCTCGCCGAGGTGATCGACCGGGGCGAACCCCGGGTGCTGCTGATGACCGCCGAGGCGGGAATCGGCAAGTCCCGGTTCGCCGCCGAGGTGGAACGCCTCGCCGCCGGCTACGACGTCGGCGCGGGCCGGTACGCCGCGCACAGCGGGGCCCGGGTGCTCTCGGTGCGCTGCGCCGCCTTCGGTGAGCGCCGCCGGCTGGCCCCGCTGGCCGACCTGGTCCGGGCCGCCGTCGGTCTGCCTAGCGACACCTCCACCGCGCTCACCCGGCCGGCCGTGGAGGAACGGCTGCGCCGGCTCGCCCAGCGGCTCGGCCGGCTGCGCGCCGACGCGCCACCGCTCGCCGGTGACCAGCTCCTGGCCCTGCTCGGGTACGCCGAACTGCCCGCCGGCAGCCCCGGTGAACAGGGCGGCTGGGGGGCCACCCCGCCGGCCGCCGACGCCGAGGCGGTGCCGGTCGCGGTGGCCGGGCTGCTCAGCGCCCTGGCCGCCGAGGCGCCGCTGGTGATCGTGGTCGACGACCTGCACGACGCCACCGGCGAGACGATCGCCGCCCTCGGCGCGACGCTGTCCCGGCTCACCGGACCGGTCCTGGTGATGCTGCTGGGCCGCCCGGAGCTGGTCCGGACCGCCGGGGCGTTGACCTGGATCGCCGACGCCGAGGTGCAACCGTTGCCGCCGCTGCGCGGCGCGGACGCCTCCCGCCTGCTCACCAGCTATCTCAACGGCGGCAGGCTGCCCCAGGCCGACGCCGACCGGCTGCTCGCCACCGCCCAGGGCAACGCCTTCTACCTGGCCGAACTGGTCACCCTGCTGCGGGAACGGGGGGCGTTGACCGCCGGCCCCGACGGTGGCTGGCGGCTCGTGCCCGGGTCGCTGGGCAGCCGGCTGCTCTCCCGGGACCTCGCCGCCGTGCTGGCCGCCCGCATCGACGCGCTCCCGCCGGAGGCCCGGTCGGTGCTGCGGGACGCCGCCGTGGTCGGCGACGTGGTGCCCACCGGCGCGTTGGAGGCGCTGCGTGAGCAGCGGTCCGGGCCGGCCGGCCGGCCCGGCGCGGTGGCCGCCGTCGAGCTGGAACGGGCCGTGGAGGAGCTGCTGCAACGCCGGATGCTGCACCGCACCCGCAGCGGTTTCGCGTTCGCCACCCCGCTGATGCGGGAGGCCGCCTACGCCGGGGTGAGCAAGGCCGAACTCGCCGAACGGCACGCCGCGCTGGCCCGCTGGGCGACAGGCGTCCCCGGCGCGTCGGTCGCCCCGCCGGGCGGGTTCACCGACGCGGCCCGCGACGACTTCGTGGCCGAGCAGGTCGAGCGGGCCGCCGTCCTCGCCGACGCGGTGAAGCTCCGGCCGGACTCGCCGGCCCGGACGGTCGCCGGCCTCGGGGTGGCCGCGCTGGGCCGGGCCGCCCGCCGGGCGTTGCAGGCCGGCGAGCCGGCACTGGCCGTCGAGTACACCGAACGCGCCGCCGACCTGGCCCGCGACGGGCTGCCGCCGGCCGACCGGGTGGTGCACGCACGGGCGCTGCTCCAGGTCGGCCGGGTCGGTGACGCGCTCGCCTTCGCCGAGAAGATCGCCGCCAACGCCGGTGACGACGCCGGCACCCGGGCCAGCGCCCTGCTGCTCGCCGGTCAGGCCCACCAGACCCAGGGCGACCAGGCCCGCGCGGTGGCCAGCTGGCAGGAGGCGTTGCAGGTAGCCACCGCCGGGGAGGTCACCAACCTGCGGGCGTCGGCGATGCGCCGGCTCGGGATGGCCGACTTCGTCGCCGGCCGGCTCGGGCAGGCGAGCAGCCGGCTCGCCGCCTCCTACCAGATCAGCCTCGCCGCGAAGGACCCGCGCGGGCAGGCGTGGGCGTTGCAGAACCTCGCCTGGGTCACCACCACCCGGGGGGACTTCGCCGGCACCGACGCGGTGCTCGGCCGGGCCGCCCGGCTCTTCGCCGAGCTGAAGGACCCGTACGGGCGGGCCTGGCTGCGCGGCACCACCGCCTTCGCCCGGCTGCTGGCCGGCCGGCTGGGGGAGGCCTGCCGGCTGGCCGGGATCTTCCTGCCGTTCGGGGAACGGGTCGGCGAGGCGTGGGCGGTGGGCACACTGCGCGCGGTCGAGGCGTTCGCCGGGGCGGAACTGGGCGAGGTGGCCGAGGCCGACCGGTCGGCCCGCCGGGCGTACCGGGACTTCGCCGCCGTCTCCGACGACTGGGGGCGGGGGTTCGCCCTGGTCGTGCGGGGGGTGGTGGCGCGGGGGCTGGGCGAGCCGGAGCACGCCGCCGACCTGTTCACCGACGCTCTCGCGTACGCCGGGCGGACGTCGCACCCGCTGCTGACCGGGATGGCCGGCACGCTGCGCGGCTTCGTGGCGCTGGACATGGGCGATTGCGAGACCGCCGAGCGGGACGCCCGTGCGGTGCTGACCGCCGTGGAACCGCACAACCCGCAGGCCCCGGCGCAGGCCGCCCCCCGGGTGCTGCTCGCCACCGCCCGGCTCGCCGCCGGTGACCCGGCCACCGCGGTCGGGTTGCTCGCCCCGGTGGCGACGACCGCCGCGAAGACGCCGACCCTGCTGTTCTCCCGCCGGCAGACCCTCGCCCGGTACGCTTCCGCGCTGCTCGCCCACGGTCAGACGGAACAGGCGTTGGACTGGGCCCGACGGGCGGTCGCCGCCCCGGCGGAGGACGTCCGCAGCCAGGTGATCGGCGCCGGGGTGCTGGCCGAGGCGCTGGCGGCCTGCGGCCTCCCGGCCGAGGCGCTGGCCAGCGCGCAGGAGGCGGTGCGGCTGGCCTACGCCACCGAGCAGCGCAGCGAACGGGCCAGCGCCGACGCCCTGGCGGCCCGGCTGGCCGCCGGGGTCTGACCGGGACGGTCGGCGGGTGCCGGCGGTGGTCCGCCGGGCGCGATCGTCCGCGGACGGCAGGTCTGTCGGTTCCGGGGATGTGCGCCTGTCGGCCGGGACGGTTAGCGTGTCACTTCACGCGACCGCCACTCGGTGCCGGTCGCGCCGTCGGGTGGGGGGCAGGATGAGGTTGCCGCGTTCGGGCGCCGGTTGGACGATCGCGGTCTTCGGGGTGCTCGCGGTGCTGCTCGGTGCGCTCGGGCTGGTGTGGCCGGAGGCGCAGCTGCGGATGCTCGGCTTCGAGGTGCCGGCGACCCGGGCACCGGGCGACTACACCGGCACGTTCCTCACCGCGTCCTCGATGGCCTCGTTCAACATGGGCGTCTACTACCTGTTGGCGGTGGCGACCGAGTGGCGGGCGTTCTACCGGTTCACGGTGGTCTTCCGGCTGGTCACCTTCACCGTCTTCACGCTGACCGTGCTGGCCGACGTGGCACCGGACCGGTTCATCGGGGTGGCGCTGTGGGAGGGTGCGGGCGCGGTGGCGACGGCGCTCGGCCTACGCTTCGACGCCCGCCGATCCGCAGGTGGGGGCGGTAGCGCTCCCAACTCGACACCGTCCCAGGTCAGCGGCGTCTCCGGGGGCGCGACGAGCCGGGCGGCCGCCGCCGGTCCGGCCACCGCCGCCGGTACGGACCGCTGAGCGCCCCGGCGGAACGGGTATTTTCGAGCCGTGACCGAGACCCCGCCCGGCGCCCTCCGGCTGCCCAATGTGCCCGGTCTGACCGACCTGCAGGTGTTTGCCCGGGGCGGCTACGCCACCGTCTACCGGGCCACCCAGATCTCCGTCGGTCGGGAGGTCGCCGTCAAGGTGGAGAACCGCACCCTGGACAACGAACGCGACCAGGCCCGGTTCCTGCGGGAGGCGCGGGCGGCCGGGCGGATGTCCTCGCACCCGCACGTGGTCGACCTCTTCGACGTCGGGGTGACCGTCGACCAGCACCCCTACCTGATCATGGAGTTGTGCGACGGGTCGTACGCGGAGCGGATGCGCACCTCGCCGCTCGACGCGTCCGAGACCCGTGACCTCGGCATCAAGATCGCCGACGCGCTGGCCCACTCGCACGCGGCCGGGGTGCTGCACCGCGACGTCAAGCCCGCCAACATCCTGCACTCGCACTTCAACTCGGCGGTGCTCGCCGACTTCGGGCTGGCCGTGCTGGCCGAGGCGCGGGACGCCTCGGTCACCCTGGAGGTGCTCACCCCGGCCTACGCCCCGCCGGAGATGTTCAACCACAGCCCGCCGTCACCTGCCGTCGACGTGTACGCCCTCTGCGCCACCCTCTACGCGGTGATGACCGGACGCCCCCCGCGCTGGCAGTCCGAGCGCAACCCGAGCCTGGTCACCGTGCTGGAGCTGTTCCACCACCCGATCCCCGACCTGCCGGGAGTGCCCACCGAGCTGGTCGACGTGCTGCGCGCCGGGATGTCCAACGACCCCGACGCCCGCCCCTCCGCCCTCGAACTGCGCGACCTGCTCACCGCGCTGCCCGTCGACCCGGCCCCCGCCCCGGTCAGCGGCGCCCCGGTCTCCGGCGGGCCGTCCGGGGGCACCGGCAGCGGTGGGCCGTACACCCTCGGGTGGACCACCAGCCAGCCCGGACGGATCACCGGGCAGCCCGCCCAACGCCCCCCGACCCAGGACGACCACCCGACCGTGCCGCACGGCGCACGTCGGCGGCGGCGCTGGTTCTTCGGCGGGGCCGGGGTGCTCGCCCTGGCCGCCTCGGCGAGCGCCGGGGCCTGGGTCGCCGGTGGCGCGCCGCCGCTGGCCGGGCCGACCGCCGCCCCGTCGACCGTCGGCTCGTCCAGCCCGGCCGCCCGCTGGGGCACCCTGCCCGGCTGCGCCTCCGACGGCACCGCCGCGGTCCTGCCACCCGGCGCCCGGTGCGCCCCCGTGCTGGAGTGCTTCGGCCCCGTCCGGCTGCGCGGCGACCGGGCCGAGGCCGCCCAGGTCTCCTGCGAGGGGCGGCACACCTGGGAGACTTACGTGGAGGGACAGTTGCCGGCCGCGCTGGCCACCGCCGGGCACGCCACGATCAGCGCCGACCCGACCGTCCGGTCGGTGTGCAACGCGCGGACGTTCCGGCTGACCAGCGGGATCGACTACACCAACGGCTGGCGGCTCGAAGTGCTGCCACCCGGCGAGCAGGATCTCGACCGCACCTACCGCTGCCTGGCCGGGCGGGGCGTGGACGCCCTGGTCGCCCCCACCCTCACTGGTCGCTGACCTCGCGCATCCGGTGCAGCCGGCTCAGCACCGCCGCGCTGTCCAACGCGTCGAGGGTGTCGGCGTCGAGGAACGAGCCCGGCTCCAACTGCCCCGGCGGGGGCGGCACGGCCGGTGTCTCCCGGTCGTCGCGTTCGCGCAGCGCCGCCAGCGCGGTGCCGGTCACCGTCGCGAAGAGGACACCGAGCAGCGCCAACCCCACAGTCATGATGCCGGCGGGATGCCGGAAGACCAGCGCCACCACCACCGCGCCGGTCGCCAGCGCCGCGACCACCGCCACGGTCCGCGCGTCCGGTCTCAGGAATCGCCTCACCCGCCAAGCATGGCCTTTTCGGGCGTGCTGTCAAACCGTACGGCCCGGTGTGGTTGACCGTTCTGCCTAGAGTGACAAACGTCGAGATGCCGTCCCGGTGGGTGGCCCCGCCGTTTCCGGGGCCACGCCGGCCGCGCCGCCGGCCGGGCGGCGCGACGGAGATGGACCCGAGCCGCTACCCTCGGTGTCCCCCAGGCTGTCCGTCAGCGAGGTGCGCCGATGAACCACATCTCCACCCGCCACCGGGTCCGATCGGTCACCACCACCCTGGCGGTGGCCCTGACCCTCACCCTGGCCGCCGCCGCCGGCTGCGAGAACCGCCGTGAGCCGTCGCTGCCCTCGGTCCGCGACAAGCTGCGCGAGTCGCACATCGACGGTCAGCCGAAGATCAAGATCGGGGTGGCCACCACCGAGCCGTTGATGGGCGAGCTGCGCAACGGTGTGCACTCCGGCTTCGACGTGGAGATCGCCCGCTACGTCGCCTCCTACCTCGGCTACGAGGGTGACCAGCGCATCGAGTGGGTCTCGGTGACCACCGAGGACCGCATCCCCGCCCTCCAGGGGGGCGTGGTCGACCTGGTGGTCTCCAGCTTCTCCATCACCGAGGAGCGGGAGAAGCTGGTCAGCTTCGCCGGGCCGTACTTCGTCACCACCCAGGAGGTGATGGTGCCGACCCGGCTCAGGGACAAGATCCGCACCATCGAGGACCTCCGCGAACCGGCCTACAAGGTGTGCACCAGCGGCGGCTCCACCACCGAGGCCGAGCTGGCCAAGCACGACGTCAAGGCGCTGGTGGTCAAGGAGGTCGGCGACTGCGTCAAAGGCATCCGGGAGGGCCGCTACGACGCGGTCAGCTCCGACGAGACGATCCTCGCCGGGTTCCTCTCCCTCTACCCGACCGAGTTCGAGATCGTGGACATGCCCTTCGGCACCAGCGAACTGCTCGGCATCGGGGTGCCGATCGGTGACCCCGCCCTGCGCGACCTGGTCGCCTTCGCCCTCCAGAAGAGCTACCTCCAGGGCCGCAGCGGGATCAGCAGCCCGTGGCTCACCGCCTACAACAAGTCCCTCGGCCCGTGGTTGAAGGCGGACAAGGCACAGCCCCAGCCGCTGAACGTGCCGGAACTGGTCGACTTCGACGACAAGGCGCCGACCCGGTGACCGCCCCGGCCGTACCGCAGGATCTGGGCGCCACCACCGTTGCGGTGCGCGACGGCTGGGACCCGGCGGTGGAGCGGCGGGCGCGGGCCAGCCAGTCGTTCTGGACGGCCGTGGTCGGGGTGCCCGCCATCTTCTCCGTGCTGCGGCTCGGCGTCGAGGCGGGCGGCGAACTCCAGACCACGCTGCTGCTGGTGGCGAACGTCGGGCCGGTGAACCTGCTCGCCGGCTTCCTCACCACCGCCGCCCGGCTGCTCTCCACCGGCCTGGTCGCGGTCTTCGCGCTCGGCGCGGTGCTGCGGGTCAGCGTCGAACGGATGCCGCCCACCGTCCGTCGCCCGCTCTTCGTCCGCTGGGCGGACCTCACCCCGGCCTGGTTCGTGCTGGCCAGCTTCCTCACCGCCCTGGTCACCTGGCAACTGCTCTACCTGCCGTTGCTGCTGCCGGCGTTCGTCGCCGCCTTCCAGCTCACCCCGGCCCGCCTGCACGAGCACGTCGTACCCCGGACGCTGATCGTGGTGGCGCTGCTCGGCGGCTACGGGTGGCTGCTCGCCCCCACCCTCGTCGACGCGTGGCAGCAACGGGAACTGCTCGTCCTGGCGCTGCTCGTCGCCCCGCCGCTGCTCGCCCTCGCGGTCACCGGCCCGCTGCCCGGGGCGGTGATCCGGCCGCTCGCGTCGGTCACCGAGGCGGCGGTGCTGGCCATGCTGGTCTGGGCGGCGCTGCCGGTGATCACCACCCCGGTGCTGCCGCTCACCGTGACCACCGTGGAGTCGAGCCCCGGAGTCACCGAGGACGTCCGGGGGCACGTGGTCACCGTGGACGACGTCAACATGGTGCTGCTCCAGGAACGCGGCGGCGTCCGGTACGTGCCGGTGGACGACGTCCGCGCCCAGGTGCTCTGCCCCAGCGAGGAGGAGCTGCCCCGGCACCGGCTGCGCATCCGCGACTACCACGTCGAGGACTCGCTGCTGGAGGGGCTGGGCCGGCGGGTGCGCCCGGTGCACCGTACCGACGCGGCCTGCCGCGCCGTGCGCTGACCGACGGATCAGTAGGACTTCTCCTGGCCCAGCACGTGCTGGGCGACGAAGTTGAGGATCATCTCCCGGCTGACCGGGGCGATCCGACCGGCCCGCACCGCGCCCAGCAGCGTCGCCACGCCGTACTCGGTGGTCATGCCGGCCCCGCCGAGGGCCTGCACGGCGGTGTCCACGGCCAGCGCGGCGGCCTCCCCGGCCGCGTACTTGGCCATGTTGCCGCAGACGCCGGCCTCCAGGTCGCGGCCCGCGTCGTACAGGGTGGCCGCATTGTGGATCATCAGTCGGGCGAGTTCCACCTGCACCGCCGCGTGCGCCAACGGATGCGCCACACCCTGGTGCGCGCCGATGCTCCGCCCACCCCAGACCCTACGGGTGGCGGTGTAGTCGGTGGCCCGCTCGATGGCGTACCGGCCGGTGCCGACGCCCATCGCGGCGACCGTGATCCGCTCCGGGTTCAGCCCGGCGAACAGCGCCGGCAGGCCGGCGTCCAGCGACCCGCCGACCAGCGCGTCGGCGGGCAGCCGGACGTCGTCCAGATAGAGCAGGAACTGGTTCTCCGGAGAGACGATCTCCATGTCCAGTTTGGACCGGGTCAACCCCGCCGCGTCGGTCGGCAGCAGGAACAGCGCGGGCTTGAGCTTCCCGCTCGCCGCGTCCTCGGTACGGGCCACCACCAGCACGTACTGCGCCTCGTCCACGCCGGAGATGTAGCACTTGCGGCCGGAGAGCAGCCAGTCGTCGCCGTCGCGGCGGGCCACCGTGCCGAGCCGGTGGAAGTTCGACCCGGCGTCCGGCTCGGTGATCGCGAAGACCACCTTCAGCGAGCCGTCGGCGAACCCGGGCAGGAACCGCTTGCGCTGCTCCTCGGTGCCGTGCCGGTTGATCACCGTGGCGGCGATGGCCGGCGACACCACCAGCAGCAGCAACGGACAGCCGGCGGCGGCCAGCTCCTCGCAGACGATGGCCAGCTCGGTGAGGCCGCCACCACCGCCGCCGTACTCGGTGGGGACGTTCACCCCCAGGTAGCCGAGCCGGCCGGCCTCGTCCCACAGCTCGGTCGTGTGCCCACCGGATTTCGCCTTCTCGACGAAGTAGGAGTGGCCGTACCGGCGGCCCAGCGCGCGGACGGCGTCGCGGAGCTGATCCTGTTCGGGGGTGAGGTCGAAGTTCATCGGGGGGCCTCCTCGGGGTTGACCACGGCCAGCACCGCACCCGTCTCGACCTGCCCACCGGCGGGCACCGGCAGGTCGGCGACCACACCGTCGGTCGGGGCGAGCACGGGATGTTCCAGCTTCATCGCCTCCAGGGTCAGCAGCAGGTCCCCGGCGGCGACCCGCTGACCGGCCCCGACGTGCACCCGGGTCACCGTGCCGGGCAGCGGCGCGAGCAGCGACCCGACCGCCAGCGCCGCGCGGGGCAGCGGGAACCGGGGCAGCTCGGTCAGCTCCGCCGCCCCGTCCGGGCCGTCCACGAAGACCGCCGACCCCGCCCGGTGTACGCGGAACACCCGCCGTACCCCGGCCACGTCGAGCAGCACCCGGTCCGGTGCCGCCGACACCAGCTCCACCAACGGCGGGGCGTCCGGTGTGTCGGCCGTCGGGCCGGCGACGGTCGGGTCGGTGGACCAGTCGGCGAGCGCGCCGGACCGGTCCAGCCGGTAGCGCACCTCGATCTCGTCCCCGGCCGCCGTGGCGTACCTGACGACCTGGGGGAGGGCCGGCACGTTGCGCCAACCCGAGGGGAGAGCGGCGAGCACCGGGGCGGCGGCCCGGCGTGCGGCGGCACCGGCGAGCGCGGCGGCCAGCGCGGCGACCGGGAGCCGGTCGGCCGGCAGCAGCGGCGCGAAGACCTCGGGGTGCGCGTCCAGGAACCCGGTGTCCACCTGCGCCGCGCCGAACTCCGCGCTGCGCAGCACCCGGACCAGCAGGTCCCGGTTGGTGGCCACCCCGTGCAGCTCGGCGCGGGCCAGCGCCCCGGCGAGCGACCGGGCCGCCTCCCCCCGGGTCGGCGCCCAGGCGACCAGCTTGGCGAGCATCGAGTCGTAGTGCACGCCCACCGTCGACCCGGTGCCCACCCCCGAGTCGAGCCGCAGGCCCCGGGTCGGGGTGAACTCGCCGGCCACCCCGGGCACCGCGAACCGGTGCAGCGTGCCGGTCGCCGGCCGGAACCCCTGCGTCGGGTCCTCCGCGCACAGCCGTACCTCGATGGCGTGGCCGTCGGCCGGCGGGGTCGCCGGCACCGGCAGCGCGCCACCCTCGGCGACCAGCAGTTGCAGCCGGACCAGGTCCAGCCCGGTGACCGCCTCGGTGACCGGGTGCTCCACCTGGAGCCGGGTGTTCATCTCCAGGAAGAAGAACTCGCCCGTCGGGGCGAGCAGGAACTCCACAGTCCCCGCCCCGACGTAGTCGACCGCCCGCCCGGCGGCGACCGCCGCCGCGTGCAGCCGCTCCCGCACCCCGTCGGGCAGCACCGCCGGGGCCTCCTCGACGATCTTCTGGTGCCGCCGCTGGATCGAGCAGTCCCGCTCGCCGAGCGCCACGACCGTACCGTGGGTGTCGCCGAAGATCTGCACCTCGACGTGCCTGCCGCGATCGACGTACCGCTCGACGAAGACCGTGCCGTCGCCGAACGCGGCGGCGGCCTCGCGGCGTGCCGAGTCGACGGCGGCCGGCAGGTCGGCCGGGTCGCGGACGATGCGCATCCCCCGGCCGCCACCCCCGGCGGACGCCTTGACCAGCACCGGGAAGTCGGTGACCGCGTCGCCGTCGGTCCAGGTGGGCAGCATCGGCACCCCCGCCCCGGCGAGCAGTTCCTTCGCGGCGATCTTGTCGCCCATCGCGGCGATCGCCCCGGCCGGCGGACCGACCCAGGTCAGGCCCGCGTCGGTCACCGCCGCCGCGAAGCCGGCGTGCTCGGCGAGGAACCCGTAACCCGGGTGTACGGCGTCCGCGCCGGTGCGCCGGGCCGCGTCCAGGATCGACCCGACCCGCAGGTACGTCTCGACGGGCGTGTTCCCCGGCAGCCGGACCGCCTCGTCGGCCTCGGCCACGTACGGCGCGTCGGCGTCCGCGTCGGAGTGCACGGCGACCGTGGCCACACCGAGCGCCCGACAGGTGGCGAAGACCCGCCTGGTGATCTCCCCCCGGTTGGCCACCAGCAGTTTCCGAATCACGAGCCCCTGCCTTTCGTCGGTGGCTACATCCGGAAGACGCCGAAGCCGTCGGCGCCCTTCACCGGTGCGTTGTGGATCGCCGACAGGCAGAGCCCGAGGACGGTACGGGTGTCCCGGGGGTCGATCACCCCGTCGTCGTAGAGCCGGCCGGACAGGAACAGCGCCCCCGACTGCGACTCGATCTGCTGCTCGACCATCATCCGCATCGCCGCGTCGGAGTCCTCGTCGTAGTCCCGGCCCCGGGCGGCGGCCGCCTGCCGGGCGACGATCGACAGCACCCCGGCCAACTGCGCCGTACCCATCACCGCCGACTTCGCGTTCGGCCAGGTGAACAGGAACCTCGGCTCGTACGCCCGACCGCACATGCCGTAGTTGCCGGCCCCGTACGAGGCACCCAGGTTGACCGTCAGGTGCGGCACCGTCGAGTTCGCCACCGCGTTGATCATCAGGGCGCCGTGCTTGATGATGCCGCGCTGCTCGTACTCGGTGCCGACCATGTAGCCGGTGGTGTTCTGCAGGAAGACCAGCGGGGTGTCGGCGGCGTTGGCGAGCTGGATGAACTGGGCCGCCTTCTGCGCCTCCGCGCTGAACAGCACCCCCCGGGCGTTCGCCAGCACCCCCACCGGGTAGCCGTGCAGCTCGCCCCAGCCGGTGACCAGCGCGGTGCCGTACGCCGGCTTGAACTCGTCGAACTCGCTGCCGTCGAGCACCCGGGCCAGCACCTCACGCGGGTCGAACGGCACCTTCAGGTCGGCGCTGACGATGCCGAGCAGCTCCTCCGGGTCGTACCGGGGCGGACGCGGGGCCGGGTCGCGCGGCGGTGGACCATGCTTGCGCCAGTTGAACCGGCGTACGCACCGCCGGGCCAGCCGGATGCCGTCCCGCTCGTCCTCGGCGAGCTGGTCGGCGAGGCCTGACGTGCCGGCGTGCATCGCCGCACCGCCCAGCGACTCGTCGTCGGTGACCTCGCCGGTGGCCATCTTCACCAGCGGCGGCCCGGCCAGGTAGACCTGCGACCGGTCCCGGATCATGATCACGTGGTCGGACATCCCCGGCACGTACGCGCCACCGGCGGTGGCGTTGCCGAAGACCACGCTGACCGTGGGAATGCCGGCGGCGGAGAGCCGGGTCAGGTCACGGAACACCCGGCCGCCCGGAATGAAGATCTCCGCCTGGGTGGGCAGGTCCGCCCCGGCGCTCTCCACCAGGTTCACCATCGGCAGCCGGTTCGCCAGGGCGATCTCGCCGGCCCGCCGGGTCTTCGCCAGCGACCACGGGTTCACCGCGCCGCCGCGTACCGTCGGATCGTTGGCGACCACCAGGCACTCGACGCCCTCGACCACCCCGATGCCGGTGACCACGCTCGCCCCGACCGGGAAGTCGGTGCCGTACGCGGCGACCGGCGACAACTCCAGGAACGGGCTGTCCCGGTCCAGCAGCAGCTCGATCCGCTCCCGGGGCAGCAGCCTGCCGCGCCCGTGGTGCCGGGCCACGTACTTCTCACCGCCGCCGGCCCGCGCCCGGTCGAGCGCGGCGTCCAGCTCGGCGAGACGTTCCCGAAGCGCTTCCCGGTTGGCCACGAAGGCCGGCGCGGCCGGGTCGACCGCACTCTCCAGCGTCGTCATAGGCCCAGGCCCTTCGCGATGATCTCGTTCATGATCTCGGTGGTGCCGCCGCCGATGCCGAGGATGCGGGCGTCCCGGTAGTGCCGCTCCACCTCGGCGTCGCGCAGGTAGCCGAAGCCGCCGTGCAGTTGCAGCGCCGCGTCGACCACCTGGTCGCAGGCGGCCACCGCGACGTTCTTCGCCATCGCCACCTCGGTCACCACCGGCTCGCCCGCCGCGACCCGGGCGGCCACCTGGTGCACGTACGCGCGGGCCGCCTCGGCGCGGGTGTGCATCTCGGCCAGCCGGTGCCGGACCAGTTGCCGGCTGGCCAGCGGGCGGCCGAACGTGGACCGGTCCCGGCACCAGCGGGTCGACAGCTCCACGCAGCGCTGCGCGGTCGCGTACGCCTGGGTGGCCAGGGAGAGCCGCTCGGTGGCGAAGTTCTGCATGACCGCCAGGAAGCCGGTGTCCTCCTCGCCGATCCGGTTGCCCACCGGCACCCGCACGTCGACGAAGGACAGCTCGGCCGTGTCCGAGCAGTGCCAGCCGAGCTTGTCCAGCTTCCGGCCGACGGTGAACCCGGGGGTGCCCTTGTCGATCACCAGCAGGTGCAGCGACCCGCTGCCGGGGAAGTCGCCGCACACCGCCGTGGTCACGAAGTCGGCGCGCACCCCGCTGGTGACGTACGTCTTCGACCCGTTGACCAGGTAGTGGTCCCCGTCGCGGCGGGCGGTGGTGCGGATCGCGGCGACGTCGGAGCCGCCGTCCGGTTCGGTGATCGCCAGCGCGCCGATCAGCTCGCCCGCCAGCGTCGGCCGGACGTACCTGGTGACCAGCGGGTCGTCGGCGGCCGACGGGCGGGCGGCGAGCCGGCCACCGAGCGTGCCGCCGGTCCGCCCACCGGCCGCCGCGACGATGTGCGGCAGCGCGATTCCGTGCGTGAACAGCGCCGCGACCAGCCCGGACGAGCCGCCGGAGCGGATGATCTCCTCGGTGACCACGATCGAGTCGAGCAGGTCGCCACCGCTGCCGCCGACCGACTCGGGGAAGCCGATGCCGAGCAGGCCGAGCTTCGCGGCGGTGACGTGCAGCGCGCGGGGGACCTCGCCGGCCCGCTCCCAGTCGGCCAGGTGCGGCAGCACCTCCCGGGTCACGAAGGCCCGGGTCAACTCCCGTAACTGTCGCCGCTCCGGGGTGTCCACGATGGTCACCGGTCCGCCTCCACGGCTGCGGGCGGTCCGGCGGCGAGGGCGGCGGGCAGGTCGACGATGCGGGAGCGGAGCAGCTCGCCGAGCGCCTTGGCCTGCGGGTCGAACCGGGTGGAGGCGGCCACCCCCGGCCCGAGCAGGCCCCGGATCACGAAGTTGACCGCCCGCAGGTTCGGCAGCTCGTACCGCTCGACTGTCGACGTGGCCGTCTCCGGCAGCAGTCCGGCCAGCCGGTCGACGGTCAGCCACCCGCGCAGCCACTCCCAGGTCGCGTCCGTGCGCGCCCAGACGCCGAGGTTGGCGTCGCCACCCTTGTCACCCGACCGCGCCCCGACCAGCTCACCCAGCGGCCCCCGCCGGGTCGGCCCGGCCGCCGTGGGAGCGGCCGCCGTGCCGGGCGTCGGCCCGGCCGTCACCGGTGCCACGGTCTCTGGCGGGGGGATCGGCAGCCGGGTGCCGTCCGGCAAGACGGCCACGTGCGGTACGTCGGCCTGCGGCACCGCGTCGGCGGTGAAGACCCCGTACGGGGTGGCGTCGCCGGGCAGGGTGGTCAGCGTGCACCCCGGATAGGAGGCGAGAGCCAGTTCCACCGCCGCCGCCGAGAACGCCCGCCCGGCCCGCACCCGGTCACCGTCGCGCAGGTGTACGTGCAGCAGCGCGCTCGCCGTCTCGGTGTCGACCGCGTCGACGTGGTCGGTACGGGCCAGCGTGAACTCCAGCCCGTCCGTGCCGACGGCCGCCTCGATCTGCCCCCGGACCAGGGCGGCCTTGGCCGGGACGTCCAACCCGCAGAGCACGAACGTCATCGCGTTGCGGAACCCGCCCAGGTTGTTGACGCCCACCTTGAGGGTGGCCGGCGGTGGGGTGCCCCGGACCCCGTCCACCCGGACCCGGTCCGGCCCGTCGGGGTGCAGCCGTACCGTGTCCAGCCGGGTCACCACGTCCGGGCCGAGGTAGTCGGGGCCGCCCACCTCGTACAACAGTTGGGCGGTGACCGTCTCGACGGTGACCGCGCCGCCGGTGCCGGGGTGCTTGGTGAGCACCGACGAGCCGTCCGGGTGGATCTCGGCGATCGGGAAGCCGGGCCGGTGCCCGCCGTCGGGCAGTTCGGTGAAGAAGCTGAAGTTGCCCCCGGTGACCTGCGCCCCGCACTCGATCAGGTGCCCGGCGACGGTCGCCCCGGCCAGCGCGTCCAGGTCGTCGCGTCCCCAGCCGAACCGGGCGATGGCCGGCCCGACCGCAAGCGAGGCGTCGGTGACCCGGCCGGTGACCACCACGTCCGCCCCGGCGTCGAGGCAGGCGGCGATGCCGAACGCACCGAGGTAGGCGTTGGCGGTGAGCGCGTCCGGCCGGGCCAGGGCGTCACCCTCGACGTGGGCGACCCGGACGGCGAGGCCGAGCCGGTCGGCGAGCGCGCCGATCGCGGCGGCCAGCCCGGCCGGGTTCAGCCCGCCCGCGTTGGTGACGATCCGTACCCCCCGGTCGAGGGCGGTGCCGAGACACCCTTCGAGCTGGCGCAGGAACGTCTTCGCGTAGCCCAGGGCGGGGTCGCGCAGCCGGTCCCGGCCGAGGATCAGCATGGTCAGCTCGGCCAGGTAGTCGCCGGTCAACACGTCCAGCTCGCCGCCGTCGAGCATCTCCCGCCAGGCGGTGGACCGGTCGCCGTAGAAGCCGGAGGCGTTGCCGACCCGCAGCACCCCGGTCACCGGGCGGCCGTCCCGGCTGTGCTCGCGCGGACCGTCCGGCCGGGGGCCGGCCGCGCACACGCCCCGGCGCGCGGGGCGGCGGCCGGGACGTCGAGTTGGTAGGACCCGTCGGTCGGGTCGGCGGGTGGTGCGGTCGGGTCGACCATGGTGCCTCCGGTCGGGTGGGCCGGTGAGTACGGGTCAGGTCGGGTCGGCGTCGTGGGGCGGGGCCGGTGCCGCTCCGGGGGCGAGCAGGGTGGCGAGCTGGTGTTTCCAGGTGCGCAGCAGCGCGGTGCGCCGGACCGAGTCGTCGTTGAGCAGGTTGGCCACGCCGAGCCCGCGCAGCAGGTCGAGGGTGGCCTGCACGGCCTCGCGGACGCCGGGGCGGCGCTCGTCCACGTCGAGCAGCGCCACGGTGAGCCGGTGCATCTCCCGGCCGACCCGCGCCTCCAGCGGCACCAGCGCGTCGCGCAGCTCCGGGTCGGTGCGGGCGGCCACCCACAGCTCCAGCGCGGCGACGAAGAGCGGCCCGGTGAAGGCGACGCCGAGCAGGTCGACCACCCGGTCGAGGCGTTGCGGCCCGACCGGCAGCGCCTCGGCCTCGACGCGTAGCTCCTCGGCGCGTCGCTCGGCGAGGTGGGCGACGGCAGCCGTGACCAGGGCCGCCTTGGTGGGGTAGTGGTGCAGTTGGGCGCCCCGGGAGACACCGGCGTGGGTGGCGACCACGGTCGTGGTGGTGCCCGACCAGCCGTACCGGACCAGGCAGTCGACAGTCGCCTCCAGCAGCCGGGCCCGGGTGGCGCGGCTGCGTTCCTGCTGGGGGACGCGGGCCGGCGGGGTGGACACGGGAACAGCGTGCCGCCACCGAAACAAACAGTCAAGCCTGACTTTTTTCGGCTTCGGGGTGACCCCTCCGGGTCCACCGGTCCGCCTTGCACCGGTGGCCCACCCGGTGCCGGTGACCGGTCAGCGGCCGTCGCGCGGGGCGAACGCGGTGAGCGCGTCGAGGTCGCTGTGCCGCGAGCGCAGGTACTCGTCCGCCCAGGCGGCGGCGTCCGGATAAGCCGACCCGGCGGCGACCCGGGCACAGGCCTCGTCGACGTCGAACCCCGTACGGCGTAGCTGCACCCCCCGGGCCGAGCAGCGCCCAGTACGCCCCCGGCCCGCCGTACGGCATGCCCACGCTGCCCGGATTGACCACCAGGCGGCGGTCGACCAGCCGGGTGAACGGCATGTGGGTGTGCCCGCAGACCACGGTGCGCACCTGCGCGGGCAGCCCGGCGAACACCTCGGCCCAGCGGGCCGGCCGGGAGTCGACCAGCACCACCTCCTCGTCGTCGCGGGGCGTGGCGTGGCAGAAGAGCACCGGGCCGAGGCCGGCGACCGGAAGGGTGAGCGTCAGCGGCAGCGCGGCCAGCAGGGCCACCTGGTCGGCCCGGAGCTGGTCGGCCGCCCAGTTCGAGACGTCGTGCTCCGACGGCCGGCCGGCGCGGGCCTGCACCAGCTCCCGGTCGGCGTTGCCGCGTACCCAGCGGACCCGGTCACCCAGCCCGGTCAGCAGGTCGAGCACCTCGACCGGCTGCGGGCCGGCCGCCACGTCACCGGTGACCACGACCAGGTCGGCGGCGGCCACCTCCGGCTCGGCGAGCACCGCCTCCAGCGCGGGCAGCGCGCCGTGGACGTCGGAGAGCACCGCCACCTGTTTCAGCACCGGTCCACCGTCGCGCACCACGGGCGGGCTGTCGAGCGATTCTGCCCCGGGCAGAGGCGGAACCGGGCCACGACGCCGACGAGCCAGGGCCGCCGGTGGGGGCGGCCCTGGCTCGGGGTGCGTACGCGGTGCCGGTCAGACCCGGGCGCGGCGGGCGAGACGCTCCGGGTCGAGGATGATGATGCTCTTGCCGTCCAGCCGCAGCCAGCCCCGCGAGGCGAAGTCGGCGAGCGCCTTGTTGACCGTCTCCCGGGAGGCGCCGACGAGCTGGGCGATCTCCTCCTGGGTCAGGTCGTGGGTCACCCGCAGCACGCCGCCGTCGCGGGTGCCGAACCGGCCGGCCATCTGGAGCAGGTTCTTGGCGACCCGACCCGGCACGTCGGTGAAGATCAGGTCGGCCAGCGAGTCGTTCGTCCGGCGCAGCCTGCGGGCGAGCACCCGCAGCAACTGCTCGGCGATCTCGGGCCGGTTGTTCAGCCAGGGCCGCAGCGCCTGCTTGCGCAGCCGGACCAGGCGGGTGTCGGTGACCGCGGTGGCGGTGGCCGTACGCGGGCCGGGGTCGAAGAGCGACAGCTCACCGACCATGTCCGACGGGCCCATCACCGCGATCAGGTTCTGCCGGCCGTCGGCTGCCCGACGCCCGACCTTGATCTTGCCTGACAGGAGGATGTAGAGACTGTCGCCGGGCTCGCCCTCGTTGAAGACGATCTCGCCCTTGCGGACGTCGATCGTCTCCATCTCCTTGGCGAGCGCCTCGGCAGCCTCCGGGTCGACACCCTGGAAGATCCCGCTGCGGGCCAGTACCTCGTCCATCGCGCACCTCCGGTTGCGCGTTGCCGTCCCTCGGCCGGGTCCGCCGTCCGCTGATCCCTCGCGCGCCGCCAAGTCTAGGCGCACGTGAGGACGAATCAGAGCTGCACCCCTGGAATCTTGATCGTTGGGCGTAACCTCACCGACCCGATCGGGCACTATGATCGTCCGCCCGAACCACCTGGTCACCGGGGTCGGCCACCGCCGGTCGTAGGGTGTCCGGGTGCTGAGCGACCCGGTGCTGACCCACCGCCCCGAGGACGGGTGGGACATTCCGGTGCTCGTGTGGCGGGCCCGTGTCCCGCTGCGGGCGGTCAGCTCCGGCCCGCTCGGTGGCGGCGTCGGCCCGCGCAACTGGGTGGTCAACGCGACCGTGCCGATGTCGTACCACCGGGACGACCCGGCGGCCCACCTGGCCGCGCTAGCCGCCCGGTTCGACCTCGACGGACCCGGGGTCGGCCTGCTCACCGGCGTCGACGTCGCCGAGGTGGTGACCCGGGCCGACACCGGGGTCCGCGCCTGGGCCACCGTCGGCCTCGGCACCCCCCTGTGGGCCGCCGCCGACCCCGCCCCCGCCCCGGCGCAGCGGGTGGGCACGGTCAACATCGTGGTGTACGTGCCGGCGGCGCTCGGCGACGCGGCACTGGTGAACGCGGTCGCCACCGCCACCGAGGCGAAGTGCCAGGCGATCGGGGAACTGGGCCTGCCGGGCACCGGCACGCCCACCGACGCGGTCACCGTGCTCTGCCCGGCGGGCGACCCGGCCGAGCCGTACGGCGGACCCCGGTCGATCTGGGGCGCGCCGCTCGCCCGCGCCGTCCACGCGGCCGTCCGGGACGGCGGCGCGGTGCCCTGCGTCCCGTGGTCGCAGCGGCGGACGGGCTGAACTTCCGTCCGATCGGCCCGTCGTCGGTCGATTGGCCACCCGGTAGCGTCGCGGGCGATGTACTCTGCCGCCTTCCTCCAGCCCCGTCCCCGCCGCCGCGTCGCGCTCGCCTGCGGCGCGCTGTTCGCCGTGCTCCTCGCCGGTTGCGGCCAGTCGTCCGACAGCCCGGACCCGGTCTGGCGACCGGGCGGCGGCGGTGGCGCCACCGGTTCCCCGGTGCCGACCACCGGGGGGACCGGCAAGACCGAGGCGATCACCCTGTCGGCGACCGGGGACATCGTCATGGGGATGGCCCCGTCCCGGCTGCCGGCGAACGGCGGCAAGGGCTTCTTCGACGAGGTCAAGGACGCGCTCAAGGCCGACCTGGTGATGGGCAACCTGGAGGAGCCGCTCACCACGGACACCGGCACCGGTAAGTGCGGCGCGAACGCCAGCAACTGCTACCAGTTCCGGGTGCCGCCGGAGTACGCCGGCCATCTGAAGGACGCCGGGTTCCAACTGCTCAACCAGGCCAACAACCACGGCTACGACTTCGGCCCGCAGGGCTACGAGAACACCCAGCAGGCGCTGGAGAAGCACGGCCTCAAACACACCGGCGCGCCCGACCAGATCACCGTGGTCGAGGTCGGCGGGGTGAAGGTCGCGGTGGCCGGCTTCTCGTCGTACCCGTGGTCCAACAGCCTGGTCGACATCGACGCCGCCAAGGGGGTCGTCGAGAAGGCCGCCACCATGGCCGACCTGGTCGTGGTGCAGGTGCACATGGGCGGCGAGGGGTCGGACAAGACCCGGGTCCGCCCCGGCACCGAGATGTTCCTCGGCGAGAACCGGGGCGACCCGGTGAAGTTCTCCCACGCCATGATCGACGCCGGGGCCGACCTGATCGTCGGGCACGGCCCGCACGTGCTGCGCGGGATGGAGTTCTACCAGGGCCGGCTGATCGCGTACAGCCTGGGCAACTTCGCCGGGGGTGCCCGGTCGCTCAACCCGACCGGCCGGCTCGGCTGGGGCGGGGTGCTGAAGGTTTCCCTCAAGCCCGACGGCAGCTTCGCCGGTGGCTCGTTCACCTCCACCCGGATGAGTTCGGTGGGCAAGCCGGGGATGGACCCCGCCGGGCAGGGGCTCGGCCTGGTCAAGCAGCTCAGCACCAACGACTTCCCGCGCACCGCCGCCCGGTTCGACGGCAAGGGGAAGATCAGCCCACCCGACGCCGGCTGACCGGAGGGCGTGCTCCGGCGGCCCGTCGGGGCGGCGACGTAGGCTGGCCGGCGTGACCATCAGCTCTCCCGGCCGGGTCGAGACGGAACTCGGCCGCACCCGGCGCGCCCGGCGGATCGGCCGGGCGCTGACCGAGGCGCACCCGGACGCCCACTGCGAACTCGACCACACCACCGCGTTGGAGCTGGCCGTCGCCACGATCCTCTCCGCGCAGTGCACCGACAAGAAGGTCAACGAGGTCACCCCGAAGCTGTTCGCCCGCTACCCGACGGCCGCCGACTACGCCGGGGCCGACCGGGGTGAGCTGGAGGAGATGATCCGGCCGACCGGCTTCTACCGCAACAAGACCGACTCGCTGATCAAGCTGGGGCAGGCCCTGACCGAGCGGTACGACGGCCGGGTCCCCGGCCGGCTGGCCGACCTGGTGACCCTGCCCGGGATCGGCCGCAAGACGGCCAACGTCATCCTCGGCAACGCCTTCGACGTCCCGGGGATCACCGTCGACACCCACTTCCAGCGGCTGGTGCAGCGGTGGGGGCTGACCATCCAGACCGATCCGGTCAAGATCGAACACGAGATCGGGGCGATGTTCCCGAAGCGGGAGTGGACCATGCTCTCCCACCGGATCATCTTCCACGGCCGGCGGGTCTGCCACGCCCGCAAGCCCGCCTGCGGGGCGTGCACCCTGACCCGGCTCTGCCCGTCGTACGGGCTCGGGCCGACCGAGCCGGCCGCCGCCGCCAAGCTGCTCAAGGGCCCCCGCGCCCGGGACCTCGCGGTCGCCGCCGGGGTCGACCCGGAGCTGGTGCCCGCGCAGGCCGCCGCCGCGGAGGCACCGTGAAACCCCGGCTCGCCGCACTGCTCGTCCCGGTGCTGCTGGCGCTCGCCGGCTGCACCGCCACCACCGGCGGGGAGGGCCCCGCCGCCGGCCCCACCCGCGCCGCCCGCCCGTCGCCGTTCGCCGACTGCGCCACCCTCACCACCACGCCGGGCTCCACCCCCGCACCGACCGGGTCCGCCACCGCCGACACCGGCAGCCCCCTGCCCGAACTCGTGCTCTCCTGCTTCACCGGCGGGGCCCCGGTGGCGCTGCGTGACATCCACGGCCCGGCCGTGATCAACGTGTGGGCCTCCTGGTGCCCGCCCTGCCGCAAGGAACTGCCGGCCTTCCAGCGGCTCAGCGTCCGCGCCGCCGGCCAGCTCCAGGTGATCGGGGTGAACAGCCGGGACAGCCGGGACGGCGCACAGGCCGTCGGCGAGGACTTCGGCATCCGCTTCCCGGTCCTGTTCGACCAGGGCGAGGCCCTGCAACGGGAACTGCGCCGCACGGCGGTGCCACTGACCCTGCTGGTGGACGCGCAGGGGCGGATCAGGCACACCGACACCTCCGGCGCGCTCGACGACGCCCGCCTCGCCGACCTCGTCCGCCGGCACCTCGGCCTGGTGGTGCCCGCGTGAGGCCGACCGTCGGTGCCGGGTCGACCCGATGAACCGCCGCCCGCCGTCCTGGTTCGATCCGCTGCTGGGCCGGCTCGGCACCGCCCGGGCCGAGGACTTCACCCGGCTGACCACCCCCGAGCAGGGCGGCCGGGAGAGCGCGGTGCTGGTGCTGCTCGGCGAGGAGCCCGGCGTCGGCCCCGACGTGCTGGTCCTCCAACGGGCCGCCACCCTGCGCAACCACGCCGGCCAGCCGGCCTTCCCCGGCGGCGCGGCCGACCCGGGGGACGCCGACGCGCGGGCCACCGCGCTGCGCGAGGCCAACGAGGAGGTCGACCTCGACCCGGCAAGCGTCACCGTCCTCGCCGAACTGCCGAGGCTGTGGATTCCGGTCAGCGAGTTCGTGGTCACCCCGGTCCTGGCCTGGTGGCACAGCCCGCACCCGGTGCACCCCCGGGAACCGGCCGAGGTGGCGCACGTCGCCCGGCTGCCCGTCGCCGAACTGGTCGACCCGGCCAACCGGATGCGGGTCCGCCACCCCGGCGGCTGGACCGGCCCGGCGTTCTCCGTCCGGGGGATGCTGGTCTGGGGCTTCACCGCCGGGGTGCTCGCCGCGCTGCTGGAGATGGCCGGCTGGGCCCGCCCGTGGCCCCGGTCGCGGGTGGTCGACCTGCCGCCGACCGACGCCACCCCGGCCCCCTCCGCCGGCACCGACCGGGCCGACGAGCTGGCCGGCCCGCTGACCTGACCATTACGTTCCGCAGCCGCGACGCCGCACCGGTGTCCGGTGCACGTACCCTTGACCGGTGTCGGCCGTGGATCTCGTTCTGCTCCTGCTCATGCTCGTGTTCGCGATCAGCGGATACCGTCAGGGCTTCGTCATCGGGGCGCTGTCGTTCTCCGGGTTCTTCCTGGGCGCGCTCATCGGCCTCCAGCTCGGGCCGATGCTGGCCCGCCAGTTCATCGACAGCGGGACGCGGGTGCTGGTCTCCCTGGTCGCCGTCTTCGGGCTCGCCGTCCTCGGTCAGGCGCTGGCCGGCTGGCTCGGCTCCCACCTGCGCCGCACGATCACCAACGACGTCGCCAAGCGGGCCGACGACATCGGCGGCGCGTTCGTCTCGATCCTCGCGGTGATGCTGGTGGCCTGGCTGGTCGCCGTGCCGCTGGGTTCCTCGTCGCTGCCCTGGCTGGCCGCCTCGGTCAAGAACAGCGCGTTGCTGACCGTGGTGGACCGGGTCCTGCCCGACCAGGCCCAGGAGCTGTCCACGGCGCTGCGCGACACCGTCGACACCAACGGGTTCCCCGACGTCTTCAACGGGCTGGGGCGTACCTCGGCCCGGCAGGTCGCCCCGCCGGACCCGGCGCTGGCCGGCTCGCAGGTGGTGGCGAACAGCCAGCGGGCGGTGGTGAAGGTGCTCGGGTCCGCGCCGAGCTGCTCGCGCCGCATCGAGGGTTCCGGCTTCGTCTACGCCGACGACCGGGTGATGACCAACGCGCACGTCGTCGCCGGCACCCGCTCGGTCGCCGTCGAGCTGCGCGGCGAACGGTACGACGGGGTGGTCGTCGTCTACGACCCGGACCGCGACCTCGCCGTGCTGCACGTGCCGGGGCTGCCCGGTCCGTCCCTGCGCTTCGCCGCCGGGCAGGCCGGCAGCGGCGCGGACGCGATCGTGCTGGGCTTCCCGCTCGACGGCCCGTACGACGCCCGCCCGGCCCGCATCCGCGACGTCGACCGGATCGAGGGCCCGGACATCTACAACGCCAGCAAGGTCAACCGGGAGATCTACACCATCCGGGCGCTGGTGCGCAGCGGGAACTCCGGCGGGCCGCTGGTCTCCTCCAACGGGCTGGTGCTCGGGGTGATCTTCGCGGCGGCGGCGGACGACCCGAACACCGGCTTCGCGGTGACCGCCGAGGAGGCCCGGCCGGTGGCGCTGGCCGGCGCGGAGCGTACCCGGGGAGTGGGCACCGGCGACTGCACCTGAGCCCCCGGACGCGGCCCGACCGGCCGGAGCCGGGGGTGGTCAGCCGCCGGCCGGCGCGGTGGCCGGGGCGTCACCGCCGGCCGGGATGAGGCCGGGCAGCTTGGCCCGACCCCAGGTCAGCGACCTGTCGAGCACCGCCCGCGCCATGATCGCCACACAGGTGCCACCGTTGACGAAGGACGCCACCACGTCGCTCGGATGGTGCATCCCCCGGTACATCCGGGTCACCGCCACCCCGACCGGGACCAGCACCAGCAGCGTCCACCAGGTCACCTTGCCGGCGGTGCTGCCCGCCCGCAGGGCCAGCAGCAGCGCGATGCCGACATAGAGGGCGACCGCCGCCGAGGTGTGCCCGGACGGGAAACTCGACGTCGGCGGGGAGACGTCCATGTGCTCCACCGCCGGCCGACGCCTGTCGATGGCCAGCGTGGTGAGCAGGAAGACCAGCGCCTGGGCGGACACCGCCGCGCACAGGAACAGCGGCTCCCGCCAGCGGTGCAGCACCAGCCGGAGCACCAGCGCCACCAGCACGGTGACCACCACGATCAGCTGGGTGCTGGCCAAGGTGCTGAACACCAGCGAGACGTCGTTCCACCCCCCGGTCCGGTCGGCCGCCAGCTCGCGGTTGACCGCGTCCTCCACGGTGAACGGCCAGACGTCGTCGAGGACCCGGGTCACCAGCAGCCCGAGCAGGACCATGAACGAGAGCAGCAGGGTCACCGGAAGGAGCACCCGCTTGGCGACCTGCGCAGCGATGGCGGACATGGCCGCCCAGTACCCGGACCGGGAGGCCGCTACGCGTGCGGGTCGGTCAGCTCCGGCGCCACCCCGTCGACCGTGGCCCGGCCGGCCGGCAGCCCGACCCGCTCCCGCCAGGTACGGAACGCCGCCGCGGTGGCCGCCACCACCGCCACCCCCAGCAGGCAGCCGGCGAGCACGTCGCTGGCCCAGTGCACGCCCAGCGCCACCCGGCTCAGGCAGGTCACCCCGACCAGCAGCACAGCCGCCGTCCACAGCGCCACCCGGGCCGCCGGACGACCCCGGGTGAACGGCAGGAACACCAGCAGCAGCACCCCCGCCGCGAGGGTCGCGTTCAGCGCGTGCCCGGACGGGAAGGAGTACCCGGCGGCCCGCGCCACCGGATCGAGCAACTCCGGGCGGTCCCGGCCGACGAGGAGCTTCAGCACCGCCCCCAGCGCCCCGCCGACGACCATCGTGGTGACCACCCAGAGCGCCAGCCGGCGGGCCCCGCGCCGCCACAGCCACACCACCACGACCAGCGCGGCCACCCGCAGCGGCCCCGGCGAGGCCAGGTGCGTCCACACCTTCATCACCCGCACCCACACCGGATGGTCGGCGGCGAACCGGTGCAGGGAGTCGGTGACCGCCGCGTCCAGGTCGTGCAGCGGCGGCCAGGCCCCGACCACCAGCACCGCCAGCAGCGCGAACGGCACCAGCACCAGGAACGCCGCCGCCGACGCCAGGGTCAGCCGCAACCCGAGCGAACGGTCGGGGTCCAGGCGGCGGTTCCGCCAGGACCGGCCCGACGGCGACACGGAGGTACGCGGACCGGAGGAACTCATGCGACCTGCTCTACCCAGCCGTGCCCGCGCTCAGGCCCGGTTCAGCGATCCCGCAGCCGGAACCGGCGGACCATCATCGCGACCCCGGTGACCAGGGCCGCCACGACGGCGACACCCGTCCACAGCCGACGGGGATCCTCCTCGTCGGCGCCACCGGCGGGCTGCGCCGTCCACCGGGTCTGCTGGCGGGGCGCGGTGAACCCGAGCGGGTCGCTGCCGGTCCCACCGGCGCGGGCGTCCTCGGCGGAGCCGGGGGCCGGCCCGAACCCGACCACCCCGGGGGAATCGTTGTCGTCCAGCGGGTTGTAGCCGATCAGCGGCACGTCGGCGGTGAGCGCCGCCACCGGGTCGACCAGGCCGTACCCGAACCGGTCGTCCCGGCCGACGGGCCCGATGTCCTTCGCGGTGCTCAGCAGCCGGTTCACCACGTCCCCGGCGGACATCTCCGGGTAGCGGGCGCGGACCAGGGCGGCGGTCGCCGTCACCAGCGGCGCGGCGAAGCTGGTGCCCTGCACGCCCCAGTAGTTGCTCGGCGGGCGGGCCCCGACCAGACCGGTCGCCGGCGCGGTCAGCGTGGTGGCGTGACCGGTGATCGAACCGGACCAGAGGTTCTCGCTGTCGCGTTCCAGCCCGGCCACCGCGATCACGCCCGGCTCCCGGGCCGGGTACCAGACCTTCGAGGTGGTGGACGTGGCGACGTTGCCGGTGCAGGCCACCACCACCACGTCCCTGGCGAACGCGTAGTCCAGCGCGGCGGCCAGCGCCGGGCTGTCGCCGCTGCCACCCAGGGACAGGTTGATCACCCGGGCGCCGTTGTCGACCGCCCAGCGCACCCCCCGGGCGACGATCATCGCGTCGTCGTAGCGGTTCTCGTCGTCGAGCACCCGCACGGGCAGGATGCGGGCGTCCGGCGCGAGCCCGACCACGCCCCGCCGGTCGTCGCCCCGCCCGGCGATCAGGCTGGCCACCGTGGTGCCGTGCCCCACCGGGTCCGGCTCCGCACCGCCGCCGGGGGAGACCAGGTCCATGCCGGGCAGCACCTGGCCGACCAGGTCCGGGTGGTTGCCGTCCACCCCGGAGTCGATCACCGCCACCGTGACGCCACGCCCGGTCGAGGTACGCCAGGCGGTGGCCGCGTTCAACTCGTCGAGCTGGAACTGGTCGTCACGGACCCGGTCGGCACGCGCCTGCACCGGGGCGAAGTCGGGCTCGGCCAGCGGATTGCCGGCCCGCGCCCCGACCAGGGTGGACGACGGCGGGGGCGCGGCGGACGCGGGAGGCGGGGCCGTGCCGAGCACGGTGACGGTGGTCGCCGCGACACCGAGCAGCGCCCGCCCGGCGAACCGGTGCAGCGCCGTCGGAGAGCCCTGCCGAACCCTGGTCACATCGTCAGCCATTCGTCACGTGGGACACATGCTGCTCGGAGATTACCGGTTCCGGCTGCCGACACGGCACGTTCCGGCACACCCGGATCACGGTGGCGGCAGATGTGCCAGCTGGACGAGGCGGACCCCCTCGCGTCGGGTGACCAGCCGACCACGCCCCGCCGGCAGCGGGCCGGGACGGACCGCCCCGACGAGCTGCCCCTCGTCGGGGCTGCCGCTCATCACCAGACCGGCGGTGGACAACTCCCGCAGCCGTTGCACGACCGGCTCGTACTGGGACCGGCCCGCGCCACCGCAGCGGCGGGCCAGCACCAGGTGCAGGCCGACGTCCCGGGCCTGGGGCAGGTGTTCCTCCAGCCCGCGCAGCGGGTTCGCCGGGCCACTGGCCACCAGGTCGTAGTCGTCGACCAGGATGAACAACTCCGGGCCCGACCACCAGGACCGGTCCCGCAACTGGGCCGGGGTGACCTCCGGGCCGGGCAGCCGCCCGCGCATGTAGCCGGCGACCGACTCGATCAGCTCGGTGGTGTGCGCCGCCGCCGTGCCGTACCCGATCAGGTGGTCGGTCTCGACCGTGCCGAGCAGGCTGCGCCGGTAGTCGACCAGGATCACCCGGGCCTGCTCCGGGGTGAACCGGGTGACGATGGAGGTGGCCAGCGCCCGCAGGAACGACGACTTGCCGCACTCGGCGTCGCCGAAGACCACGAAGTGCGGCTCGGCGGCGAAGTCGAGCAGCACCGGCCGCAGGTCCGCCCCGGCGATCCCGACCGGGAACGCCAGCCCGGTGCCGGCGGTGGTGTCCAGATCGGCGTACGGCAGCACCGGGGGGAGCAACCGCACCCGGGGGGCGGGCGGCCCCGACCAGGCACCCGCGACCGCCTTCACCAGATCCGCCGTCTCACCGCCGGTGAACTGCGGCAGTGCGGTGAGGAAGTGCAGGCTCTGCGCGGTGATCCCCCGCCCCGGCTGCTCCGGCACGCCGGCCGCCGCCACCCGCCTCACCACCGAGTCGGACGGGTCACCCAGGCGCAGCTCCATCCGGGACCCGAACAGGTCCCGGATGCCGGGCCGGAAGTCCAGCCAGCGCACCGCGCTCGCCACCACGTGCACCCCGTACGACAGGCCCCGGGTGGCCAGGTCGGTGACCAGGGGTTCCAGGTCGTCGTACTCGCCGCGCAGGGTGGCCCAGCCGTCGACGACGAGGAACACGTCACCGAACGGGTCGACGGGGGGCTGACCGGCGGCGGCCAGCTCCCGCCGCCGCCTGCGCCACGCCGCCATCGACTCCACGCCCAGCTCGGTGAAGCGGCGTTCCCGCTCGGCCAGCACGGTGGCGATCTCCCCGACCGTACGCCGGACCACCGTCGGGTCGGCCCGGCCGGCGACCCCGCCCACGTGCGGCAGTTCCCGCAGCGCGGTCAACCCGCCGCCGCCGAAGTCCAGGCAGTAGACCTGCGCCTCGGCCGGCGTGTGGGTGAGCGCCAGCGCGCAGACCAGCGTCCGCAACGCGTGCGACTTGCCGCTCTGCGGCGCGCCGACCACGGCCACGTGCCCGGCCGCCCCGCCCAGCGCCAGCCACAGCAGATCCCGGCGCTGCTCGTACGGCTTGTCGACCACCGCCACCGGCACCTGGAGGCCACCGTGCAGCTCCGGATTGGCGAAGCTCAGACCCCGTTCGGGGTCGACGCCGGGCGGGCCGAGCAGTTCGTCGAGGGTGGGTGCCCGGTCCAGCGGCGGCAGCCACACCTGGTGCGCCGGCGGCCCCTGCCCGGCCAACCGGCCGACCAGCGTGTCGAGCAGGCTCCCCGCCTCCTCCTCGACGGCGGGCAGGGCCACCGGGGTGGCCGGCTCGGGCACCGGCACCAGATGGGTGGAGAAGGTGAGCAGCCGGGCCGTGCCCCCGGCCCCGCCGCCGGCCGGGCCGCCCTGGCGGCGCAGCGGACCGGACACGTACGCGGCCCGGAACCGGACCAGCGGGTCGGTGCCGGCGCGCAGGTAGCCGTGCCCGGGGGAGCGGGGCAGCTCGTGCGCGTCCGGCACCCCGAGCACCGTGCGGGACTCCAGCGCCGAGAAGGTCCGCAACCCGATCCGGTACGACAGGTGGGTGTCCAGCCCGCGCAGCCGCCCCTCCTCCAGCCGCTGGCTGGCCAGCAGCAGGTGGACCCCGAGGGACCGGCCCAGCCGGCCGATCTGCACGAACAGGTCGATGAAGTCGGGCTTGGCGGAGAGCAGCTCGGAGAACTCGTCGCAGACCAGCAGCAGCGACGGCAGCGGGGCGAGCGGCGCGCCGGCCGCCCGGGCCCGCTCGTAGTCACGCAGGCTGGCGAAGTTGCCGGCCCGGCGCAGCAGCTCCTGGCGGCGCATCAGCTCACCGTTGATGGCGTCCACCATCCGGTCGACCAGCGGCAGCGCGTCGACCAGGTTGGTGATCACGGCGGCGGTGTGCGGCAGCCGCTCGAACGGGGCGAAGGTGGCCCCGCCCTTGAAGTCGACCAGGACGAAGTTGAGCTGTTCCGAGCTGTGCGTGGTGGCCAACGCCAGGACCAGGGTGCGCAGCAGCTCCGACTTGCCGGAACCGGTCGCCCCGATCAGCAGCCCGTGCGGGCCCATCCCGTCCTGCGCCGACTCCTTGAGGTCCAGCTCGACCGCGCCGCCGTCCGGGCCGACCCCGATCGGCACCCGCAGCCGGTCCCGGGGCGGGCGGGGCAGCCAGCCCTGGTCGGCGGTGAACCCCTCCGGGTCGCCGAGCCCGAGCAGTTCGGGCAGTCCGGGTTCGGCCCCGAGGGCGGCCTCGGTGCCCCGGGCGACGGCGGCGAGCCGCAGCGGGGCGAGCCGCCGGGCGAACGCCTCCGCGTCGACCACGTCCAGCCGGTCGGCGGTGCCCACCTCGGCGTGCCCCTCGGCCGACCAGGAGTGCAGCCGGCCGGCGCGGACCTCCAGCAGCAGGGCGAACCGGTCCAGCAGGCGCGGTGCCGGGGTGTCCAGGTCGAGCACGGTCACCGCGTCGATGCCGCCGTCGCCGGTCAGTTCGGTGGCGTCGGTCAGGTCACCGCCGTCGAGGAGCACCACCACGTGCGGGCCGTCGGTGGCCGGCCCGGCGGGGCTGAACCGCGACCGGCTGGCCAGCACGTCGCCGAGGAGCCGTTCCAGGTCGACGGCGGAGCTGGTGACCAGCCGGACGGGGCCGAGCGCGTCGACCCTGCTCGGGTGGTGGGCGTGCGGCAGCCACTTCACCCACTCCCAGTGCCGACGGCGTTCCGGGCCGGCGCAGACGGCGACGAGCAGCTCGTCGGGGGCGTGGAACACGGCGAGCTGGACGAGCATCGCGCGGGCCAGCGCCTGCGCGTCGGGTGACCCGGTGCCGCCCTCCGCCGTAGCCCCGCCCGGTCCGGCCGGCTGCCCTCCCCGGACGAAGACCCGGGCGAAGCTGCGCAACGACAGCGCCACCGGCAGGTCCGGCACCACCGAGTACGCGTCGAGGAACCGCCGCAGCGCCCCCGCGGTCATCGGCTCCAGTTCCTCCAGCGGCCTGGTGACCGGCGGCACCAGCGGGGTGGCCAGCGTCTGCGGCCCGACGGCGACCCGTACCACGCCGAAGTCGGGGTCGCCGGGGCGGCGTTCCCAGACCCGGTGACTGTCCACCGTGGACCAGAGCCGGCCCGGGTCGGGATGCCGGTAGTACAGCCCGGCCCGCTGCTGCCGGGCGGTCTGCCGGACCCGTCGGCGCAGCGCGGTCAGGTGCCGCAGGTACTCCCGGCGGGCGGCCATCATCTCCGACTTCCGTGGGCTGCCCGAGGCGCTGCCCCAGGAGGTCATCAGCATCGCCACCGAGGAGAGCCCGAACATCCCGCCCACCACGTACGAGTAGGCGCCGCCACCGCGACCGAACATCATCGCCATCGCCACCGTGCCGCCCAGCATCGGCAGCACCATCAGCGCCTGCTGCCAGCGCCCGCCGGTGACCACCGGAATCTCCGGCGGCCCCTCCACGGGCAGCTCGCCGACCGGGATCTCCGGCGCGGGCCGACGCGGTGGCCGCCTGATGACGACAGTGGACAAATCCACCTCCCTGTGGCGCTCGGTAACCCGAACCTGGCTCATCGTAGGTAAAGTGCGCGTCGTCCGTCAGCCGCCACCTCCCACCGATATGGAGTCCAGTCGATGACCATCGGGCTGGCCAGGGTCACCATCAGCGCACCGGGGCGACGCGTCGACGTGGCCCTGCCGGAGCAGGTCCCCCTGGCCGAGCTGCTGCCCGAGGTGCTCCGGCACGCCGGGGAGGGGCTGGCCGACGACGGCGAGCGGCACGGCGGCTGGGTGCTACGGCGTACCGACGGGGCGGTGCTGGTCACCGCGCAGCCGCTGCTGCCGCAGGGGGTACGCGACGGCGAGGTGCTGCACCTGGTGCCCGCCCACGACCAGTGGCCCGAGCTGGAGTACGACGACGTGGTCGAGGCCATCGCCGACGGCGCGCGTCGCCGGGGCGCGGCCTGGTCGCCGACGACGACCCGGGCGGCCGTGCTGGTCGGCGCGGCCGTCCCGCTCGCCGTGGGGCTGCTCGCCGTGCTGGCCGCCGGGCCGGGACAGCCCGCCGCCTGGCCCGCCGCGGGCGCGGTGGCGCTGCTGCTCACCCTCGCCGGCACCACCGCCTCCCGGGCGTACGGCGACGGCCCGACCGGGGCCACCCTCGGCGGCTACGCCCTGCCGTACGCCGCCGCGGCCGGCGCGCTCGCGGTCAGCTCGGGCGACCCGGTGGGGGCGTTCCGGCCACTGCCCTGGCTCGGCGCGCCCGAGCTGCTCGCCGGTGCGGTGGCGCTGCTCCTGGCCGCCGTGCTGGGCCTGCTCGGCGTCGCCACCCGGCTGCGGGTCTTCGTGGCCGGCGCGACGGCCGGCGTGGTGGGCGCGTGCGCCGGTCTGGGCGGGCTGCTGCTCGGCCCGGCCGGCACCGCCGCCGTGCTGCTCTGCGTGCTGGTCTTCGTGCTCGGGGCGCTGCCGCTGCTGGCCATCCGGCTGGGCAAGGTGCCGCTACCGCCGATCACCCTGCCGGCCGGCCCGACGGGTGGCCCGGACGGGATGCGGGACCTGCCGGACCGGGCCCGGGTGCACGCGGCGGTGGCCCGCAGCGAGGAGATGCTGACCGGGATGCTGCTCGGGCACGCGGTCGCGGTGGTGGCCGCCGTGCTGGTGCTCGCCGCCGAGGGTGGGTCCGCCGGGCGGGTGCTGGTGGCCGTCGGCGCGGGGGTGCTGCTGCTGCGGTCCCGGTTGTTCGTGGCCGTCCGGCACCGGGTGCCCCCGGTCACGGCCGGGCTGGCCGGGTTCGCGGTGCTCGGGGCGACGCTCGCCGGCCGCCCCGGTGCTGCCGGGCTGCTGGTGTTGAGCGGGGGCGGGCTGCTCGTCGCCCTGCTCGCCGTCGCCGCCGGTACGACGTACGCCCGGCGGCCGGTCTCGCCGTACCTCGGTCGGGTGGCCGACCTGACCGACACCGCGCTGGTGGTGGCGGTGGTCCCGGTGGCCTGCGCGGTGCTGGACCTCTACGACGCGGCCCGGGGCCTGCTGGGTTGACCGCCGTCGGCCGGGACCTGCGGCCGGTCGCGCGACGACGAAGGCCCGGACCGTCCGGTCCGGGCCGCTCGCGGAAAGCCGGTCAGTGCGGGGTGCCGCCCTGCGCCTCGGCGTCCCGGGCCCGCTGGTAGGACGCCAGCACCTCGGCCTCGGCCTCGACCCGGCCGACCCAGGTCGCCCCCTCGACCGACTTGCCCGGTTCGAGGTCCTTGTAGACCTCGAAGAAGTGCTGGATCTCCAGCCGGTCGAACTCGCCCAGGTGGTGGATGTCGCGCAGGTGCTCCTGACGAGGGTCCTCGTAGGGGACGCAGAGGACCTTGTCGTCGCCGCCCTTCTCGTCGGTCATCCGGAACATGCCGATGGTGCGGCAGCGGATCAGGCACCCCGGGAAGGTCGGCTCGGGCACCAGCACCAACGCGTCCAGCGGGTCGCCGTCCTCGCCGAGGGTGCCCTCGATGAAGCCGTAGTCGGCCGGGTACTGGGTCGACGTGAACAGGGTGCGGTCCAGTCGGATCCGGCCCGTCGCGTGGTCCACCTCGTACTTGTTTCGGTGACCCTTCGGGATCTCAACCGTGACGTCGAAATCCATCTTCCACGCTCCCTCGTCTGCCCACGCTGGCTGAACGGAACCACTGACGCCCCGGTGCGGATGAATGGCCACCCGTCGGCTCCGGACGCCGCATAGTCTTCGGACCGAAGTAGTGTCACCCAGGCGAGTTCGGCGGCGGGAGGAGGGGGTCGTGGGGAGGGAAGATTCACACTACCGCCCGGAGGGGGTTGACGGCCGGGGATCGGGCCGGTCCGTGACCGGCGGTGCCACCGGTCGGGTCTCGGTGCCCGACGCGAACGTCCCCCGTCGCCCCGAGTCGACGCCCGAACCGCCGGCCACCGGTCGGGCCGGTGAGCACCCGCCACCGCCGGCCTGGCGTCCGCCGTCCGCGACCACCGCCCGGCCGGCCGTCGGGTCCGCCCCGGTGTCGCCCCCGTTCCCCCCGTCCGGTGCCGCGCCGGCCGCCCCGGCGTCCGGCTCCGCGTCGGTCCCCCCGCACCGGGGCGCGGCCACGGTCACCCCCCAGCCGGGCGTGGCGTCGCCGCCGGCCCGTCCGGAGCCGTCGGAGCGTCCGGGTTCCACGCCGCCCGCCGCGCCGCCGGACGGTGGCGGCCCGCCGCCGTCCGGCGGCGCGCCGCGCCGACGTCGGCGATGGGTGCCGGTGATGCTGGTCGTCGTGTTGCTGGTGGGTCTCGCCGGAGCGGCGGCGGTGCTCCGGCCGGGCCCGGTCGCCGGCTGGCTGGGCGGGGCGGAGAGCACCCCGTCGGCCGCCGCGCGGCCGCCCGAACCCGACCCGTCCCCGGTGCTCGCCGGCCCCGACGCCGGCGCACCGGAGCCGACCGCCGCCGGGGTACGCGCCGCGGTGGAGCCGCTGACCACCGCCGCCGCCCTGGGCAGCCGGGTCAACCTGTCGGTGGCCGACGTGGTCACCGGCGAATCGCTGTACGCCAAGGGCGGCGACGACGCCACCGTGCCCGCCTCGGTCACCAAGCTCGCCACCGGGGTCACCGTGCTGGAGGCGCGGGGTCCCGGCTACCGGATCGCCACCCGGGCGGTGGCCGGGGCGAACCCCGGCGAGGTGGTGCTGGTCGGCGGTGGCGACCCGACGCTGGCCGTGGACAAATCCGGCTTCTATCCCGGCGCGGCCCGCCTCGACGCGCTCGCCACGCAGGTCAAGCAGGCCCTCGGCGGCACCACACCGACCCGGGTGGTGGTCGACTCCACGCTCTTCCCCGGCCCGGTCCACGGTCCCGGCTGGGACGCGGACATCCCGACCGGCGGGTTCGGCGCGTCGATCACCGCGTTGATGACCGACGGGGCACGCCGGGACCCGGTGGGGGCCAAGAAGGCTTTCGTCGACAGCCACGGCGCGGCCGAGCGGTACGCCGAACCCGACCTGGCCGCCGGCCGCTCCTTCGCCCGGCTGCTCGGCCTGCCCCAGGACGGGGTGGTCCGGGGTACCGCCCCGGCGGCCGGTGGCACGGCGGCGACCGGTGCGCCCGCGCCCGGAACCGAACTGGGCAAGGTCGAGTCGCTGCCGATGGTCCGACTGGTCGACATCATGATCACCGACAGTGACAACGTGATCGCCGAGGCGCTGGCCCGCCAGGTCGCCCTGGCCCGTAACCAGCAGGCGTCCTTCGCCGGTGGCGCGGCGGCGATGGACGAGGTGATCGGCGAGCTGGGACTGCCGGCCGACGAGATCAGCCTCGCCGACGGCAGCGGACTGTCCCGGAGCAACCGGATCAGCCCCTCGCTGCTGACCGACCTGATCGCGGTGGCCGGCAACGGCACCCACCCGGAGCTGACCGCGATCTTCGGCGGCCTCCCGGTGGCCGCCTGGTCGGGCACCCTCGGCGGCCGTTACGAGTCGACGGAGACGGCCGCCGGGGCCGGTGTGGTCCGGGCCAAGACCGGCACCCTGACCGGGGTGCACGCGATCGCCGGCCTGGTCACCACCCGCGACGGCCGGCTGCTCACCTTCGCCGTGCTCACCGACCGGGCCCCGGCCGGTGACCCCGAGGTGACCCGGGCTGCACTGGACCGGATCGCCGGCGCGCTGGCCGGCTGCGGCTGCCGCTGAGCGGCGGCACCCGACCTGCCCCGCCGGGTGCGGCCCTGCCCGGGCCGCCCCGTCGGTGGGGCGGGTCCGGGCCGGCCGCCGGCGGCCGGGACGCGGGCAACCGGCCGGGGTGTCGCGGCGCGGGTACGGTGGGTGGCATGGCGCAGTTCGTGGACTGGGATCTGGCCGCCGCCACCGCTGGGGCGCTGAGCAAGTCGGGCCCCCGCGTGTCGTACGCGGAGGCGACCGGGGTGGTCGGCGATCTGCGCCGGCTCACCGACGAGGCGGCCGGGCACGTCGCCGACTACACGGGGCTGCGCCCGCAGGTCAGCCATCCGCCGGTGCGGGTGGTGGACCGGCGGGACTGGGCGGCCACCAACATCGCCGGCCTGCGTGAGGTGATCACGCCACTGGTGAGCCGGCTCTCCGGCGACAAGCCGCCCGGCGCGCTCACCGAGGCCGTCGGCTCCCGGCTCACCGGGGTGCAGGCCGGCACCGTGCTGGCGTACCTCTCCGGCCGGGTGCTCGGCCAGTACGAGGTCTTCTCGGCCGATCCGGGGCAACTGCTGCTGGTCGCGCCGAACATCGTCGAGGTGGAACGCAAGCTCGGCGCCGACCCGCGTGACTTCCGGCTCTGGGTGTGCCTGCACGAGGTCACCCACCGCACCCAGTTCACCGCCGTGCCGTGGATGCGGGCGTACTTCCTCGGTGAGGTGCAGGCGTTCGTGGACGCCTCGCAGGGCACCGAGCACCTGGTCGAGCGCCTGCGCCGGGGGGTGTCCACCCTCTCCGACGCGGTCCGCGACCCGGACAGCCGCACCAGCGTGCTGGACATCGTGCAGACCCCGGCGCAGCGGGCCGTGCTGGACCGGCTCACCGCGCTGATGACCCTGCTCGAGGGGCACGCCGAGTTCGTGATGGACGGCGTCGGCCCGCAGGTCATCCCCAGCGTGGAGCGGATCCGGGCGGGGTTCAACCGCCGCCGCGAGGCGGGCAACCCGCTGGAGAAGGCGATCCGCCGGCTGCTCGGCGTGGACGTCAAGATGCGCCAGTACGCCGAGGGCCGCAAGTTCGTGCACGGCGTGGTCGAGCAGGTCGGCATGCCCGGCTTCAACAAGATCTTCGGTTCGCCGCTGACCCTGCCCCGGCTCGACGAGCTGGGTGACCCGGCCGCCTGGGTGGCCCGGGTGCACGGCCCGGCCGGCGCCACCCCGACCGCCGGCTGACCCGGTGGCCGGCCGGCCCACCCCCGCCGACCCGGTGACCGGGCCGCCCCCTGCCGCCCCGTCGACCGGTCCCGCCGTGGAGAAACCGGCCGGGCCCGCACCCCGTTCCGCCGACCAGGCCGGGCCCGGAGCCCGTTCCGCCGACCCGGCCGGGGCCGGACCCCGGATCGCCGACCTGCCGGTCGGGCTCCGCGCCGCCGAGCCGGCCGCAGTCGGGCGGCACGGCGTCGGTGTCTCTCCCAGGCCGTCCCCCGATCCGGCGGTGGCCGCGGTCCGGGTCGCGGTCCGTCGGGCGCTGGCCGGGTTGCCTCCCACCGGGCCGGTGCTGGTGGCCTGCTCGGGTGGGGCGGACTCGCTGGCCCTCGCCGCCGCCACCGCCTTCGTGGCGTCCCGGCTCGGTCGACCGGCCGGTCTGGTGACCGTCGACCACGGGTTGCAGGCCGGGTCGGCCGAGCGGGCCACCGCCGTCGCGGAATGGGCGGGTCGGGTCGGCTTCGATCCGGTCGAGGCGGTGCCGGTGACGGTGGCCGGCCGTCCCGGTGGCCCCGAGGCGGCCGCCCGGCAGGCCCGATACCAGGCGTTGACGGCGGCGGCCCGGCGGCACGACGCGGTCGCCGTCCTGCTCGGGCACACCCGCGACGACCAGGCCGAGACGGTGTTGCTGGCGCTCGCCCGGGGGGCCGGCCCGCGCGGGCTGGCCGGGATGCCCGCCCGACGGGAGCTGCAAGGGGTACCGCTGCTGCGCCCACTGCTCGACGTCAGCCGGGCGCAGACCCGCGACGCGTGCGCGGCGCTCGGCCTGACCCCCTGGCAGGACCCGCACAACACCGACCCGTCGTACGCCCGGGCCCGGGTCCGCGCCGACGCGTTGCCGGCACTGGTCGCCGCGCTCGGCGACGGGGTGGTGGACAACCTGGCGCGTACCGCCCGGCTGCTCGCCGCCGACACCGCCGCGCTGGACGACCTGGCCGCCGCCGCCCTGGGCGCCCCGCAGCCCCGGCCCGACCGGGTGGCCGTCGACCGGCCCGTGCGTGACGGTGGGGGCCTGTCCGTCGTGGCGCTGGCCGGGTTGCCGGGTGCGGTCCGCAGCCGGGTGCTGCACGCCTGGGCGCGGGAGTTGGGGGCCCCGCCGGGTGCGCTCTCGCACCGGCACGTGGACGCGCTGGACGCGCTGGTCACCGCCTGGCGGGGGCAGGGTGCGACGGCGCTGCCGGGCGGGGTACGTGTCGGCCGCCGGGACGGCCGGCTGGTGCCCGTCGACTGAGCACACCCGGCCGTGGGTGCGCCGCCGAACGCGTCCGGGCGGGGACCGTTGACCGTCCGGGTGCGCCTCAGCCAGGGTGGCAGGGGGTGGGGAGCGATCAAATTGCCGTTTTGCGCATTCGGCTCGGCGTGTCGTCTCCATTTTCGCAGTGTGATCACGATGCACCGGGTGCCGACCAACCGAGGTGCCAGGTACGCAGGCGGGGTAGACAGGGCTGATGGCGTACCCCCGCAGTGCCCTGTTCGCCCCGCACGGTGCCGTCTCGACCAGCCATCCGCTCGCGGCGGCGGCGGGCCTGGCCGTGCTGCGGCGCGGCGGCAACGCCGTCGACGCGGCGCTGGCCACCGCGATCACGTTGACCGTGGTGCAGCCGCCGTCCAACGACATCGGTGGTGACCTGTTCGCGATCGTGTGGGACGGCGACCGGCTGCACGGTCTCGCCGCCGCCGGGCGGTCACCGGCCGGGCTGACCCGGGAGGTGGTGCTGGCGGCCACCGGCGGGATGGCGGCGGAACCTGTGGCGGCGCTCGGTGGCGCGCAGGCGTCCGGGCCGGCGATGCCCGCCCGGGGCTGGCTGCCGGTGACGGTGCCCGGTGCGCCGGCCGGCTGGCGCGACCTGCACGACCGGTTCGGCGTGCTGCCCTTCGCCGACCTCTTCGCCGACGCGGTCGGGTACGCCGAACACGGCCACCCCGTCTCCACCGGCACCGCCGCCACCTGGGCCCGGGCGCTGGCGCAGCCGGTGCCGACGGGTGCCGAGTTCACCGAGTTCGACCGGGTCTTCACGGTGGCCGGCCGGGCGCCCCGGGCCGGCGGACGCTGGCGCAATCCGGCGGCGGCCCGGACGCTGCGGCTGATCGCCGCCACCGGCGCGGAGGACTTCTACCGGGGCGCGATCGCGGCGGCGCTGGACGGGCACGCCGCCCGTACCGGTGGCCTGCTCACCGCCGCCGACCTGGCCGCGCACACCTCGACCTGGGTCGACCCGGTCAGCGTCCGCTACCGGGGGCACGAGGTGTGGGAGCTGCCGCCGCCGGGGCAGGGGCTGGCGGCGCTGCAGGCGCTGGGCGTCCTGGACGGCCTCGATCCGGTCGTCGACCCGGTGGACCGGGTGCACCGGCAGGTGGAGGCGGTCAAGCTCGGCTTCGCCGACGCGCACGCCCACGTGGCCGATCCGGAACGCGTCGACGTGCCGACCGCCGGCCTGCTCGACCCGGGCTACCTGGCGGCGCGGCGGGCGCTGCTCACCGACCGGGCCGGCGTCCCGGTGGCCGGCACACCCGAGCGGGGCGGCACCGTCTACCTCTGCACGGCCGACGCCGACGGCCTGATGGTCAGCCTGATCCAGTCCACCTACCTGGGGTTCGGCTCCCGGGTGGTGCTGCCCGGATACGGCTTCGCCCTGCAGAACCGGGGCACCGGTTTCCGGCTCGACCCGGGTCACCCCAACCTGGTGGGGCCGGCCAAGCGGCCCTTCCACACGATCATCCCGGGTTTCCTGACCCGCGACGGCGCACCGGTCGGCCCGTTCGGGGTGATGGGCGGGCACATGCAGCCGCAGGGGCACGTCCAGCTGGTCGCCGCGACCGTCGACGACGGCCGTGATCCGCAGGCCGCCCTCGACGCCCCCCGCTGGTACTGGCACGCCGGCCGGACCCTGCTGGTCGAGCCGGCCCTGGCGGCCGAGCCCGGCCTGGTCGCGGGGTTGCGCGCCCGGGGCCACGAGGTCACCGTCGCCGACGAGCCGTCCGTCTTCGGGTACGGCCAGGCGCTGTGGCGGGCCCCGGCCGGCGGCTGGGTGGTCGGCGCGGAGCCCCGGGTCGACGGCGCGGCGCTGGGCTACTGACCCCCGGCCCGCCCGGCCGGCGAGGCGCTCCGGTCGGATCCTCGGCCCGTCCGGCCGGCGAGGTGGTCCGTGCCGGGGCGGTGGCGGCTCAGGCGGTGGGGACCCGGTCGCGGAAGGTGGTGCGGTAGCCCTGCGGGGTGGTGCCGACCCGGCGGGCGAAGTGGTGGCGCAGGGCGGCGGCGTCGGGGAAACCCGAGCGGCCGGCGACGCTCTCCACGCTCAGCCGGGTCTCCTCCAGCAGCCGGCGGGCCAGCAGCACCCGCTGGTTGGTCAGCCAGTCGTGCGGGGTGGTGCCGGTCTCGGCCCGGAACCGGCGGGCGAAGGTGCGCGGTGACATGCCGGCGCGGGCGGCCAGCTCGTCCACCGTGGTGGGCCGGTCCAGGTGCCCCACCAGCCAGCTCAGCACCGGTTCGAGGGTGGGCGCGTCGGGGGTGGCCGGGATCGGCGCCTCGACGTACTGGGACTGGCCGCCGTCACGGTGCGGGGGGACCACCATGCGGCGGGCCAGCCGGGTGGCGGTGACCGAGCCGTGTTCCTGGCGCACCAGGTGCAGGCAGGCGTCGATGCCGGCGGCGGTGCCGGCGCTGGTCAGCACCGGCCCGTCGGCCACGTAGAGGCTGTTGCACCGGACCCGGGCCGACGGGTGCCGGCGTTGCAGCTCATCGGCGTACTTCCAGTGGGTGGTGCACTCCCGGCCGTCCAGCAGGCCGGCCGCGCCGAGCACGAACGCCGCCGAGCAGACGCTGAACACGTACGCGCCCCGGTCGGCGGCGCGGCGCAGCGCGGCCAGCACCGCCTCGGGCACCTCACCCCCCTGGGTGTACGCGGGCACGGCGACCAGGTCGGCGTCGTCGACCGGGGCGAGGTCGGCGTGCGGGGTGAGCCCGAACCCGGAGGCGGTACGGACCGGGTCGCCGTCGGCGGTGCAGACGGTGAACCGGTAGCCGGGGAAGTCGTCGTCGGTGCGGTCGGTGCCGAAGACCTCGGTGAGCACACCCAGCTCGAAGACGGCCACCCGGTCCAACGCGATGACGGCCACCGATCGAATCATGTGACGAGGGTAACCGGAAAAGTGGCAGGAAATCGAGGGCACCTGGCATGACTGCCACTGTCCCGGCCCGGACCACTGGCGGAAACTGGGATGAGTCCGGTGCGCACCGGCGGCGAAAACCACTCAGATCGCGAGAAAGCGAGCGCCGCCATGCAGTTCCTGTTGTTCCTGCTCTTCCTCGCCGCGCTGACCGCCGCCTCGGCGTTCGGCCTGACCGCCGACACCCGCGACTCGGCCGACTGGAAGCCCACCGAGGAGGGCCGCCGCTGGCGATCCCGTACCTGCTGAGGTGGTTGATTCCGTTGTGCCGGAAAATTCGGGGCGGGACCGCGCCGAAAGGGGCGGCCCCGCCGACGCGGGTCCTCCGGCGTACGGCAGGCTAGGAGCATGGCTGACGGCTCCTGGTACGACGCCGACATCGATCACGTGATCATCTCCGAGGCGCAGATCCGCGAGAAGACGGCGGAGCTGGCCAAGCAGGTCTCGGCGGACTACGCCGGGGTCACCGACGGACTGCTGCTCGTCTGCGTCCTCAAGGGCGCGGTCATGTTCATGGCCGACTTCGCCCGCGCGCTGGGCCGGCAGGGTCCGCCCGTCGAGCTGGACTTCATGGCCATCTCCTCGTACGGCCAGGGCACCACCTCCTCCGGCGTGGTGCGCATCCTCAAGGACCTGGACCGGGACATCGCCGGCCGGCACGTGGTGGTGGTCGAGGACATCGTCGACTCGGGCCTGACCCTGTCCTGGCTGCTGCGGTACCTGGAGTCCCGGTCGGCCGCCAGCGTCGAGGTGGTGGCCCTGTTCCGCAAGCCCGACGCGGTGAAGGTCACGGTGCCGGTCAAGTACGTCGGCTTCGACATCCCCACCGAGTTCGTGGTCGGCTACGGCCTCGACTTCGGCGAGCGCTACCGCGAGCTGCCCTACGTCGGGGTGCTCAAGCCCGAGGTCTACGCCCGCGCCTGAGGTCCGCCCGGATCGGTCGTCATCGAGCGGACGTTCAGCGGGCTCCCAGGCAGTCCGACTACCGTGGGTGTCGGTGGCGTGGGACATCTCCGCGTCCGGCACCCCGACCCGCGTGACCGGGCGGTCGACGGTGCCGGTGCGCACGTTCCCCGTCACGCCGGCTGAAACCCCGGTTCGCCGTACGCGTAACCGCAGGGCTCGCAAGCTCGCTCCTCGCGTGCAGTAGGGCTACGAATGTGCCCGACTGCGGGGCTCGCAAGCTCGCTCCTCGCGTACACGGTGTACCGTCGAATGACCGCGGTGCGGCAGTTCGCGCGCCTCGGGGTCGAGGCCGGCCCGCACGGCGGCTCGACGCCGCCCCCGGCGGCGACACCATTCAGACGGTCAGGACGTCGATCAGGAGGATGCGGGCGCCTCGGCGCTCGACAACAGCATGGAACGTACGCGTTTCTTCCGCCGACCGGTGGTCTGGATCATCCTGGTCATCCTCGGCGCCGTTGTGCTCAGTCAGCTGTTCACCGCTGGTCCCAGCTACCACCGGGTGGACACTTCCGTTGCGCTCGACCAACTGCACACCGCCAAGATCAACAAGGTCGTCTTCCAGGACAAGGAGCAGACGCTCCAGCTCAACCTGGCCGAGAAGACCAAGTTCGGCGACACCACGACCGACCGGATCGAGGCCCAGTTCCCCTACCAGGCCGGCGAGCAGGTCTGGAACGAGGTGCTGGCGGCCAAGGCGGCCAACCGGGTCACCGGCCCGGCCGACGCCAAGGTGTCGTCCGACAGCATCTGGGTGAGCCTGCTGGTCAACCTGTTGCCCATCGCGCTGCTCGTGCTCCTGCTGCTGTTCTTCATGTCGCAGATGCAGGGCGGCGGCTCCCGGGTGCTCAACTTCGGCAAGTCCAAGGCGAAGATGATCACCAAGGACACCCCGAAGACGACCTTCGCGGATGTCGCCGGGGCCGAGGAGGCGGTCGAGGAACTCCACGAGATCAAGGACTTCCTCCAGAACCCGGCGAAGTACCAGGCCCTGGGCGCCAAGATCCCGAAGGGCGTGCTGCTCTTCGGTCCGCCCGGTACCGGTAAGACGCTGCTGGCCCGCGCCGTCGCCGGCGAGGCCGGGGTGCCGTTCTACTCGATCTCCGGTTCCGACTTCGTCGAGATGTTCGTCGGTGTCGGCGCGAGCCGGGTCCGGGACCTCTTCGAGCAGGCCAAGGCGAACGCCCCGGCGATCGTCTTCGTCGACGAGATCGACGCCGTCGGCCGGCACCGTGGCGCCGGCATGGGCGGCGGCCACGACGAGCGGGAGCAGACCCTCAACCAGTTGCTCGTCGAGATGGACGGCTTCGACACCAAGGGCGGGGTCATCCTGATCGCCGCCACCAACCGGCCGGACATCCTCGACCCGGCGCTGCTGCGTCCGGGCCGCTTCGACCGGCAGATCCCGGTCGACGCCCCCGACATGGAGGGCCGCAAGGCGATCCTGCGGGTGCACGCCAAGGGCAAGCCGTTCACGCCCGACGTCGACCTCGACGCGGTCGCCCGGCGTACCCCCGGCTTCTCCGGTGCCGACCTGGCCAACGTGATCAACGAGTCGGCGCTGCTCACCGCCCGCAAGGAACAGCGGGCGATCACCAACGACTCGCTGGAGGAGTCGATCGACCGGGTGATCGCCGGGCCGCAGCGCCGGACCCGGGTGATGAGCGACCAGGAGAAGAAGATCACCGCGTACCACGAGGGTGGGCACGCGCTGGTCGCCTGGGCGCTGCCACACGCCGCGCCGGTGCACAAGGTGACCATCCTGTCCCGGGGACGCTCGCTGGGGCACACCCTGGTCCTGCCGACCGAGGACAAGTACACCCAGACCCGGGCCGAGATGATCGACACCCTGGCGTACGCCCTGGGTGGCCGGGCCGCCGAGGAACTCGTCTTCCACGAGCCCACCACCGGGGCCGGCAACGACATCGAGAAGGCCACCCAGTTGGCCCGCGCGATGATCACGCAGTACGGCATGAGCTCGAAGCTCGGCGCGATCAAGTACGGCACCAGCGGGGACGAACCGTTCCTCGGCCGCAACATGGGCCACGAGCGGGACTACTCCGACTCGGTCGCCGCCGAGATCGACGGCGAGATGCGGGCCCTGATCGAACTGGCCCACGACGAGGCCTGGGAGATCCTGGTGGAATACCGGGACGTCCTGGACAACATGGTCCTGGAGCTGATGGAGAAGGAGACCCTCTCCACCGCCGACATGGCCCGGATCTGCTCCCGGGTGGTCAAGCGCCCGCCGATGGCCCCGTACAACGGCTTCGGCAAGCGTCTGCCCTCCACCGAGCCGCCGGTGCTCACCCCGGCCGAGAAGGAGAAGCTCAAGGCGCAGGCCACGGCCGACGGCATCTCCGTCGGCGGGGCCACGAACAACTCGGACGGTCTGCACTGAACACCGACGCCGCGGCCAGCCCCGACAACCCGGGGCTGGCCGCCTCGTCCACCGAGCCCGGCGACGAGACGTTGGACTACGTCGCCGCCCGGCTGATCAGCGGCAAGCTCAACGGTCGCCCGATCGAGGACACCATGGACCTCGGCCGGATCGAGAAGGCGGTCCGCGAGATCCTCATCGCGGTCGGCGAGGACCCCGACCGGGACGGCCTCCAGCAGACCCCGGCCCGGGTCGCCCGCGCGTACGCCGAACTCTTCGCCGGCCTGCGGGTCGACCCGTCCCAGGTGCTCAGCACCACCTTCGAGGCCAACCACGAGGAGTTGGTGCTCGTCCGGGACATCGACGTGATGAGCCTCTGCGAACACCACCTGCTGCCGTTCCGGGGCAGCGCGCACATCGGCTACATCCCCGGCCCCGACGGCCGGATCACCGGCCTGTCCAAGCTGGCCCGGCTGGTCGAGGTGTTCGCCCGCCGCCCGCAGGTGCAGGAGCGGCTCACCTCGCAGATCGCCGACCTGCTGATGAGCAGGCTGCAACCGCGCGGCGTCATCGTGATACTGGACTGCGAGCACATGTGCATGGCCATGCGCGGCATCCAGAAGAGCGGGGCCAAGACCATCACCTCGGCCGTGCGGGGCGTGCTCCAGCACGACGCGAAATCCCGCGCCGAGGCGATGTCGCTCATCATTCCCCGCTGAACCGCTGAACCGCTGAACCGCTGAACCGCTGAACCGCTGAACCGCTGAACCGCTGAACCGTGGCGCGTGGGACGGCGCGGGTCAACCGGCCAGCAGCGCCAGCGTGATCCCGGCGGCGGTCACCACCGCCGGGATCAGACAGGTCAGCAGCCCCAGCCGGGGCGTACGGTCCCACCGGCCGTCCGGCCCCGGCGGGAACAGCCGGGCGATCGCCACCCAGCCGGCCGCGAACGCCGCCGCCGGCATCGGCAGACCCGCCAGCAGCGCCGCCACGACCACCGGCCCGGTGCCGAGGGTCACCAGGAGCAGCAGCTGCACCAGCGGCACGACCAGCGCCAGCGGGCCGTACACCAGCAGGTTGCGCAACCGGGGCGGCCAGGCCGCCGGCCGCAGCGAACCGCGCGCCGCCAGCGCCGCGTCGGCACCCTCCGCCCACCCCTGCGCCGTCCGCAGGCCCGCCAGCACCGCCGCCGGACCACCCGCCATCGCCCGGGTCGCCTCGGCCAGTTCCGGTGGGGTCGGGGCCAACGAGATCGCCGGTACGCCCAACTCGCGCAGCCGGGCCTGCTGCGGCGTCAACCGGGCACGCACCTCGGCCAACTCGGCGCGGGCCGCCTCCACCGCCCGGGCCTGCGCGGCGGCGGCCGTCGCCGCACCCCGGCGTACCCCGTCGAGCTGACGGGCGGCGGCCAGGTAGTCGGTCCAGGCGGCGGCCACCGACGGGGTCGGCTCGCCGCCTGTCCGCTGCCGGACCGGGGCCACCGTCACGGCGTCGTCGATACTCACGCCCGACGCTCCTCGCGGCTCGTCACGCCCGCTCCCCCTCGCGGTCGGTCACCTACGGTCTTCCTGGCGGTCGGTCCCGTACGCCCCGCCCCGCGTGGGCCGTCCTCCGGGCCCCGCCTGCCGACTCCGCAGCGCGTCGCCACCGCGCGGACCCCGCCGTGGGTGGCTTCCGCACGGGCCCGGCCGTGGCCGGTCACGCCGGGTCCGCCTCGTCGGCGAACGGCACCAGGACCGTGCCCCGGTCGTCGGCGGTGTCCCAGAGGACCACCCGGGCCGGCCGGGGACGCCACTGCACCGGGTGCCCGAAGAGCGGGGCGAGCTGCGCACCCGGCACGTCGACCGCCGCGACCGCAGCCAGCTTCCCGACCTCGCCGTCCGGCTCCACCAACCCGGCCAGCGGCGGCACCGTCCGCCACCAGCCCAGCAGGTGCCGACCCGCCGGTGGGCCCTCCCGCAGCAGCGCACGCAGCCGGTCCGGCGGCAGTTCCTCGGCCGAGGGCACGTCCACCCCGAACACCACCAGGTAGGTCGGGCCGGTGCCCGGGGAAGCGGTCAGCAACCCCGGCCCGTCCACCGTCGACACCCGGTGGCGTCCGCCCAGTTCGGCGGCGAGCGCGGCGGCCAGCGGCGCGGACCCCTCCGCCAGCGGCGCGAGCACGAACTCCGCGCCGCCCGGCGGATGGTGCGCGGCGGTGCTGCGCGCGGCCGTCGCCAGCAGCGTCGCCGCCGCCGGACCCGGCCCGAGGACAGCCAGGTTACGGCCGGCCACCGGGCCCAGCGGCACCGCCACGGTCGTCCGGGCCACGTCGACCGCCCGGCCCAGCAGAGCTGCCGGCGCCCCGCACCGGCCGGCGATGGCGGCGCGCATCCGGGGGTCGTTGCCCAGCAGCGGCCGGGCCCAACCCGCGAACACCACGGGCGGTACGGCACCCTCCGGCCGCGCCGCGAACAGCCGGTGCCGCAACTCCTCCACCACCTCCGGGACGTCGTGCGGGTCGGGGAACCGGACCAGCCGCTCGTGCCCGCGCGTCGCGCCGCGTGGGCCACCCAGGCCCCCGGCGGTGTTGACCACGGCACTGCCCACCGCCAGACCGGCGGCGGCGTCGTTCGTCGGCATCAGCACCGCACTGCCGCCGGCGAGCGCCACCCGCACCGGGAACTGCCCCAGCACCGAGTCCCGGGGTGCCGGTCCCGCGCCGACCCCCAGGTCACCCGCGCCGGCCAGAACCAGGTGCACGCCGTACCCGCGACCCGAGCGGGCCAGCCCGTCCAACCGGGCCAGCACCTCGGCGGCCACCGGGTCCCGATCCGTTAGCAGCAGTGGAAAGTTGTCGATGACGCAGACGACGCGCGGCAGCCCCTGATGGTCACGCAGTTCGGCGAAACGCTGACCGCCGGCCCGCGCCGCCGCCTCCTCCCGACGGTGGATCTCCGCCGTCAACTGGTCGAAGAGGTCCCGCACGTACTCCGGGTCGGCGGCCATCCCCGCCGCGCGGACCTGCGGCACCCAGGACCTGTCCCGCTGGGTCTGGAGGAACTCCACGAACGACTCCCCGGCACCCAGGTCCACCAGGTACAGCGCCAGCTCGTCCGGGCCGTAACGGGCGGTCAGGCCGAGCAGGGTGTTGGTCAGGAAGGCGGCCCGGTCCGCGTCCGACCGGCCGCTGACCAGCCAGTGCGGGGTCAACTCGGTGAAACCCACGGTGACCGGCCGGCCGCCGGCATCCCCCACCGTCGTGGACAGGCCGTCGACCGAGGAGGACGCCCAGAGCGGCGCATCCCCGGGCGGCAGCAACTCGGCGAGACCCAACCGGGAGCCCGCCTCCACCTGGTCGGCCAGCCGCCGGCAGACGGCCCCGATCAGCTCCGCGCCGGGGTCCTCGTCGACGAGGACGGGACAGTTCAGGCCACCCGGCGCATCGGTGCCCGGCCCGCTGAACGGGCTGCCCGGCGGATCACCCAGCAGCGCGTACGAGGTGCGCAGTCGTACCGGGGTGGCCTGCGGCAGCGGCGGCCGGGTCGCCGGCCAACCGGCGACCACCAGGTGCAGACCCGCACCCCGGCCCCGCTCGGCCAGCGCCACGATCCGGTCCAGGTCACTCGGCCCGGTCGACCCGGGCAGTGCGGCGATCACCAGCAGCAGCGTCCGGTCGTGCCGGCGGGGCCGGCCGGCCCCCGGGGAGACCCACTGCTCGGCCTCGGCGAGCACCGCCCGCAGACCGGCCACGTCCGTCGCCGCCGGCGGGAACAGTCCGGCGTCGGCGAGCGCGGTGAACGGGGCGAAGACGGCCCCGTCCCGGCTGGCCGTCGTCCCGCTGTGCCGCGGTGCGGTGCTCCCGTCGGCGTCGGCGTCGGCGTCGGCGTCGGCGGCGGTGGTGTCGGCGGCGGCGTTCCGGGGGACGGCTCCCGTGGTGCCGGCTCTTCCGATGTCGGCCTGCCCGGTGCCGGCTTGCTCCGTGCCGGCCTTGCCGGTGCCGGCGGCGACCGGGCGGGCGGAGGTGGCGGCGGTGCCCGGCCGGGTGCCGGTGCTCGCGGTGTCCGGTGGGGCGGTGCCGTCGACGCCACGGACCAGTAGGCAACCCGCCGGAGTGGCCGCCAGAAGGCGCAGCAACACGCCCCGGACGAGACCCGCCACCCGGGTGTCGCGCACGTCCACGTCGAGGGTCAGGTGCGCCGAGCCGAGCAGCGGCACCAGCGCCGGGAAGCGCGCATCCTCCAGCGGGGCCGCCGTCCCGATCCGGACGAAGGGCGGATGCCCCTCACCACACGGGGTGTCCGCCGACAGGTCCGCCATCGCGTCCCCGGCCCAGCCCGGGGCGAGCAGTGCGGCGGCATGCCGCAACCGGTCCGCCAGTTCGTACTGGCGGCGCTGGTCGGCGGGGGCCGGACGGATCTCGTCGAGGACCGCAGCGGCAGCGGCAACGGTCGCGGCGGCCCGGCGGTGCAGGGCTGCGGCGCGGTTCGTGCGAGCCTTCGGACCGGCCACCGCGTCCACCCCTCTTTCCGAGGTGCTCCACCCCGCTGTTCGCGATGGGAAGCCTCCCCGACTGCAGACCGTATCCCAGCCCCGGCCGCTCCTCCGGGAAGCGCGGCGGCGGTGCGCCGGGCTTGTTGCAAATCGCGGCGAACTCTCACCTCCCGGGGTCGTCCTGTCACGATCCGCAGCGTTCGGGGCATTGGGTACGGAGCGTCCAGCCGATAGCCTCAGGGGGTGGAATCAGTGCAGCCCCCCGCCGGTTCCCAGGTGTCCCGAGTACCGGCGCAGCGGACCCCACCGGAGCACTCGGCACCCCCTGCACCACCGCCGGTGCCGCAGCGTCCACCCCGTCGGCTGCGGACCGTCCTCACCGTCGTCGCCGGGGTGCTGGCGTTGCTCTGCATCGGCGGTGGGATCACCGGCTACGTGCTGTACGAGCGGGCCGCGACCCCGGACCGCAGCGCCCCGGACGTCGTCGTCGACAACTATCTTCGTGAGTTCCTGGTCAACGAGAACGACACCCGTGCCAGTCTTCTCGTCTGCCAAGACGCGGATCTTGGTGCGGTTGCGGCTCTCCGTGACGAGTTGCGGCAAAGAGAAAGCAGATTCAATGTTGTAGTAAGAGTCGGCTGGGGGGCGCTGACCAGGGTAGAAACGCCTCAGGGGGAGTCCGTGACGACCACGTTGACCATCTCGGGTTCGTCCAACGGCCAGCAGCGAAGCAGCCGTCGGGAGGACTGGACCTTCGATGTCGTCGACATTCGTGACGGCTGGCGTGTCTGCGGTGCGCGGAAGGCTGTCTGACGACTATTCGATCCACAGCAGGTGGACGGGGATCTCCATCGTGGTGGGCGGTTGTCCGCGCCAGGCCCAGCGGTACCACTCCAGTTCCGGCGTGACCCGGACGCAGATGTCCCCGTCGGAGCCGGAATAGGACTCGGTCACCGCACGTAGATCGCGGTGTTCGACGCCGTCCTCGACGTGGACCACCCGTCGTCCGCTGACCGCGTCGGTCTCGAAGACCGGGGTGGGGGCCCGGTGCGTCGGCCCGTCCAGCGAGACGAGTTGGATCCCCTGCTCGCGCACCGGCCCGGTGGGGGCAGGCCGGTCGCCCAGGGTCTCCACCCAGACCCGCTCCACGGGGACGAGCGGGGCGAAGACCTCCACCTGGTCGGCCTCTGCCCGGTACCACTCGTGCTCGGGGATGACCGGCACGTAGGTGCGGCTGCCCTGCACCACCCGCTCGTCGGCGCGCAGGTCGCCCCGCCAACCGAGGCCGGGGAGCCCGACGAGTACCCGCCTGCCGCGCAGTTCGACCCGACCCGTGGCGGGAACGATCTCGACCGGCCGTGGTGGAAGGGGTGCCCAGTCGGGCTGACCTGCGAACGGGTCCGGCAGTGGTCCGCTCATCGGGGCGACGGCCTCATGCCGAACCGTTCAGCGGTGCACCGCGCTGCCGCATGAACGGCACGGGGTTGATTCCGCCGGAGAAGCTGCGGTTGCTGTCGATGTGCACCTCGAAGTGCAGGTGCGGGCCGGAGGAGTTGCCACTGCTCCCGACCAGCCCGATCACCTCCCCGGCCTTGACGAGTTGCCCGGGGACCACCCGGGGCTTTTCGATCATGTGGCAGTACCGGGTGATGAAGCCGCCGGCGTGCAGGATGTCGACGAACCACCCGCACCCTCCCTTGCCGGGGAAACCGTCGACGTCACAGTTGCGGTTTCCACGGTGGTCCGGATCGCAGCGGGCCACCAGTACCCGACCGGTGGCGGCGGCGTGGATCTCGGTTCGCTTGCGGGCGCCGATGTCCACACCGTTGTGTCGGGGTCGGCTCGCCGTACGGAAGCCGGAACCGACCCCGCCCTCGATGGGCGCGGTCCAACCGGAAGCGGCGATGGTCCGGGCGGAGGCCCGGTCGCACACCGCCTGCTCGGCGATCTGGACGGTGCGGGCAGCCCCACCGGCGAGCGCGTTGACGATCTGACTGGCGACGTCCTCGTGCTTCGCGTACGCGTCGGGGTAGGCGCTGATCTGTACCTTCTGCGCGGCCCGGGTCAGGGGCATATGCTCCCAACCGTCGATCTTCAACAGCTTCTCGTAGAACTTGCGGGCCGCATAGTCGGGGCTCATCCGTTGGGTGACGCTGCCCCAGCCGGCCCGCTGCTGGAAGAGACCGAGGGAGTCGTGGTCAGAGCCGACACCCTCGTTCGGGATGCCGCGGGAACCGGCGACGGTGCTGTTGGACAGGTTACGCAGCGCCGACTCCTGCATCGCCGTGGCCACCGCGATCACCCAGCCCCGGGGGGGCACCTTCATGTCCTGACCGACCTTGATGATGACTGCGGCATTACGCATCTGGGTGGCCCCGTACGCGGACATCCGGGGCATCTTGCCGGTGACGTTGACCCGGTGTTCGTCATCGCACTGCTGCTCGTTCGATACCAGGGTCTCCTGGTCGCCGCCGAGATTGGTCAGGAAGAACGCGGCACTGCCGCCACCGCAGCAGAGCAACGCGAGAACGCCGGTCAGCGCGGCGGCGACGGCACCCACCCGGACCCGGCGGCGTGGGGCTCCGGTAGGTGACAGTTCGGCAGTCATTCCCGCTCCCAGTCCACGGCATCCACCAACCAGCGGCCGTCGGGGGCAACCAGTTCCAGTCGCAGCCGCCCGCCCTCCAACGGAACCAGAACCTCCGTGAAGACCGCCGTCCGGGGACGCAGCGTCGGGGTGCCGGCGATCTTGACGGCAGGCACCCCGGCCGGGTCGGCGCCGGTCAACTTCTCGGTGAGTTCCGGTGTCGACATCGGCCGCAGAGCCGCCTGCCACTGCTCCGCAGTGGTGGTGGACCCGCCCAGCCAGGCGGTGGTGAACCGGGTGGCCGTCTGCTCGGGGGTCAACTCCCCGGGCCGGGTACGCGGCGACTCCGGGAGCGGGGTGGCGATGACCCCGTCGTCACCCTCCTCCGGATCGACGGTGGTGATCGGTTCCCGTGGGCGGCTGCTGAGTCCTGCTGTGAGGTCGTCGGGACCGGACACCAGGCGGGCCGTGCCGATCACCCCGAGCACCAGCACGGCGATCACGAGCGCGATGCCGATCCGTGACCGGATGAGCCGCGTGAAGAGAAGTTCGACCGCTCGCCGCATCGCGTCACCTTGCCTCGGAGCGGATACGGGGGCTGGGCTTCACGGGTGTCGGCGCCGGCGTGGCGGAGTCGGGTCGGTAGACCACGAAGGACGGGGCCTCCTCCGGCACGTCCGGCTCGGTCCAGCCCGCCGGACGACGCCGTGGGCGGGGTGCGGCCGTGGGCCGGCTGCTCTCCCTGGCTGGTGGCTTCGCCTCGGTCTCGTCGACGCGTTCGCGGCCATCCGGGCGTTCCCGCTGTGCCGGCGTGCTGACCGTCGAGTGGCTCGGGTCCTCCCGCCTGGCCTCAGGACGTAGGGTGGCCGGTTCCAGCGTGGCCCCGCGCCCCCGGGTGAGCTTCGGCTCGGCCGTACCCCCTGGTTCGGCCACGTCGAGTCGGGCGGCGACGCGCATGTCTCGGAAGAACCGGCGGTGCCACGACCCGGCCGAGCCGACCGCCTCACTGCTGTCCTTGCCACCGAGCTGGGTGATCCTCCGGTAGGGCCGGAGCAGCAGCCAACCGACCACACCGCAGAGCCAGACCAGCACCACCTGGAGCCAGCCCGGCAGGGTCGGAGTGCTCATGATCAGGTCGACGGCGAACAGGTAGATCGCCGCTCCGGTACCGAAGATGGCGATGTTGAACACGGCAGCGACCACGGCGTTGGCCAGCCGTCGCAACCCGGCGCTGGCCGGACGGAGCAGACCGATCGTGCCCAGGATCGGTGCGGCGATGACCGCCCACCGGAAGATCATGAATCCGAGCAGCACCAGCAGCGAGGCGGTGAGGTCGAACATGGCGAAGAGCAACGCGGCCAGGACCGCGATGAACCCGGAACCGATCCGGTCCATGTCCCGGCTGCCCTGGAGATACTCGTATGCCTCAGGATCCTCGGTCTTGATCTGCTCGGCGACCGTCATCCACTGCTGCTGCTTGGCCTTGATGGTGGCGTCGCGGGTGGCGGGGTTCTCCCGGAGCTTCTCGGCCTCCTCCCAGGAGAGCGACTTCGCATCGTAGAGGGCCGCCCCGTACTTCTTGGCCGTCTCGCTGTCCGCCGAACCCAGCACCCCACGTAGCCAGTTGCGGTACAACATCGATTCGGTGGCGGTGTCACTGGCGCGGACGGCCGGGGGGCGACTGTCCTTGCACGCATCAGGATTTGGATCGTCGCACTGGTCTGCCGGTGTGTCGCGTGCTGCCGGACCGATTGCGTCATGGACGACGCCCAGTGAGGTGATGAGGGTGCCGTCGGCAATGTTGGCGGACTTCACCGGCCAAGCAGCCAGTGCGGTCACCGCGACCATCACCAGCAGGGCCCAGCCGGCGGTGGTCATCGCGTTGCTCATGTCCGACTGGCGGGAGCGCCAGAGCAGGTAGAGGCCCACCACACAGAGCGTCACGATGCCGAAGACGCTGAACACCTTCTGGTAGACGGCCTTGGTCGCCTTCTCCACCAGCGGGTCGGCCCAGTTCCACATCGACCGGGGGTCCCAGGCGCGTTCCCGGAGCGCGTTCGAGGCACCCACCACGGCGGTTGCCATCATCAGTTCGCCGTTGGCGACGGTGGTGGTGAACTTGTAGTCCGGATGGAGGACGGTGGAGGCGCAGCCCCCTTCCACGTCGTACGTGTTGAAGCTGTAGCCGCCGTAGCCGTAGTCGCTGTAGAGGCCCTTCGGTCCGGGGAGCTTCGACGCGTCGGGGCGGGAGGCGAACCATCCGGCCAGGCCGGAGTCCGGGGCCGACGGCACCGGCGGCTTACGGCAGTCCACCTCGGTCTCGCTGACCTGCTTGAGCTTGGCGACGCAGGCGCGGAAGTCGGCCTGCCACTCCTTGGTGGTGCAGAGGTCGGCGGCCGCCTGTGCCGTCAGGGCGGCCTGACCTGTGACGGGCGTACGGGCGTACGCCGGTGTGGCCCCGACCACCGGCCAGGCGATCGTGGCACCGGCGAGTACGCCGAGTGCGAGGAGGAGCGCCGTGATCCGTGCCCGGGCCCTCGCCATTGTCACGCCTCCAGATCAGCCAGGACGGTCGGCAGTATCCCGGCGGCCTGGGCGACCGCGGCGGGGGTGGTGTCGAGGTGATCCAGCAGCCCCTCGACGTACGACACGTCGACCCGGACCTTCTGCACCCGGCCGTCCACGTCCCGCATGACGAACTCGCGGAAGCCGAGCCGGGTGGCGGAGGTGGTGTCGACGGCGGACAGGGAGGCCAGGGTGGCCTCGTAGCCGTCGTCGACCGGCACCCGGAGCAGCCGGAGCGCCTCGGAGGCGATCTCGGTGTCCTCGGCGATGCGGCCGACGAAGACGGTGGAGACGAGGTTCTGCACGTCGAGGCCGAGGATGTCCTTCGGGTTCTGCGAGGCGACCAGGGCGGCGAGGTTCCACTTGCGGGAGTCGCGGGCGAGGCGGACCAGGAAGGACCGGCCGGAGCGCCAGCCCTCCATGAAGTGCGCCTCGTCCAGGCCGACGAGTTTGCGCGAGGACATCGACCCGCCGTAGCAGCGGCGGACGGCGAGGCGGTGCGCGGTGTGCAGCATCGGCAGCGCCAACGCCTCCTCGGCCGACCAGTACTCGCGTTCGATCTTGAGGTCGGGCAGTCGCAGGCCGGCCATGGTGATCACGGTGAGCGCCGCCCCCGCACCGAGCAGCCCCTCCGGGGGGCGGCCGAAGAAGAGCATGGCCAGGGGCATCTCGGCGGTGTCGAGCAGCAGGTGGGCCAGTTCCCGGCCGGCGTCGTCGTCGAGCCCCTGCAGGCAGGTGACCACGTCGTCCAGGGTGGACGTCTCCTCGGCCGGCACCTGGCGTACCGCGTGCCGGAACAGGGTGGCGGTGGACGCCTCCCGGGCCACCTGCGGCGGCACCAGCATCATGCAGATGTCCTGCACCAGCATGCGTCGCTCGGCCCGGGCGTTGGACACGGCGATCTCGAACTCCCGGTCGCCCGCTGCCCCGGAGGCGAATTCGCTGCGCAGCGGGGTGGGGATGAGCGCGTATGGGGCCAGCGTCCCCGGTTCCGAGCCGGTCAGGTTGAGCACCCGGGCGTACGGCTTGAGTTCCGGCATGGCGCAGAGCCGGGCCAGCGGTCCGGACGGGTCGAGCAGGGTGACCTGCACGCCCCGCCGGGCGGCCAGGTAGCCGAGCGCGCCGAGCAGGGTCGACTTGCCACCACCGGGTTCGGCGACGAAGACGGCGAGCCCGGAGCGTTCGCGTACCTCCATCGGGAAGTGCAGGTCGAGGAAGACCGGCCGACGGCAGGTCCCGGCGGTCCGCCCGATCAGGTCGCCCCGGCGGTCGCCGACGGTCGACGCCGCCTGGGGGAGCGCGGCGGCCAGCAGCGGCACCGGCATCCGGCGGACGTAACCGGTGTTGGCGATCGGCTCGCCGGGGATGAACTCCCGCGCCAGCCAGTCCTGGTTCTTCGGGTGTTGCAGGGAGATGCGCAGTTCCCGGGAGTAGAGCTGGATGAGCCGCCGGGCCCGTTCCATGCACTCCTCGCGGGTCCGGCCGCCCACGGCGATCCGGTGCCAGCCGTGTGCCCGGGCGGAGTCCACCGGCAGGCCGGTGGTCATCTCGTCGCCGATCACCAGCGCCCGCTTGGCGAGCCGTTCCAGCTCGGGTGGGGCGTCGATGCCGTGCTCGGCGTAGTCGAGCTGCTGCGACCGGATCATCCGCAGCCGGTGTTCGAGGTTACGGAAGGAGTCGCCGGAGCCGAGGATGTCGACTCGGGTGGAGATCTCCATCGGCCAGGGCAGCCGCTCGTGGAAGTGCAGCCACGGCTCGTGCCGTTCGGGGATCTCCAGCGGCTCCATCCGGCCGACCGCCAGCACGGCCACGTGCCGTTCCTCGCCGGTCATCCGGTTGACCAGCTTGACCGTGGTGCCGTACGGGGTGCGGTAGCGCTCCACCTGTTCGGTGAGGGCGAGCAGGTCACCGCGTTCCCACCGGCCGTTGGTGACCGGGGAGAGCGCACCGGGCGGGGCCATGCACAGCGCCACCGAGCGGTAGAGCAGCCATTCCAGCTCCTGTGCGGTGACCCGCCGGCCCCGCATGCCGAAGCTGCCCAGCACCTCGTCGAACTGTTCGACGGTGCGCCCCAGCTTGCGGCGTTCACCGTCGGCGGTGCCCTTGCCGAAGGCGCGCAGCAGGCGTTCGGTGAGGGAGTCGCCGAGGGAACGACGGGCGAAGGTGACCCCCAGGTAGGTCTGCCCCTCGGCGTGGTTGACCGACATCAGGTGCTGCTGCGCGGCGACCAGGTGGTCGGCCCAGCCGGGCGTGCCGGGGACGTCGGGCAGCGGCGACGCGGTGTGCGCGTCGATGGTGCGGGCCCACTCGTCGGCGGGGAACGGCCTGGTGGTGCGGCGCAGGTGCAGCCGGAAGCCGGCCAGGCCGGCGTACTGCTCGGAGATCGCGGAGAGCAGCGCCTCGCGTTCGGCGTCCGGGCGGAACGCCCACCGCACCTCGGGGAGCCAGTACCAGGCGGTGACCGTGTTGGGGGTGAAGGTCAGGTGCCCGGCGATCTCGGTGATGGCCAGTTCGATCGACGGGTCCCGGTCCCCGAACTTGATCTTCGGCGGGCGTACCCGGACCGGCTTGGTCGCCGCGGTGCGGCGGCTCGCCGCGCGTTCCCGGGGCGTGGCCAGTTCCCGGGAGCCGGGGTCCGTCGGCGCGGGCCGGTCGGGGTCGGCGGGTGCGGGCCGGGCCGGTTCGGCGGCCAGCGCGCCGGCCGGGGCGACCACGGCCTCCGCCCGGATCGGCTCGGCCGGGTCCGGCCAGGCCGGCTCGACGTCCTCCGGCCAGGCCGGCTCGACGGGTTCGGGCCAGGCCGTGGTCGGGGGCGTCGGGGTGGGTCGGGGTCGGGGGGTCAGGGTCGTGTCCCGCCGGGACTGCCCGGCGTTCTCCCGCCGTGCCTGGTCGGCGGCCTCGCGTCGACCCCGCTCCGCCGTCTCGCGCCGGGCCGTCTCGGCCGCGTCCCGACGGGCCTGCTCGGCGGCCTCGCGCCGGGACTGCTCCGCAGCCTCCAGGCGGGCCTGTTCGGCCTCGCGCTCGGCCTGCGCGACCGCCTCGCGGTGTGCCAACTCGGCAGCGTCGCGTTCGGCCCGTGCCACCGCCTCACGATGAGCCGCCTCGGCTGCCTCGCGGCGGGCCGCGTCCGCCGCGGCCTGTTCGGCGGCCTCCCGGCGGGCCCGCTCGGCGGCCTCGCGCCGGGCACGGTCGGACGCCTCCCGGGCCCGTTCGGTGGCCTCCCGGCGGGCGCGTTCGGCCGCCTCCCGCGCGGTGAGCGGCTCGCCGGTGTCCCGGGGGAACAGGTCGGTGGGGATCCGGCGCGGTGCCCGCTGCGGTGCCTCGGCCGGACGCTCGCCGGTCGGGGTCGCCGCCGACCGGTCGCCCTGCTGGTGCGGGACGCGGGTACGCGCGGCCCGCTCGGCCGGTGGGGCCGCCTCGATGGCCGCCGGAGGTGCCTGCGCCTCGATGGCCGGCGGCGCGGGGGCCGGCTGGTGCGGCACGGGTCGGTGCTCCCGGCCGGGCCCCCGACGCGCGGGGGTGCCGGGCGACGGGGTGGCACCGGGGCGGGGACCGCCGCCGAAGAGGTCCAGGAAGGGGGAGTCGATGTCGGTGCCGTCACCCACCAGCATCGGCGCGGCAGGTGCCGGCTCGGTCGGCGGGGTGCCCCGGCCGGGGCTGGGCCGGGGGGCCTGGAACACCCCAACGCCGCCCTGTCCCGGGCCGGTGAGCAGGGACGGGTCGTACGGCTCGTCGTCCCGCAGCTCCTCCTGGGGGTAGTCGAACGACCGCGCACGGTTACCGTGTGGGGCGCTGTGTCGTCCGGCCGGGAAACCCGGCGTGGAAGAGCGACTCATTCGACCGCCTCACCCGTGTGGTCCGACTGCCCGATTCGGGTCCGCCCCGTCATGCCAGTTCCTCCCGGATCCTGATCCGGCTGCCGACCAGGCGGGGGTCCCGCAGTTCGGCGGCCGGTTCCCGGGTGCGTCGCCAGTCGGTGAGCGCGGTGCGGATGACCATCCGCGCCGGCCGGTCCGGGTCGACGTACCGGAAGATGAACGAGGTGCTCACGATGGCGAGCGCGATCTCCCAGGCGGGAAAGAGCTCGACCTGCAGCGTGAACAGCCAGTGGATGAACATGTAGAGGGGTACGAGCAGCATGAACAGTCCGTACTGGGCGTACGGCAGGTGGACCGGAAGGGTGTAGCCGGGCGGCCCGAGGTAGACCAGGCGGGCCCGGTAGATGTCGTCGTCGGTGCGCAGCCGCATGTCTCGCCCGCGCCTATTCGAAGATCAGATCGATCAGGTAGTCACCGATGAAGAAGAGTGTTGCCGCGCCGGCGATGAACGCCAGCCCGACGATCGCGATGGCCGAGCTGGTCAGCACCTTGGAGATCTCGCCCCGGCTGGCCCGGCCGATGAAGATGACCCCGAGCACGGCGAGCAGGATGGGTGCGATCTTGCTGGCGAAGAAGGTGACGACACCGTTGGTGTCGATCCCCTTGGGGGCCGGTTCGGCGAGTGGCGTCGTCGCCAGGGTGTGCAGCACCTGTGCGACGCCGGAAGACGTCGTCTCCATCAGCTCGAAGGCGATCACTGGAACCTCCCCATAACGCGGCCGGCGGTGCCGCGGTGGTGCAGTAGGCAAGCCTGGCGGGAATGTGCTCACTGTGCACAGCGTCGGTGACGCGGCGCGGGTTTCTCGCCACGCAGAGTGGCGAGATTTGGGGGGATTTTCCCGCTTCGGCCCTCCCTCCAGGCTTCGCCATCTCTTGATGCTGGGCAATTCCACAGCGTACGGGCCGCCCTCCTTTGCGACAAGCCGCGAAGAGTCTGCCCGATTCGACCCGGACGACCGATCGTACACCTGTTCCAACAGGCACGTCAGGGTGGCCGTGGAGGGGCCGGTGGGGGTCCCCGGAGCGGCCCCGCGCGACCGGTACCGTCTAGTCGTGACCGATCTGGTACGGGCGCAGGCCCCGGTGGTGATGGGCGTCCTCAACGTCACCCCCGACTCCTTCTCCGACGGCGGCCGGTACGCGGATCTCGACGCCGCCGTCGCACACGGTGTGCGACTGCACGACGAGGGCGCACACCTGGTCGACGTCGGGGGCGAATCCACCCGGCCGGGTGCCGACCGGGTCGACCCCCGTACCGAGGCGTCCCGGGTGCTGCCGGTGATCCGCGAACTCGCCGCCGCCGGGGTGCCGGTCAGCATCGACACCACCCGTGCCCCGGTCGCCGAGGCGGCCGTCGTCGCCGGGGCCGCCGTGGTCAACGACGTCTCCGGCGGGTTGGCCGACCCCGACATGGCCCGGGTGGTCCGCGACGCCGGCTGCCCCTGGGTGCTCATGCACTGGCGGGGACACTCCCGGGGGATGCGCGAGCTGGCCAGCTACACCGACGTGGTCACCGACGTCCGGGCCGAACTGGCCCAACGGGTCGACGACGCGCTGGCCGCCGGGGTGGCCGCCGACCGGCTGGTGATCGACCCCGGGCTCGGCTTCGCCAAGACCGCCGCGCACAACTGGGAACTCAGCGCCCGCCTGCCCGAACTGCTCGACCTCGGCCTGCCGCTGCTCTTCGGGGCCAGCCGCAAGTCCTACCTGGGCCACCTGCTCGCCACCCCCGACGGCACCCCCCGGGACACCGACGGCCGGGCCGCCGCCACCATCGCCACCAGCGTGCTCGCCGTCGCCGCGGGCGCCTGGGGGGTACGCGTGCACGACGTCCGGGGCACCACCGACGCGCTCGCCGTCTGGGCGGCCACCGGCCGCCCCCGGCTCGCCACCACCGGCAACGACCCGGCCCCCACCGGCCGGACGGAGGGAGGAACGTGACCGACCGGATCGTCCTGACCGGACTGCGGGCCCGGGGCCGGCACGGCGTCTACGACTTCGAGCGCGCCGAGGGCCAGGAGTTCGTGGTCGACGCCGAACTCGAACTCGAACTCGCCCCGGCCGCCCGCTCCGACGAGGTGACCGACACCGTGCACTACGGCGAGCTGGCGCAGCGGCTGGTCGAGGTGGTCACCGGCGAGCCGGTCAACCTGATCGAGACGCTGGCCGACCGGCTGCTCGCGGTCTGCCTGGCCGAGCCGCTGGTGGTCGCCGCCACCGTCACCGTCCACAAGCCCGAGGCCCCGATCCCGCACACCTTCACCGACGTGGCCGTCACGATGCGGCGTACCCGGTGACCCGGGCGGTGCTGTCGATCGGCAGCAACCTGGGCGACCGGCTCGACCACCTGCGGGCCGCGGTCGCCGGTCTCGGTGACGCGGTGCTGGTGGTCTCCGGCGTCTACGAGACACCCCCGTGGGGGGACGCCGACCAGCCGGCGTACCTGAACGCGGCGGTCATGGTCGCCGACCCGGCGGCGACCCCGGACGACTGGCTGGCGCGGGCGCACGCCGCCGAGACCGCCGCCGGCCGGGTCCGCGACCCGGCCCGACGGTACGGGCCGCGCACCCTCGACGTGGACGTCGTCGCCGTGTGGGACGACGACGGTCAGCCGGTGCACAGCGACGATCCCCGGCTGACCCTGCCGCACCCCCGCGCCCACCAGCGCGCCTTCGTGCTCCGGCCGTGGATCGACATCGACCCGCACGGGCGGTTGGCCGGGCACGGCTGGCTGACCGACCTGCTCAACGCCGAACCGGTCGCCGGGGACGCCCTCGAACTGACCCCCCGCCCCGATCTTTCGTTAGAGTCGGACACATGAACCAGTGGAGCCGGCCGGTATGACGCCGTCCCGACCGTCCCGTGACCGGGAGCCCGACGGGTCGAGGATGGGCCCCACCCGGTTCTCGACGCTGCTGGTCGCCGCGCTCGCCGCCGCCGCCGTGGCCTGGTTGCTGATCAGCAGCTTCTACTACAGCGGCATCCCCCGGCTGCCCTGGCTGCCGGTGGTCACCCTGGCCGCGCTGGCCGTGCTGGAGGCGTACGCGGCGGTCAACACCCGGGGCCGGATCGAACGCAAGCCCGGCCGGGAACCGGTCAACCCGCTGCTGGTCGCCCGGTTCGTGGTGCTGGCCAAGGCGTCCGCGCTGGCCGGGGCGATCTTCCTCGGCTTCTACGCCGGGCTGACCGGCTGGCTCTTCGTCGAGCCGACCAACGCCGCCATCGAGGACCGGCCGGCGGCCGGGGCGGGCACCCTCGCCTCACTGGCCCTGGTCGCCGCCGCGCTCTGGCTCGAACGCTCCTGCCGGGTGCCCGAGTCCGACGACGACGCCGACGATCGGGCGGACCGACCCGGGCAGCGCTGACAGGGGTTACGTCCGCCCCCGGCGCGCGGGTACGGTGCCTGGCGACCGGAACACAGTCAGCCGTCACCGGTGACGGCCGGTCACCTGGGAGGCGCACCGCATGGTGTACGACGAACCGGGCCGGACGGCGTCGGCAGAGGTGCCCGCGACGGTACCCGAGGACGTCCTCGACGACCCGACGCAGGGGGAACCCGGCCGGGACCGGCTCGGCGTGCACGTGGTCTGGGAACTGGTGCTGCTGCTCGCCCTCGCCGCGCTGGCCTACCTGCTGTGGCGGGAGGACCCCGACGCGCTGCGCGGTGCCGGCCTGCGGCGGCTGCTCGTCGACGCGGTCGCGCTCGGCCTGCTCGTCCTCGCCGCCGGGCTGAGCCTGCGGACCGCCGCGGTGAACCTGGCGATCGGCCCGGTCGCGCTGGCCGCCGCGCTGCACTTCGCCGAGCAGGGCGACCGGGGGGTGTCCACGGCGGTCGTCCCGGCCCTGGTCGCCGCCGCGCTGGGCGGGCTGGCGCTGGCCTGGGCGGTGGTGGTGCTGCACGTGCCCGGCTGGGCGGCCAGCCTCGCCGCCGCCGCCGCGGTGATCGTCTGGATCGAGCGGCGGGACCTGCCGGTGGCGGTGCAGGCCGACTACGACCCCCGACGCAACGCCTACTACCTGTTCGCGGGGTTCGCCGCGGTGGTCGTCCTGCTCGGCGCGTTCGGCGCGATCCGGACCGTACGCCGGCTGGTCGGCCGGTTCCGGCCGGTGGCCGACCCGGCCCGTCGCCGCGGCATGGCCGCCGCCCTGGTGACCTCGTCCGCGTTGATCGCCTCCACCGTGCTGGCGATGCTCGCCGGGGTGCTCGTCGCCGCCAACGCGGACGGCCCGGTGACGCCGACGTCGGGCCTGGACTGGACGGTGCTCGCCGTCGGAGTGTCCATGTTCGGCGGCACCAGCGCGTACGGCCGACGGGGTGGGATCTTCGGCGCCCTCCTCGCGGTCGCCCTGGTGGTGACCTACCTGGCCTGGGCGGACGGTGTCGGCGCGCCGACCGACCGGTGGGCCGTCGGCGGGACGGCACTGGCCGGTGGGCTGCTGGTCACCCGGCTGGTCGAGACGTACGGCCGGCCCCGCACCGTCCGGGGTGAACCGGTGGAGCTGCCGCCGGTGCGGGACGGGGCGATCAGCTCCGGTTGGTCGATGCCCCCGGCCGGGGAGGCGCGCAACTGGACCCCGGCCCTGCCGGAGCGGACGACCGACGACACCCCGCCCGACCCGTGGGAGGCCCCCCGCTGGCAGAGCGCGCCACCCCGCTGGGACGCCGGCGAGCGGTGAGCGCCCCGGCCCGGTGGGGTCGGCTACCGGGCGTGGACGACGGGCCGCCGACGATCTCGCCGGTTAGGCTCGCGGGCATGACCGAGACTCCTTCCGCCGGCACCGGCCACACCTTCGACCAGCTCGACGCCCTCTCCACCGAGGAGCTGCGGGAGCGGGCCTTCGCGCGGGCCCGGGAGCGGCGGGACGTCGGGTTCTTCTGGTCGGTGCTGCGGCACCTGCCGAACGCCGACGAGGCCGCCGCGCTCGACGGGGCACCCAACTCGGTGGGGCCGACCATCGACGAGGCGGCGGCGCTGTGGCGGGAGCTGACCGGGCACGGCTACGAGGAGTCCGCGCCGCTGCTGCGGGCGGCGTTCATCGACTACCTGATGAAGCACTGAGCGGCCGACCCGCCGGCTGGCGGGAGAGGTTTGCCGGCCGTGGCGGGTCGGGAACCCCCCGTCGCATGGCCCTCACCCGACGCCCCCGTACCGTGCAGGGGTACGGCACCGCCGCCGGCACCGGCACCCTCGCCGCGCTGATCCTCGTCGGCGTCTGCGGCAGCCCCTGGTACGTCGGCTGGGCCGAGGCCCACACCGATCCGAACTCCGCCGGGGGCTGGTACCTGCGGCTGCTCGCCTGGCCCGCCTGGCGGGTCGAGTCGACCCCGGAGAACGGGGTGCTCGCCACCGACCTGCGGGCCATCCTGCTGCTGCTGTTCGCCGGTGCGCTGCTCTACCTGCTGCCGGCCGGTCAGGTGGCCCGGGTGCCCGGGTCGGCCAGCCAGTTCTTCTCCGGCTGGGCCGCGTACACCCTGGCTGCGGCGGCGGCGACCCTGCTGGCGGCGCTGCTCACCGCGGACGGCCCGTTGCTGGCGGCCTTCGAGACCACCGGCACCGGGGCCGGCTACGGCTTCTTCGCCGGCTGGATCATCGGGCTGGCCAGCCTGGGCGGCCGGGCCTGACCCTGAGTTCGGCCGGCCCGCACCCTGACCGCGGCGCCGGTCCGGGTGGCGCCCCCGCGCCGGCTAGCTGTCGGGCTGCCCGAGATCCAGGACCCGGGCGCGGCTGAGCGTGCCGGCCGGCCGGCCGTCGGCGGTGACCACGACCGCGTCGGTGCCGGCGGTCAGCATCGCGGCCAGCGCGTCGTACGCCGAACGGCCCAGCGGCAGTTCCGGCAGGGTGGCGTCGGTGGCCGCGCCGTCGAGCACCTCCCGGGTCACCGGGGTGACCGCCAGCCGGCGGATGCCCCGGTCCGCGCCGACGAACTCGCGCACGAACGGCGAGGCGGGCGTGCCGAGCAGGGCCGCCGGGGTGTCGTACTGCTCCAGCCGGCCGCCCTCGGAGAGCACCGCGATCCGGTCGCCCAGCCGGACGGCCTCGTCGAGGTCGTGGGTGACCAGCACGATGGTCTTGCGGACCTCGGCCTGGAGCCGGAGGAACTCCTCCTGCAACCGGGTCCGCACGATCGGGTCGACGGCGGAGAACGGCTCGTCCATCAGCAGCACCACCGGGTCGGCGGCCAACGCGCGGGCCACCCCGACCCGCTGCCGCTGCCCGCCGGACAGCTCGTGCGGGTAGCGGCGTCCGAACTGGGCCGGGTCCAACCCGACCAGTTCCAGCAGCTCGCCGCTGCGCTGCCGGATCCGCTCCTTCGGCCAGCCGAGCAGCCGGGGTACGGTGCCGACGTTGGTGGCGACCGTCTGGTGCGGGAACAGGCCGACGTTCTGGATCACGTAGCCGATCCGTCGGCGTAGTTTCACCGGGTCGACCCGGGTGATGTCCTCGTCGCCGAGCATGATCCGGCCGCCGGTCGGCTCGATCAGCCGGTTGACCATCCGCAGCACCGTCGACTTGCCGCAGCCGGACGGGCCGATCAGCACCACCAGCTCGCCGGCCGGCACCTCCAGGCTCAGCTCGCGGACCGCGTCGGTGCCGTCGGGGTACCGCTTGCGGATGCCGTCGAGCGTGATCGAGGCGGCGCTGTGTCCTGCGTCGCCGGTGCCCCCGGGGGTAACGTCCACGTGTGTCCTTCCACCTGAGTTACCGGGCCGAGCCGGGTAATCCGTGGTTCTCCTGGCAGTACGTGCGGGACAACTCTGACACTATTCTCGCCGCGCTGCGCGAGCACGCCTCGCTGACCGGCCGGGCCGTGCTGCTCGCCGCGCTGGTGGCCCTGCCGCTGGCGGTGCTGGCCTACTGGTACCGGCGTCTCGCCGGGCCGATTCTCGCATTGACCGGCGTGCTGTACACGATCCCCTCCCTGGCCCTGTTCGCGTTCATCGCCCCCTACCTGGGTATCGGGGCGGTGACCGTGCTCACCGTGGTGGTGCTGTACGCGCTGCTGGTGATCGTCCGCAACGCGGTGGCCGGGCTGAACCAGGTGCCCCCCGAGGTGCGTGACGCCGCCGAGGGCATGGGGTACGGCAGGTGGGCCCGGCTGTTCCGGATCGACCTGCCGCTGGCCCTGCCCGGCATCCTCACCGGCGTACGCCTCGCCACGGTCTCCACCGTCGCGCTGGTCACCGTCGGGGTGGTGATCGGCCGGGGTGGCCTGGGGCAGCTGATCTTCGCGGGGTTCCAGAACAACTTCTACAAGGCCCAGATCATGACCGGCACGCTGCTCTGCGTCCTGCTCGCCCTGGTGCTGGACCTGATCCTGGCCGGCGTGGGCCGCCTGCTCACCCCCTGGCTCCGGAGCCGCCCCCGATGAGCGCGGCCCAGCGGAGCCCCGCAGTCACGAGCGAAAGGCGGACCCGGTGAGTGCGAGGAGTGCAGCGCAGCGGAGCCCCGCAGTCACGAGCGAAAGGCAGACCCGGTGAATCCGGTGCAGCAGGCGGTGGTCTGGCTCAACGACCCGCTCAACTGGACCAACCCCGGTGGGGTGCTGGACCGGGTCGGGGAGCACCTGAGCATGTCCGCCGCGGCGGTGCTGCTGGGCTGCCTGGTGGCCTGGCCGATCGGCCTCTGGCTGGGGCACTCGGGGCGCGGCGGCGGCGCGGTCGTGTTGATCTCCAACCTGACCCTGTCCATCCCCACCCTGGCGCTGCTCACCATCCTGCCGCTGACCTTCCTCGGGTTCGGGCGGCCGGCGGTGGTGGTCGCCCTGGCCGTGTTCGCGGTGCCGCCGCTGCTGGCGAACGCGTACACCGGGGTGCGGCAGGCCGACCCGGAGGCCCGGGACGCGGCACGCGGGATGGGGCTGTCGGGGTGGCAGGTGCTGCGCCGGGTGGAGCTGCCGTTGGCGGTGCCGTACCTGGCCGCCGGGTTCCGTACGGCCGCCGTCCAGGTGGTGGCGACGGCGGCGCTGGCCTCGTTCGTCAACGGCGGAGGGCTGGGCCAGATCATCCGGGCCGGTTTCGGGCTCGACATCGCCGCCGGTGGCGGGCAGATCATCGCCGGTGGGGTGCTGGTGGCGGGGCTGGCGTTGGCGGCGGAGGGGGTGCTGGCACTGGTCGAGCGGGCGGTCACCCCGCGACCGCTGCGGCGTACCCGGCGGGCGGCCAACCGGCGGGCGGCGGACGCCACGGCGGGGAACTGATCCCTTTCCGTGACGATCACGTGACGAAAGTGGTTCAGAGTTTGTCGGTCGGTCCGGAAGGATATTGGCTGAACCCGCGGGCGGCGACCGTCGCCCGTCGGACACGCGGCCGGCCCTGCCCGGGGTCGCGCCGGGACACGGAAGGCGGGCACGATGCGCGTACGGACACGGCTGGCGGCGGGCGCGGTGGGCGCCCTGACCCTGGCGGGTCTGTTGACCGGGTGTGGGGACGCCGGCTCGTCCGGCACCGACGCTCCGCAGCAGGGCGCGAGCGGTGCGGGCTGCGCCCCGGTCGCCGGTGACCAGCTCGTCGTCCTCGACGACGACAAGAAGCTCCAGAACACCGACAACATCATCCCGGCGGTCAACGCCAAGGTGGCCAACCCGCAGCTGCTCGCCGCGCTGGACAAGGTCTCGGCCGCGCTGGACACGCCGAAGTTGATCGCCCTCAACAAGGCGGTCGACGTGGACCGCAAGACGCCGAAGGCGGCCGCCGAGGAGTTCGCCTCGGCCAACGGGCTGACCACCGGCATCGCCAAGGGCCCGGGTGGGCAGATCGTCGTCGGGGCGGGCAACTTCTCCGAGAGCCAGACCCTGGCCGAGCTGTACAACATCGCCCTGACCGCCGCCGGTTACCAGGTCAAGGTGCAGCAGATCGGCAACCGTGAGCTGTACGAGCCGAGCCTGGAGAAGGGCGAGATCCAGGTCGTCCCCGAGTACGCGGCGACCATGGCCGAGTTCCTCAACACCAAGGCCAACGGCAAGGACGCCACGCCGGTCTCCTCGCCGGAGCTGGACAAGACGGTCAGCGCGTTGAAGTCCGAGGGGGACAAGGCGGGCATCACGTTCGGCACCCCGTCCGCCGCGCAGGACCAGAACGCGTTCGCGGTGACCAAGGCGTTCGCCGACAAGTACTCCCTGAAGACCCTCTCCGACCTGGCGGCCAAGTGCTCCGGCAAGGACACCGTGCTGGCCGGCCCGCCGGAGTGCCCGCAGCGGCCGAAGTGCCAGGCGGGTCTGGTGGAGGTCTACGACTTCAAGGCCGGTTCGTTCAGCTCGCTGGACGCCGGTGGCCCGCAGACCAAGAACGCCCTGAAGACCGGCACCGCCAGCGTCGGCCTGGTCTTCTCGTCCGACGGCGCGCTCGCCACCAGCTGAGCGTGATCCCGGTCGCGGTCGGCTCCCCCCGACCGCGACCGGGCCCGCCCCGTAACGGGGTGATCGTGCCCCGCTGAGCAGGGCGGACGTCGGTCGGCGGCGGTCCGGTCGCGCCGAGGCGTACCGGCCGAGATCGGGGCAATTCTGCCCTGGGACCGTTCCCAGCCCGCGTACATCTCGGTAGGCTGCACAGCCATGCCCTCCCCGGTCGTCTCCGAGAAGCGCAGACCGCAACTGCTGACCGTCCTGTTCTGGATCGGGGTGGCGTTCGCGCCGATCGCCGCGCTGATCCTGCTGTTCGCCGACGGCAACGGTCCGCTGCGCTTCGCCGCGGTGCTGGCCATCACCGCCGTCGTGCTGATCGGCCTGTCCATCGCGCTGCGCGCCGACGTGGGCGTCCAGGCGTCCGACGAGGCGGTGCTCGACGAGCTGGAGCAGCTCCGACGCGAGCTGCGCAGCGAGATCGTGGCCGCCGCCCAGCGTGGCAACCAGGCGTTGGACCAGTCGCAGCGGGCCGAGGAGCAGGTCACCGCGTTGCGTCGCCGGTTGGACGCGGCGGCCGAGCTGGCTGCCGCCGTCGCCGCCCCGCCCGCCGAGGACTCCGTCGCCGGTGCCGGCCGGGCCCGGGTCCCCGCCGCCGAGCCGGCACCGGAGGCCCCGGTGGGCCGGCGACGGGCCGCGGTCGAGGAGCCCTCACCGGACTGGAGCCACCCGGAGGATTCCGCGCCGGTCGCGGCGGGCCGGGGACGGGTCCCGGCCGACCGGGAGCCCGCCGAACCGACCGGCCGCCGCTACGCCCCGGAGCGCCCGACCAGCGGGCAGGCCGGGGTGTACGGGGCGGCGGCCCGGGAACCACGCGGCGGGGTGCCGGCCGCCGAGTCGACCTCCCGCCCGCTCGGGGTGGTGCGGCACACCGAGACCGTGCACGTCACCACCCGGCACACCGTCGTCGACGGCCCCGACCCGGCCGGCGGCT
>NZ_MZMV01000016.1 GCF_002210435.1 Micromonospora wenchangensis
TCGATCTACTACGCGCACGACCGTGAGGTGATCGAACGCGACGGCATGCTCTACGCCGTCAACGAGTTCTTCCGGCCCCGGGCCGGGGAGCAGCGGTTCAAGGCCCGGGTGCGGTACCGGACGGTGGGCGACGCGTCGTGCACGGCGGCGGTGCGTTCGGACGCCGACACGGTGGAGAAGGTGATCGACGAGGTGGCCGCGACGCGGATCACCGAGCGGGGGGCGACCCGGGGTGACGACCGGGTCAGCGAGGCCGCCATGGAGGACCGCAAGCGGGAGGGCTACTTCTGATGAGCGCCGAGACGGTGTCGCCCGAGGTCGAGGCCCGGCCGATGGACCTGTTGCGGTTCGCCACCGCGGGGAGTGTGGACGACGGCAAGTCGACCCTGATCGGTCGGTTGCTGTACGACACGAAGTCGTTGTTCACCGACCAGTTGGCCGCGGTGGAGGCGGTCAGCGCGGCCCGGGGCGACGAGTACACCAACCTGGCGTTGCTCACCGACGGCCTGCGGGCCGAACGGGAGCAGGGCATCACCATCGACGTGGCGTACCGGTACTTCGCCACCCCCCGGCGCAAGTTCATCATCGCCGACACCCCCGGGCACACCCAGTACACCCGCAACATGGTCACCGGCGCGTCCACCGCCGATCTGGCGTTGATCCTGGTGGACGCGCGTAAGGGGCTGGTGGAGCAGTCGCGGCGGCACGCGTTCCTGTGCTCGCTGCTGCGGGTGCCGCACCTGGTGCTGTGCGTCAACAAGATGGACCTGGTCGACTTCTCCCAGGAGGTCTTCGAACGCATCGCCGACGAGTTCACCGCCTTCGCGGCGAAACTCGACGCGCCGGACCTGACCGTCGTGCCGATCTCGGCGCTGCGTGGCGACAACATCGTCACCCGGTCGGAGAACATGCCGTGGTACGAGGGGCCGTCGCTGCTGCACCACCTGGAGCGTGTGCACATCGCCTCGGACCGGAACCTGGTCGACGTGCGGTTCCCGGTGCAGTACGTGATCCGCCCCCAGTCGACCACGGTCACCGACTACCGGGGCTACGCCGGGCAGGTCGCCTCCGGGGTGCTCAAGCCCGGCGACGAGGTGATGGTGCTGCCGTCGGGGTTCACCAGCCGGATCGCCGCCATCGACACCGCCGACGGCCCCGTCGACGAGGCGTTCCCCCCGATGTCGGTCACCGTCCGCCTCGACGACGAGATCGACATCTCGCGCGGCGACATGATCTGCCGGCCGAACAACGCCCCGACCGTCTCGCAGGACATCGAGGCGATGGTCTGCTGGATGGACGAGACCCGTCCGCTCCAGGTCGGTGGCAAGTACACGATCAAGCACACCACGCGTTCGGCGCGGACGATCGTGCGCGGCCTGTACTACCGCCTCGACGTCAACACCCTGCACCGGGACGAGACCGCCAGCGAACTGCGGCTCAACGAGATCGGCCGGGTGCGGCTGCGGACCACCGTCCCGCTGCTGGCCGACGAGTACCGGCGTAACCGCACCACGGGCGGCTTCATCATCATCGACGAGGCCACGAACCGCACCGTGGCCGCCGGCATGATCGTCGACACGGTCTGACCCACCCCGCTCCTTCCCGCCCTGACCCCGCCCGCCTCGTCGGCTCTCGGTGATCAAGAGCTTCGCGTCAGTTCCCGCCCGGCGGATGACGCAAAGCTCTTGATCACCGCCGCCCAGCACGCCCCACCCGCCTGTCGCGCGGCTGTGGCCTCGTGATCAAGAGGTTTGCGTCAGGTTCCGCTGGGCGGTTGACGCAAAGCTCTTGATCACCGGCGCGGGGAACCCGCACCGGGCGGGACGGGGTCAGGGGAGGCGGGTGGCGCCGGAGGCGGGGAGGGCGGTGAGGGTGTCGGGGGCGGCGAAGCCGCGTCCGGCGTAGGCGCTCCGGACGGCCGCCGCCACCGGTTCCGCGGCCGAGGCCTCGACCAGGGCGAGAACGCAGCCGCCGAAGCCGCCGCCGGTCATCCGGGCACCGAGCGCGCCGGCCGCGAGTGCCGCCTCGACTGCGGTGTCGACCTCGGGGACGGTGATCGCGAAGTCGTCCCGCATGGAGGCGTGCGAGGCGGTCAGCAGCGGTCCGATCTCGGCGACCCGGCCGGCGCGCAGCAGGGCGACGGTGTCGAGCACCCGCTGGTTCTCGGTGACCACGTGCCGGACCCGGCGTCGGGTCTCGTCGTCGGGCAGCCGCCCGAGCGCGGCGTCGAGGTCGGCCACCGGCACGTCGCGCAGGGCGGGTACGCCGAGCAGGTCGGCGGCCCGCTCGCAGGCGGCGCGGCGGGAGGCGTACTCGCCGTCGGCGTGCCGGTGCGGCGCGCGACTGTCGATCACCAGGATGGCCAGGCCGACGGCGTCGAGGTCGAACGGGACGTGGTCGACGGACTCGTCCCGGCAGTCGAGGAACAGGGCGTGGCCGGCGCGGCAGCGGATCACCGCCGACTGGTCCATGATGCCGGTGGGTGCGCCGACGTAGCCGTTCTCGGCACGTTGGGCCAGCCGGGGCCGGCGCTCGGCGGGCAGGTCCAGCCCGCCCAGGTCGGCCAGGGCGGCGAGCACCGCCGCCTCCAGGGCCGCCGAGGAGGAGAGCCCGGAGCCGAGCGGCACGTCCGAGGCGACGGCCAGCCGGGCACCGGGGACGGCGTACCCGGCCTCGCGCAGGGCCCAGACCACTCCGGCGACGTAGCCGCCCCAGCCGGTGACCCGGCCGGGGGTGTCGGCGTCGGCGGCCCCGAAGTCGACCGGCCGGTCGGCGATCTCCGAGCGGACCGTCCAGCGTTCGCCGGGCTGCGGGTCGGCGGCGACCACGGTACGCAGCGGCAGGGCGAAGGGGAGCACGAACCCGTCGTTGTAGTCGGTGTGTTCGCCGATCAGGTTGACCCGGCCGGGTGCCGCCCAGCGTCCGGCCGGCGTCGCGTCGTACCCGTGGGAGAAGCCGGCGGTGGCGCGGTCGGCGACGTCGGGCCGGCCTGTCACGACTGCCCCAGCACGTGCGCGCGGTAGAACGCCCAGGCGTCGCCGACCATGTCGGTGAGGGTGGGTTTCTCGGGCACCCAGCCCAGTTCCTGGCGGGCCAGCGCCGAGGAGGCGACGAGTTCGGCCGGGTCGCCCTCGCGGCGGGGGGCGGTCTCGACCGGCACGGGGTGGCCGGTGACCTCGCGGACCACGTCGACGACCTGCCGGTTGGTGAAGCCGCTGCCGTTGCCGAGGTTGTAGATGCGGTGCCGGCCGGGCACGGCGGCGGTGAGCGCCAGCAGGTGGGCGCGGGCCAGGTCCGCCACGTGGATGTAGTCGCGTACGCAGGTGCCGTCGACGGTGGGGTAGTCGTCGCCGAAGAGTTGGAGTTTCTCCCGGCGGCCGGCGGCGACGTCGAGGGCGATGGGGATGAGGTGGGTCTCCGGGTCGTGCCGTTCGCCGATGGCGAGGCCGTCGCGCAGGTACGCCCCGGCGACGTTGAAGTAGCGCAGCGACACGGCGGCGAGGTCGTGTGCGGTCGCCTCGGAGGTGAGCACCAGGTCGACGGCGAGTTTGGTGGCACCGTACGTGTTGGTGGGGGCCTTGACGGCGGTCTCCGGGATGGGCAGCTCGACCGGGTTGCCGTAGACGGCGGCGGTGGAGGAGAAGACCAGGCGCGGCACCCGGGCGGCCCGGACGGCGTCGACCAGCGCGATCGAGCTGACCGTGTTGGCGTGCCAGTACCGCTCGGGGTGGACCATCGACTCGCCGGCGGCGATCAGTGCGGCGAAGTGCAGCACCCCGTCGAAGCCGGCGTCGGGGGTGAGCACCCGGGCGGCCTCGTGCACGGGCAGCTCGACGTGGGTGGCGTCGGGGGCCAGTGCCGCCCGGTGCCCGGTGCGCAGGTCGTCCAGGACGGTCACCCGGTGGCCGGCGTCGAGCAGCATCCGGGTCACCACGCTGCCGATGTAGCCGGCACCGCCGGTGACGAGCAGTTTCACGTCGGTCCTCCTGCCTGGCCGCGCCGGCTGCGGCCGTTCGTGATCACCCTACGGCCGGGTGCTGTCGCCGCGCTGTGCGTCGTGGGGTCACTCCCATTCCATCATGAACCTTCATGATTGAACAGATCCGCACATTGCCCACCGGCCGGGTCCGCCGGCCCTACCATCACTTCCATGCGGGAAGCGGGTGGTCCCGGGCCCCGGAGACGCGCGCCGGGGCGGAGCCGACGCGTACCCGGGCCGGTGGCCCGCAGTGTCGCGCGGCTGGTCGTCCGGGCCGCCGACGGCGCCACCCGGCTCGTCACCGCCCTGCTCGGCGCCAGCCCCACCGCCGGCCGGGAACGGATCAGCGAGCACGAGCTGCGCGACCTCGTCGCCGCGAACACCGTCCTCGACCCGGACGAACGGCGGATCATCGACGAGGTGCTGGTCGCCGGGGCCAGCCTGGTGCGCGAGGTGATGATGCCCCGCACCGAGGTGGTCTTCCTCGCCGCCGGGCTGACCCTCGCCGAGGCCGAGCGCCTGGTCCGGATCGATCCGCACACCCGGTACCCGGTGGTCGACGGCACCCACGACGACGTGGTCGGCTTCGTCCACCTGCGGGACGTCCTGATGCGTCCCGACCTGGACCCGGCGACCACGGTGGGCCGGCTGAGCCGGGAGGTCAAGCGGCTGCCCGGCAGCAAGCGGGTGCTCGCCGCGCTGACCGAGATGCGCCGCGAGGGCCACCACCTCGCCGTGGTGGTCGACGAGTACGGCGGCACCGCCGGCATCGTGACCTGCGAGGACCTGATCGAGGAGCTGGTCGGGGAGATCCACGACGAGTACGCCGCCCCGCCCGAGCCGGCGTCGGCCGGCCTGCCCGCCGTGGTCGACGGTCGGCTCAACCTGGCCGACTTCGCCGAGCGGACCGGGGTGCCGCTGCCCGCCGGCCCGTACGAGACGGTCGGCGGGTACGTGATGGCGGCGCTCGGCCGGCTCCCGGTGGCCGGCGACGAGGTGCCGGTCACCCCGGGAGACGAGCCGTCCCCGGCCGACGGGTGGCTGTTGCGGGTGCTCGCCCTCGACGGGCGTCGGGTGTCCCGGGTCGCGGTGTCCGCCGCCCGGCTGCCGGAGCCGCGCCGGGAGGCCGCCGCCCCCGCGACACCGCTCGACGTCGCGGCGGCGCGGGCGTCGGTGCGCGAGGTCACCGCCCCGGCGGAACCGGCGGCGAGTCGACCCGCCGGCCCGTCATGACGGACGCCCGGGGTTGCTGACAGAATTGCCGGCATGTCCGACGCTCCCGCCCGCCCCCGCGTCTTCTCCGGCATCCAGCCGACGGCCGACTCGTTCCACCTCGGCAACTACCTGGGCGCGGTGCGGCACTGGGTGGCCTTGCAGGACACCCACGAGGCGTTCTACTGCGTGGTCGACCTGCACGCGATCACCGCCGGGCACGATCCGGCGGTGCTGCGCCAGCGCACCCGGGTGGCCGCCGCGCAGCTCCTCGCGGTCGGCATCGACCCGGAGCGCAGCGCCCTGTTCGTGCAGTCGCAGGTGCCCGAGCACGCGCAGTTGGCGTGGGTGCTGGGCTGCATCACCGGGTTCGGTGAGGCGAGCCGGATGACCCAGTTCAAGGACAAGTCGCAGAAGCAGGGCAGCGAACGCTCAAGCGTCGGCCTGTTCACGTACCCGATCCTCCAGGCCGCCGACATCCTGCTCTACCAGGCCGACGCGGTGCCCGTCGGCGAGGACCAGCGGCAGCACCTGGAACTCTCCCGGGATCTGGCCCAGCGGTTCAACTCGCTGTTCGGGCCGACCTTCACGGTGCCCGCCCCGCACATCGTGAAGGACACTGCCAAGATCACCGACCTCCAGGAGCCGACGGCGAAGATGTCGAAGTCGTCGTCCTCCCCGGCCGGCATCATCGACCTGCTGGAGGACCCGGCCCGCTCGGCCAAGAAGATCCGCTCGGCGGTCACCGACACCGGCCGGGAGATCGTCTTCGACACCGAGACCAAGCCCGGGGTGTCCAACCTGCTCACCATCCACTCCGCCCTGTCCGGCCGGAGCATCGACGACCTGGTGGCCGCGTACGCGGGCCGGGGCTACGGCGATCTCAAGAAGGAGTTGGGCGAGGTGGTCCGCGAGTTCGTCACCCCGATCCAGGAACGCACCCGGGCCTACCTCGACGACCCCGCGCAGCTCGACAAGCTGCTCGCCGTCGGGGTGGAGAAGGCCCGCGCGGTGACCGTGCCGACGCTGCGCACAGCGTACGAGCGGGTCGGGTTCCTGGCGTCGGCCCCCGTGGCGTAACGGTGGGCGGGTCGACGGTACGGGTCGAGACGATGGCCGGAGGGGTGGCGCGGAGCGTGGATCGCAGCGACGGGATACCGGTGGCCGGCGACACCATCCAGATCGGGATCGCGGTGGACATCCCGGAGCCGTGGGGTGGACTGCTCACCCGACGCCGGATGCAGACGGGCGACCCGCAGGTCGTCCCCGCGCACGTGACCCTGCTCGGCCCGACCGAGATCCCCCTGGCCGCGCTGGAGTCGGTCGAGGCGCACCTGGCCGAGGTGGCCGCCACCCACCTGCCGTTCACCCTGCACCTGCGGGGCACCGGCACGTTCCGGCCGGTGACCCAGGTGGTCTTCGTCGCGGTCGCGGCCGGGATCAGCGAGTGCGAGCTGCTCGCCGCCGCCATCAGCGCCGCCCCGCACCTGCACCGGGAGCTGCGCTTCCCGTACCACCCGCACGTCACCGTGGCGCAGGACGTCGCCCCGGAGGCGCTGGACCGGGCGTACGAGGACCTCGCCGACTTCTCGGCGATGTTCGAGGTGGAGGGCTTCACCCTCTTCTCGCACAGCGGCGCGACCCGGTGGCAGCCGCGCCGGGACTTCCGGCTCGGCGGCTGACCCGTCCCGTGGCCGGTCGCAGGGGCCCGCGGTGCGGCACCCCGCCCGCCGGTGGCACCCTGGTGGCCGGCACCCGCTCCGGCCGACCGCCGGTTGGCCGGCCCCGGTGACGACAGATCGGCGAGGATGACGTGGTGGACGCGTGGGGCCGGTGGACGGCCGGCATCGACCGCCGGTTCACCGTGGCCCGGCACCGGTGGCCCCGGCTCGACCACCTCTGGCGGGCGGTGGACCTCTACGGCGAGGTGCTGGGCGGTCGGTTGGCCGCCGCCATCGCCTACTACGGGTTCTTCGCCGTGTTCGCCCTCGCCCTGGTCGCCTACTCGGTCTTCGGGGCGATCCTGGAGGACAACGACGAGGTCTCCGAGGCGGTGGCGGAGTTCCTGCGGGACAACCTGCCCTTCCTCGACCCGCAGCAGATCGCCGAGAGCAGCAACGCGGTCGGCGTGGTGGGCCTGGTCATCCTCTTCTTCACCGGGATCGGCTGGGTGGAGGCGATCCGGTCGTCGCAGCGGCTGATGTACGGCTTCAACCAGCAGCCGGGCAACCTGGTGGTCCGCCGGCTGGTGGACCTGGGCGTGCTGCTGCTGGTCTTCGTCATGCTGGGCATCTCGGTGGCGGCGGTGGACGCGCTGGAGTCGGTGCTGCGGTTCCTGCTGCGGGCCACCGGCTCGGTGGGGCTGACCACCATCAGCGCGGTGCTCAGCGTGCTGGTCAACGCGGTGCTGGCGACGGCGCTGCTGGTGGCGGTGCCCCGGCTGCGGATGAGCCGCCGCCGGCTGCGCCCGGTGGTGCTGCTGGTCGCGGTCGGCATCACCCTGCTCAACACGGTCGGCCGGTTCTACATCGTGCGGACCGAGCGGAACCCGGCGTACGCCGTGGTGGCCGGCGCGGTGGCCGTGCTGCTCTACCTCTACCTGCTCAACCAGTTGGTGCTCTTCGGTGCCGCGTTGGCCGCCACCAGCCGGCACGGCCGGGTGGTGGACCTGTCGGAGGGGGCGGTGATGCGGCAGGTCAACGTCGAGGCCGACGTCGACACCGAGACCGATCCGGGTACGCCGGGAGGGGCGGGCTGATGCCTGTCGAGATCGATCAGGGCTCTCCGGTGCCCCCGTACGAGCAGGTGCGGGCGCAGCTCGCCGCGATGATCGGCGACGGCCGGCTGGCGGTCGGCACCCGGCTGGCCCCGGTCCGGCAGTTCGCCGCCGAGCTGGGGTTGGCGGTGAACACGGTGGCCCGCGCCTACCGGGAGCTGGAGTCGGCCGGGCTGGTGCAGACCCGGGGCCGGCACGGCAGCTTCGTCGCCCCGGGGCGGGACGACGCGGCCGACCGGTTGCAGCGGGCGGCGGCCCGCTACGCCGAGGAGGCGACCCGGCTGGGCGTGCCGCCGGACCGCGCGTTGGCCCTGGTCCACGCCGCCCTGGGCGGTTCGTCCCCGGCCTGAGCCCGCGCCGCCGTCGCCGCCCGGCCCGGCTGGATGCAGCGTGGTTCGGCCGGCCGGCCGGCCGGCCGGCCTGTCCGGGGCCGGGGACCGGGACGGCGGTCGGGCCGGCTGACGGCAGGACCGGTCCGGGGAGGAAAGCGGGATGCCGACAGTCGCCGGAAAAGATGAATGGGGCAAATGCCACCCGTCGCGCCTGCCGGAACGACCATGATGGGCCGGTGGGCGCACTCGTGACGCTTGACCTGCCGGACGACTCGCCGCTGCTCACCCTGCCCTGGATCATCACGTTCGGCCCGCTCGCCGATCCGGCCGAGTGGGAACCCGTGGTCTGCGGGCCGTACGAGCGACCGCACGCGCTGGCCCTGGCCGAGGCGGTGGTGGCCGACGAACGGTTCATGGCGGTGGTCGAACCGCTGGTGCCCGCGCTGTCGCCCGGGGAGATCCGTCAGGAGATCGCCGCGTCGCAACTCGCCGCCGCCGACGAGGAGGCCCGGATCGAGGCGGCCGACCTCTACGGGGACTTCGACGACGTCCTCGACGAGCAGGACATCCTCGACGAGCAGGAGGACGAGGAGGCCGCCGGGGCCGGCCGGCCGCAGCCGCCGCCCGTACCGACCGAGGCGCAGGTGCGGGCGGGCTTCGGGCGGATCGCGGGGCTGCTGCGCGGGCGCTGACGGGTCGGGCGACGCCGGTGCGCGGTGGTGCACCGGCACCCCGGGAAGCGGACCTCCCGGGACGCCGGTGCCACCTTCACCCCCCACCACAAGGGGTCGGCAGCCCAGCCGCCCGTCGGCGCGGGGCACAACGGACGACCAGGTCAAAGGCGGGTTACCCGGCTCAGCGCCGTTCGAACCACGCGGCTGCGTCCACCGGCAGGACGTGTCCGGCGTCCTGCCCGGTGAGGTCGGCGCTGGCCACCATGGGGCGGCCGTACCCGTCGATCCGGACCGGGGCACCGCTGAGGTTGACCACGCAGGTCAGCGCGGCGTCGTCGGCGTCGCGGCGGAACGCCAGCACTCCCGGCCCGGTCTCCTGCCAGACCACCGGACCGGCGGTGGCCGACAGCGCCGGGTGGGTGTGCCGGACCCGCAGCGCGGCCCGGTACAGCTCCAGCGTCGAGCCGGGCGTTCCGGTCTGGGCGGCCACCGAGAGGGCCCGCCAGGTGGCCGGGGCCGGCAGCCAGCTCAGCTCGCTGCCCTGCGGCCCGAAGCCGTACGGGGGCAGCTCGCCGCCCCACGGGATGGGCACCCGGCAGCCGTCACGGCTCTCCCCGGTACGTAGGAACGCCGGGTCCTGCCGCAGCGCGTCGGGCAGGTCCAGCACCTCCGGCAGACCCAGTTCCTCGCCCTGGTAGAGGTAGGTGGAGCCGGGCAGGGCCAGCATCAGCAGGGCGGCGGCACGGGCCCGGCGCAGGCCGACCTCGCCGTCGCCGTACCGGGTGACGTGCCGCTGCCGGTCGTGGTTGGACAGCACCCAGGTGGTCGGCGCACCGACGATCGTCGCCTCGGCCAGCGCGGTGTCGATCACCTTGCGGAACGAGTCGGCCGACCAGGTGGCGTCGAGGAAGTCGAAGCTGAACGCCTGGTGCAGCTCGTCCGGGCCGATGTAGCGGGCGAGCCGCTGCGGGGTCTCCGCCCACGCCTCGGCCACCGCCATCCGGCCGCCGGGGTAGCTGTCCAGGATGGGTCGCCAGGCGCGGTAGATGTCGTGCACCTCGTCCTGGTCGAAGTAGGGCAGCCGGCCCTTGCCGAGCAGTTCCGACTGACGGCGGCCGGTGGTCATCGAGCTGAAGCCGACGTCCGGCAGCCCCTCGGCCTTGATCATCCCGTGGGCCACGTCGATGCGGAACCCGTCGACGCCCCGGTCGAGCCAGAACCGCAGCACGTCTTCGAACTCGGCGCGTACCCGCGGGTGCCGCCAGTTCAGGTCGGGCTGGGCCGGGTCGAACAGGTGCAGGTACCACTGGCCGTCCGGCAGCCGGGTCCAGGCGGGGCCGCCGAAGATGCTCTCCCAGTCGTTGGGGGGCAGCTCGCCGTCGACGCCCCGGCCGTCGGCGAACAGGTAACGCTCCCGCTCGGGGGAGCCGGGGCCGGCGGCGAGGGCGGCGGTGAACCAGGGGTGCGCGCTGGAGGTGTGGTTGGGCACCAGGTCCACGATGATCCGCAGGCCCAGCGCGTGCGCGTCGGTGATCATGGCGTCGAAGTCGGCGAGGTCGCCGAAGAGCGGGTCGACGTCGCGGTAGTCGGCCACGTCGTAGCCGGCGTCGATCTGCGGCGAGGTGTAGAACGGGGTGAGCCAGAGCGCGTCCACCCCGAGGTCGCGCAGGTAGGGCAGCCGTTGCCGGATGCCTCCGAGGTCGCCGACGCCGTCACCGTCGGAGTCGGCGAAGCTGCGGACGTACACCTGGTAGACGACCGCGGCGCGCCACCAGTCGTCGTCGGAGGCCAGCGGCGTGGGGTCGGTGGCGGTCATCGGCGGAGATCCCCGTTCTGTGGCGGGACGGCGGTGCCCGCGCGGCGGTGGGTGACGGACGCGGGTGTGGAGAGAATGCCGGCCGGATGCTGCAAGAGTCAAGCACACCTTGCGCAAGAAATGACGTCCGTCACCGGTGGCCAGGGCAGGTCTTTCGTGGGCGCGTCCGGTCCACCGGGGGCGGACCCGGTCGACGGGGAGCGCGGGCCGGCAGGTGGTCAGGCGGGGACGGCGAGGGCGGGCGGTGCCGGGCGCTGCCGGCCGGCACCCGCCTGGCGTACCACCGCGGTCGACCCGCGTACCACCAGCTCCGGGCGGAACAGGTACTCCGAGTGCGGCGCGGCGTGCCCGTTGATCTCGTCGACCAGGGCCCGGACCGCGGCCACCGCCATCGCGGCCACCGGCTGCCGCATGGTGGTCAGCGGCGGGTCGGTGAAGGCCATCAGCGGCGAGTCGTCGTAGCCGACCACCGACAGGTCGCCGGGCACGGACATGCCGCGCTGCCGGGCGGCCCGCACCGCGCCGAGCGCCATCAGGTCGGAGCCGCAGACGATCCCGGTGACCCCGCGCTCGATCAGCCGGCCGGCGGCGGCCTCGCCGCCCTCGACCCCGAACAGCGACAGCTCGGCGAGCGCGTCCAGGTCGCCGCCGGTGGTGCCGAGCCGGGTCATCGCGGCCCGGAAGCCGGCCACCCGGCGCTGCACCGGCACGAACCGGTCCGGCCCGGTGATCAAGCCGATCTGCCGGTGCCCGAGCGCGACCAGGTGCGCCACGGCCAGCTCGGTGGCCTCCCGGTCGTCGCAGGAGACGAAGGGCGCGGCGATGCCGGGGGCGTACCCGTTGATCATGACGACCGGCAGCGGCCTGGCGATCAGGGCGCGGTACCGGTCGTGGTTGGCGGCCGTGTCGGCGTGCAGGCCGGAGACGAAGACGATGCCGGAGACCTGCCGGTCGAGCAGCATCTCCACGTACTCGTCCTCGGTGACCCCGCCCGGGGTCTGGGTGCACAGCACCGGGGTGAACCCGCTCTGCGCCAGCGTCGACTCGATGACCTGGGCGAACGCCGGGAAGATAGGGTTGTCCAGCTCCGGCACCACCAGCCCGACCAGGCCGGCGCTGCGCTTGCGCAGCCGGGCCGGACGCTCGTAGCCGAGCACATCGAGGGCGGTCAGTACGGCCTGCCGGGTCTCGGGGGCCACGCCGGGGCGGTCGTTGAGCACCCGCGACACCGTGGCCTCGCTGACTTCGGCCTGTTGGGCGATGTCGGACAGTCGAGCGCGCATGGCGGCACTCTAGCTCACGGGCAAGTTCTTGCGTACGCCTCTGCAAGCCCTTCCATTGTCTGCAACCTCTTGCTAACGTCCCGGCAACACGCGACAGCAGCGACGCGGCCTGCCCGACGTCGGTTGGCAAGAACTTTCAGCGTTTCCACGGTGTGGTCGCCCGTCCCCCGGCGACCCGCCATGACGACAGGAGTACCGATGCGCATCCGTACCGCGGGTGTGGTCACCGTTCTCGGCCTGGCGCTCGCCGCGTCGGGCTGCGGCGGCGACAACAGCAAGGACGAACCGGCCGCCAAGGCCACCTCCCCGGCCGCGAGCGGCAAGCTCGTCATCTGGGCGGACGACAAGCGGACCGCGGCGCTCAAGCCGTTCGCCGAGAAGTTCGGCCAGGAGAACGGGGTCACCGTCGAGGTGCAGGCCGTCTCCAAGGACCTCCAGACCAACTTCGTCACCGCCTCCCAGCAGGGCAGCGGCCCGGACGTGGTGGTCGGCGCGCACGACTGGATCGGCAACCTCGTGCAGAACGGGGCCATCGACCCGGTGCAGCTCGCCGCCGAGCAGAAGTCCGGCTTCAACGAGACCGCGATCAAGGCGGTCACGTTCAACGGCCAGCTCTACGGCGTCCCCTACGCCACCGAGAACGTCGCGCTGATCCGCAACACCGCGCTGGCCCCCGAGGCACCGAAGACGATCGAGGAGCTGGTCGCCACCGGCAAGAAGCTCAAGGCCGAGAAGAAGGCCAGCGAGATCCTCTGCCTCCAGTCCGGACAGAACGGCGACGCGTACCACATCTACCCGCTGTACACCTCGGCCGGCGGCTACCTCTTCGGCACCGCCGCCAACGGCGACTACGACCCGAAGGACCTGGGCGTGGGCAAGCCGGAGTCGATCGAGGCGTTCACGAAGATCGGCAAGCTCGGCGAGAAGGGCGACGGCGCGCTCAAGCGTTCCATCACCGGCGAGAACTCCATCGCCACCTTCACCGGCAAGAAGTGCGCCTTCCTGGTCTCCGGCCCGTGGGCGATCGCCGACGCCAAGAAGGCCGGCATCTCCTACGACATCTCCCCGGTCCCCGGCTTCGCCGGTGGCAAGGCGGCCCAGCCGTTCGTCGGCGTCCAGGCGTTCTACGTCGCCGCCAAGGGCAAGAACAAGGCACTGGCCCAGGAGTTCGTCACCAACTACGTCACCACCCCCGAACTGGCCGTGGCGCTCTACCAGGCCGAGCCCCGCCCGCCGGCGTTGACCGCCGCGTTCGACCAGGTCAAGGGCACCGACCCGGACCTGGCCAAGTTCTCCGAGGCGGGCAAGGACGGCCAGGTGCTGCCGGCGATCCCGGCCATGGCCGCGATCTGGGACCCGTTCGGCAAGGCCGAGGCCGCCGTCATCGGTGGCGCCGACCCGGCGAAGACCGTCACCGCCGCCGGCAAGACGATCTCGGGTCAGATCAAGTAATGAGCACGCTGCCCGGCCCGGGACCTGCCCCGCAGGCCCCGGGCCGGGGGCCCGCGCGCTCCGGGCCCCCGGACACCTCCCGTACCGCGCGTCACCACGCGCCGATCACCGCGACCGGCCTGGCCGTCAAGGTGGTCCTGCTCGGCCTGGTGGCCGGGATCGCGATCTGGGCGGCCTTCCCGCTCGTCGCCGCCCGGCTCTGGGGCGGTCTCGCCGTCCTGGCGGCCACCACCGTCGGCCTGTGTTACCTCTACCTGACCCGCCGGCACATCCCGGCCAAGTACCTGGTGCCCGGAACGATCTTCCTGATCGCCTTCCAGGTGTTCCCGGTGCTCTACACCGCGAGCACCGCGTTCACGAACTTCGGCGACGGCCACCGGGGCTCCAAGGACGACGCGGTCGTCGCCATCGAGACCTCCTCGGTCAAGCAGGTCCCCGGCTCCGCCGAGTACGCCCTGGCCATCGCCACCACGGGCGATCCGGCCACCGGCCCGCTGGTCTTCCTGGTCACCGACCCGGCGACCGGCCGGGTCTCCGCCGGGGACGCCGCCGGGCTGCGCCCGCTCGACGCCGCCGACGTGACCGTCGCCGGCAGCGGCCGGGTCACCGCCGCCAAGGGCTACACCGTGCTCAACGTCGGCCAGGCAAGCGTCCGCAGCGAGGAGATCACCGCCCTGGTGGTGCCGACCTCCGGGGGCGCGGTGCGCTCCAACGGCCTGTCCCGCGCCTACGAGGGCAGAGCCGTCCGGGCGTACGACCGGGGCTGCGACTGCGTCACCGACGGGGAGACCGGCAAGACCTGGACGGCCGACCCGGACGCCGGTGCCTTCGTCGCCGCCGACGGCGAGCGGCTCGCCCAGGGCTGGCAGGTCGGGGTGGGGTTCAAGAACTTCGCCCGGGTGCTCACCGACCCGAACATCTCCGGCCCGTTCTTCGGCACCCTGCTGTGGAACTTCGCCTTCGCGATCGGCTCCACCGGGTTCACCTTCGCCCTCGGCATGGCCGTCGCGCTGGCCCTGCACTCGCCCCGGATGCGGGGCACCAACCTCTACCGGGTCTTCCTGATCCTGCCGTACGCGATGCCGTCGTTCGCCATGCTGCTGGTCTGGCGGGACATGTTCAACACCGACTTCGGCCTGGTCAACAACCTGTTCGGGCTCGGCGTCGACTGGTTCGGCGAGGCCTGGTCGGCCCGGCTGGCGGTGCTGCTGGTGCAGCTCTGGCTCGGCTACCCGTACATGTTCCTGGTGACCACGGGGGCGCTCCAGGCGATCCCGAAGGAGCTGACCGAGGCCACCTCGGTCGACGGCGCGTCGCCCTGGCAGTCGTTCCGGGCGGTCACCCTGCCGCTGCTGCTGGTCGCGCTCTCGCCGCTGCTGATCGCGTCGTTCGCGTACAACTTCAACAACATCAACGCGATCTGGTTGACCACCGAGGGCGGCCCGTTCGCGCCGGACAACCCGACGAACGGGGCCACCGACCTGCTGATCACGTACACCTACCGGCTGGCCTTCGGCGCGCAGGGCGCCGAGTTCGGCCTGGCCGCCGCGGTGTCGATCTTCATCTTCGCGATCGTGGCCACGGTCTCGGCGGTCAGCTTCCGGCGCACCCGCCAGCAGGAGGAGGTCTACTCGTGACGACCCGTCCAAGCGCCGGGCCGCAGGCCCCCGCCGCGCCCGCCGTCCGGTCGGATGCCGCCGGGCCGCGCGTCGGTCGGCCGGGTGCCGCGGTACGCGGCGGCCGGCATCCGGGCCGGTGGTTCACCCAGGTCGGCTGGCGGCACGTGGTCGGCGTGCTGGCGGTGGCGTTCAGCCTCTTCCCGATCCTGTTCGTGCTCTCCGCCGCGCTCAACCCGCTCGGCACCCTCTCGTCGACCGAGCTGCTGCCCACCGGGGCGTCGCTGTCGAATTTCGGCGACCTGTTCGAGCGGACGGAGTTCGGCCGCTGGTTCCTCAACTCGCTGCTCGTCGCGGGCGGCGCGAGCTGCGCGTCGATCTTCCTGTCCTCGCTGGCGGCGTACGCGTTCTCCCGGATGCGCTTCGCCGGGCGGCGGTTCGGGTTGCTGACCCTGCTGCTGATCCAGATGTTCCCGCAGTTCCTGGCGATCGTGGCGATCTTCCTGATCTTCACCCGGGTCACCGACCTGTGGCCGTCGATCGGCTTCAACACCCCGTGGGGCCTGCTCCTGCTCTACATGGGTGGCGCGCTGGGCATGAACACCTGGCTGATGAAGGGGTTCTTCGACACCCTGCCCCGCGAGCTGGACGAGTCGGCCACGATGGACGGCGCCAGCCACGCCCAGGTCTTCTTCCGGATCATGCTGCCGCTGGTGGCGCCGATCCTGGCGGTGACCGCGCTGCTGTCGTTCATCGGCACGATCAACGAGTTCATGATCGCCAACGTGTTCCTCACCGACACCGGGTCCAAGACCCTCGCGGTCGGCATGTTCGGCCTGGTGGCGGGGGAGCGGAACAACAACTTCGGCATCTTCGCGGCGGGCACCCTGCTCACCGCGGTCCCCACCGTGCTGGTCTTCCAGCTCCTCCAGCGCTACATCGTCTCCGGCCTCACCGCCGGGGCCGTCAAGGGATGAATCGGAAGGCCACACCATGTCCCTGTCGCCGCACCACGACGGCTCGGCCCTGTACGTGCCCGAGCAGGAACCCGCCCTCGGGCAGACCGTGCCGGTCTTCGTCCGGGTGCCCGAGGGCACCGACGTCCGGCAGGTGCACGTGCGGACCACCGGCGACGGTGAGCCGCGCTTCGTCGAGGCCACCGTGGACCGCCGGGACGGCCCCGACGTCTGGTGGCGGGCCGACGTCGAGGTCCGCAACCCGGTCAGCAACTACCGGTTCATGCTCACCGGGACGACCGGCTACCGCTGGCTCAACGCCGCCGGCCCGGTCGACCACGACGTGCCCGACCACGGCGACTTCAAGCTGGTCAGCCACGCCCCGCCGCCCGCCTGGGCGCGGGACGCGCTGATCTACCAGATCTTCCCCGACCGGTTCGCCCGGTCCGCCGCCGCCGACGGCCGCACCCCGCCGGACTGGGCCATCCCCTGCGACTGGGACACCCCGGTCATCGGGCACGGACCGGAGACCCCACGCCAGTTCTACGGCGGTGACCTGGACGGCATCACCGAGCGGCTGGACCACCTGGACCGGCTCGGCGTCAACACCGTCTACCTGACGCCGATCTTCCCGGCCCGCTCCAACCACCGCTACGACGCGGCCGGCTTCGACACCGTCGACCCGCTGCTCGGCGGGGACGCGGCCCTGGTCCGGCTCGCCGACGCCGTCCGGGCCCGGGGCTGGCGGCTGCTCGGCGACATCACCAGCAACCACACCGGCGACGCGCACGAGTGGTTCACCCGCGCCCTGGCCGACGTCGACGCCCCCGAGCGGGAGCTGTACTACTTCGACGTCGCCACCGGCGACGGGGAGCCGACGTACGAGTCGTGGAACGGGGTGCGGTCGCTGCCGAAGCTGAACTGGGGCAGCGCCGAGCTGCGCCGCCGCTTCGCCACCGCACCGGACTCGCTGCTGCGCCGCTGGCTGCGCCCGCCGTACGGGTTGGACGGGTGGCGGGTCGACGTGGCCAACATGACCGGCCGACGGGGTGCCGACGCGTACACCCACGAGGTGGCGCGGCTGCTGCGGGCGGTGGTCGCACAGACCCGGGCCGACGGGCTGCTGCTCGCCGAACACGGTCACGACCACACCGGTGATCTGGACTCCGACGGCTGGCACGGGACGATGAACTACGTCGGCTTCACCGACCCGGTCTGGTCCTGGCTGCGCCGCGAGAACTCCGCGCCCGGGGACGCCGCCGGGCAGCGGCCGGGTGCGGGCGGGTGGCCCGACGGTGACGCGCCGGTGCCGAACTTCCTCGGCACCCCGGGCGGCGTGCGGCGGCGGGACGCGCACGCGGTGCTCGCCACCATGAACAGCTTCCGGTCGCTGATCTCCTGGCGGTCGTACACCCACTCGTGGCAGTTGCTCGGCTCGCACGACTCGGCCCGCATCCGCACCGTGGTCGGTGACGCCGCCCGGCAGGAGGTGGCCGCCGGGCTGCTCGCCACCATGCCCGGCACCCCGGTCGTGTTCGCCGGGGACGAGTTGGGCCTGACCGGCGGCAACGGCGAGGGTTCGCGTACCCCGATGCCGTGGCACCGGCCGCAGAGCTGGGACGTCGGCACGTTCGCCACGTACCGGGCGCTGCTGGCGCTGCGCCGGGACACCCCGGCGCTGCGGCACGGCGGGCTGCGCTGGGTGCACGCCGACGCCGACACCCTGGTCTTCCTGCGGGAGGCGGCGGACGGCACGGTGCTGGTGCTGGCCCGGCGTGCCGCCGGCCCGCCGGTCCGGCTGACCGGCCTGCCGGCCACCGGGAGCGCCGGGTCCGGCCCGGCGGGGGAGAACGTCTACGGCGGCGCCCCGGCCCTGCGGCCCGCCGCCGACGGCGGGACCACCCTGCCCGGTGACGGCCCGACCTTCCAGGTCTGGCGGCTCTGACACCCCGTCCGGGGGCGGCCCGCCGCCGGGCCGGCCCGCTGCCCGGGCCGGCGAGATCACGGATTGAACTCAGCCGGCGGGCCACCTACTACAAACTGTCGTTGATGAGGGAGGATGGCCGGCGTGGAAGCTCTCCGACTGGTCCTTCTCTATGTCCATCTGATCGGGTTCGCGCTGCTGCTCGGCGGCGCGGTCGCCCAGTACGTCAGCGGCCGGCTGCGGATCAACGCGGCGATGCTCTGGGGTTCGGTCATCCAGTTGCTGACCGGCCTGGGCCTGTCCGCGCCGCTGCGCGACGGCGACGAGCCGGCCCCCGCGAAGCTTGTTACCAAGTTGGTGCTGGCCCTGCTCATCTTCGTCATGGTCTTCTTCTCCCGGAAGCGGGCGCAGGTGGCCCGTGGCCATTTCCTGGCGATCATCGGGTTGACCCTGGTCACGGCCGCTGTGGCGGTGTTCTGGCGGTAGCCGTCGGAGGTCGCCGGAAACGGATGTTCGTGACACCGGACCGGTCGACGCCGGCACATTGAGTGATGTGCCCCACCCCAGGGTTACGCCGGGATAACGAGCGTTCAACAGTCGTGCACGATTGGCGGCCGGTGGGTGGACGCGGGGCTACGCTCCCGTCCGTAACGTGGGATGCCGGCGGCACAACGCCTGTCGGTTCAAGGGCTGCCACCGCACGAGGCGGTGAGCAATGGAAGGAGACGTCTTGCGCTCTGTGCGTGGGATGCGGATCGCCTCTGCCATCGCGGCGGGTGGGCTCGTGCTGGGTGCCGCCGCGTGTGGTGAGGCCCCGGACGACGACAACAACGCCGGTGGCAGCGGCGACAAGAAGTACAGCGCCTGCATGGTGACCGACGTCGGCGGCATCGACGACAAGTCGTTCAACACCTCCGCCTGGAAGGGCCTGGAGGAGGCCAAGAAGGCCAACGACAACATCGACATCAAGTACGTCGCGTCGAAGGCCGAGGCGGACTACGAGGTCAACCTGACCGGGTACGTCAACCAGAAGTGCGACTTCATCCTGGCCGTCGGTGGCCTGATGTCGGACGCCACCAAGAAGATCGCCGCCGCCAACCCGAACCAGCAGTTCGGCATCGTGGACGCGAACCCGGCCACGGCGAACGTCTACCCGATGCAGTTCGACACCGCCCAGGCCGCCTTCCAGGCCGGCTACCTGGCCGCCGGGATGAGCAAGAGCGGCAAGGTCGGCACCTACGGTGGCCTGCCGATCCCGCCGGTGACCATCTTCATGGACGGCTTCGCCGACGGCGTGGCGCACTACAACAAGACCAAGAGCAAGAACGTCCAGGTGCTCGGCTGGAACAAGGAGACCCAGAAGGGCTCCTTCACCAACGACTTCGCCAAGCAGGACGAGGGCAAGAAGGTCTCCGACGCGCTGGTCGCCCAGGGCGCGGACATCGTCATGCCGGTCGCCGGTGGCGCGGGCCTCGGCACCACCGCCGCGGCGAAGGCGTCGGGCGGCAAGTACTCGGTCGTGTGGGTCGACGTCGACGGCTGCGAGAGCACCCCGGACTGCGCGGCGCTGCTGACCACCGTGGTCAAGAACATCCCGGACGCCGTCAAGGACGCCGTGCTCAAGGCCGCCGGTGGCGAGAAGCTCGCCGCCACCCCGGGCTTCGTCGGCAACCTCGCCAACAACGGTGTCTCGATCGCCCCGTACCACGACTTCGACAGCAAGGTCCCGGCGGACCTCAAGGCCGAGGTCGAGAAGCTCAAGGCGGACATCGCCGCCGGCACCATCACGGTCACCTCGAAGGCCCAGCCGACCAAGTGACCGCCGCGCCGGCCGCCACGATGGGATCATCGGCAGCGGCGGCCGGCGGGCACCAGGCATGACGACCGGCCGTCCCGGCGTACGTGGGCAACCCACGGGCGTCGGGGCGGCCGGTCCGCGCACCGGTCGGCCGGCACCCCGGTGACCGGCCGATCCGGCAGCTAGGCTGCACCATCGCTCGCACCCCAGGAGGTTGCGCTGAGACTCGAACTGCGCGGCATCACCAAGCGGTTCGGTGATCTGGTCGCCAACGATCACATCGACCTGACGGTGGAGCCTGGAGAGATCCACGCCCTGCTCGGCGAGAACGGCGCCGGCAAGTCGACCCTGATGAACGTGCTCTACGGGCTCTACCAGCCCGACGGGGGCGAGATCCTGGTCGACGGAAAGCCGCTGAGGCTCAAGGGCCCCTCGGACGCGATCCGGGCCGGGATCGGCATGGTGCACCAGCACTTCATGCTGGTGCCGGTCTTCACCGTGGCCGAGAACATCATGCTCGGCGCGGAGCAGGTCCGGGGCGGCATCGTCGGCTTCCTCGACCGGCGGCGGGCCCGCCGCGAGGTGGCCGAGGTCTCCGCGCGGTACAACCTGCGGGTCGACCCGGACGCCGTGATCGAGGACCTGCCGGTCGGCATCCAGCAGCGGGTCGAGATCGTCAAGGCGCTCACCCGCGACGTCGACCTGCTGATCCTCGACGAGCCGACCGCCGTACTCACCCCGCAGGAGACCGAGGAACTGCTCACGGTCATGCGGTCGCTCAAGGCGGCCGGCAAGTCGATCGTCTTCATCACCCACAAGCTCGGCGAGGTCAAGGCCATCGCCGACCGGATCACCGTGATCCGGCGCGGCCGGACCGTCGGCACCGCCTCCCCCGAGGCGAGCCGGGACGAGTTGGCCGCGCTGATGGTCGGCCGTGACGTCCGGCTCACCGTCGACAAGCAGCCCGCCACCCCGGGCCGGCCGATCCTGGAGGTCGCCGGCCTGGTCGTCGACGACGACCGGCAGGTCCGCGCGGTGGACGGCGTCGACCTGACCGTACGCGCCGGTGAGGTGCTCGGCGTGGCCGGCGTGCAGGGCAACGGGCAGACCGAGCTGATCGAGGCGATCATGGGGTTGCGCCCGACGCTCGCCGGCACGGTGACCCTCGACGGTGAGCCGATCCACGGCTGGTCCACCAAGAAGGTGCTCCGTGCCGGGGTCGGCTACGTCCCCGAGGACCGCAGCGTCGACGGCCTGGTCAAGGAGTTCAGCGTCGCCGAGAACCTGGTCCTCGACATCTACGACCGGCCGCCGTTCGGTAGGGGCCTGGCGCTGCGGCCGGAGGCGATCGCCGCCTCGGCGAAGGAGCGGATCGAGCAGTTCGACGTGCGTACCCCGTCGGCGGACGCGGCGGTCGGCACCCTGTCCGGCGGCAACCAGCAGAAGGTGATCGTGGCCCGGGAGCTGTCCCGGCCGCTGAAGCTCTTCATCGCCGCCCAGCCCACCCGGGGCGTGGACGTCGGCTCGATCGAGTTCATCCACAGCCGGGTCGTCCGGGAGCGCGACGTCGGCACCGCCGTCATGGTGGTCTCCAGCGAGTTGGACGAGGTGATCGGCCTCGCCGACCGGATCGCGGTGATGTACCGGGGCCGGATCATCGGCATCGTCGGCCCGGACACCCCGCGCGAGGAGATCGGCCTGCTGATGGCCGGCATCACCCCGGACGCCCCCGCACCGGCCCCGGCCGACGGCGCGGCCACCCCGGGCGAGGCGACCGGCGGTACGGCCGGCGGCGCGACGCCGGCCCCCGAACGCCCTGGTAACGAGGACGAGGCATGAGCAACCCCAACCCGGTGTCCGGCTCCCCGGACAAGGAACCGGCGACCGAGGCGGAGCTGGCGCTGACCGGCAAGGCCGACCGGGGCGCCACGATGACCTCACCCAAGCAGTCCGCGCCGGGGCCCCGGCCAACGCTGGGCCGGCTGTTCCTGGACAACCTCTGGGCCGCCAACACGGTCACCGTCACCGTGCTGGCCCTGGTGCTGGCGATGCTTGTCGGCGCGGTCCTGATCATCGTGTCGGACCCGGACGTGCTGGCCACCTACGGCTACATCACGGCCCGCCCGACCGACGCCCTGAACGCGAGCTGGACGGTGGTCAGCGAGGCGTACGCCAACCTGTTCAAGGGGGCGGTCTTCGACCCGGAGGCGTCCGGCTTCACCGCCGCGCTCAGCCCGATCTCGGAGACCCTCACCTACACCGCGCCGCTGGTGTTCACCGGCCTGTCGGTGGCGCTCGCCTTCCGGGGCGGCCTGTTCAACATCGGTGCCCAGGGTCAGGCGACGATGGGCGTGATCCTGGCCGCGGTGGCCGGCTTCGCGTTGCCGCTGCCCCCGGTGGTGCACCTGGTCGTCGCGTTGATCGCCGGTGCGGCCGGCGGTGCGGTGTGGGGTTTCGTCCCCGGCATCCTCAAGGCCCGGACCGGCGCGCACGAGGTGATCAACACGATCATGCTCAACTACGTCGCCGTCTACTTCCTGTCCTGGATCATCGTGCAGAACGGCGTGCAGAACCCGGACCGGGCGGACGCGATCAGCCGCCCGGTCGACTCCTCGGCCGCGCTGCCCCGGCTGCTCGGCGACAACCTGCGGGTGCACGCCGGCATCCTGCTCGCGGTGCTCGCCACCTGGGCGATCGCCTGGCTGCTCAACCGGTCGACGCTCGGCTTCGAGCTGCGGGCCGTCGGGGCCAACCCCGACGCGGCGCGGACCGCCGGCATCAGCGTCACCAAGACGTACGTGCTGGTGATGGTGATCGCCGGGATGCTCGCCGGCCTCGGCGGCAGCCAGATGGTGCTGGGTTCCACCGCGAACGCGCTCACCCCGCTGGTGATCGCGCAGATCGGCTTCGACGGCATCCTGGTGGCGCTGCTCGGCCGGGTGAAGCCGTGGGGTGTGCTGCTGGCCGCGCTGCTGTTCGGCGCGCTCCAGGCCGGTGGCAACCGGATGCAGTCGTACTCCGGGATCTCGCTGGAGCTGGTCACCGTGCTCCAGGCGCTGATCGTCATCTTCATCGCCGCGCCGGCCCTGGTGAAGGCGATCTTCCAGCTCCGGGCCGCCCGTGCCGCCCGGTTGCAGACGAGCCTCGCGAAGGGCTGGTGAGGCATGTCCACCACCGCTGTCCCCGACGTCGCCGTGGCCGCGGTCGACGAGGGCTTCTGGACCCGTCCCCGTAAGGTCGGCGCGGTCCTGCTGGCGCTGGGCGTGCTCGCCACCGTGCTGTTCGGGGCGCTGGCCACCGGCCAGCAGGCCCGGTTCACCCTCAGCGAGACCGAGGGCGGCGCGGCGCTGGAGATCCAGGGCACCCTCGGCGCGATCCTGTTCGGGGTCGTCGCCGCCGGGGCCGGCGGCGCGCTGCTGGCCGGGGTCCCGAAGCGCTGGTTCACCCTGGTCCTCGGGGTCGGGCTGGTCGCCTTCGTGCTGAGCTTCCTGTGCTGGCAGGTCTCCGCCGCACCCGAGGGCCGTAACTTCATGCCGATGGTCAACATCGTCCGGGGCACCTTCGTGCTGGCCCTGCCGTTGATCTTCGGTGCGCTGGCCGGGGTGCTCTGCGAGCGGTCCGGCGTGGTCAACGTCGCCATCGAGGGGCAGTTGCTGATGGGCGCGTTCAGCGGCGCGCTCTTCGGCAGCCTCAGCGGCAACGTCTGGGTGGGCCTGGTGGCGGCGGCGGTCGGTGGCGCGTTCATCTCGCTGCTGCTTGCCGTCTTCGCCATCCGCTACCTGGTCGACCAGGTCGTGATGGGGGTGGTGCTCAACCTGCTGGCGGTCGGCGTCACCGGCTTCCTCTACGAGCGGCTGATGCAGACCGACGCGGACAAATACAACAGCGCGCCGCGGTTCGGCAACTGGGAGATCCCGCTGCTGAAGGACATCCCGCTGCTCGGTCCGGCGCTGTTCAGGGGAAACATCTTCCTCTACCTCGGCCTGCTGCTGGTGCTGGTCATCCACCTCGCGCTGTTCCGTACCCGGTGGGGCCTGCGGACCCGTTCGGTGGGTGAGCACCCGACCGCCGCCGACACCCTCGGGGTCAAGGTGCTGAGCCTGCGGTACCGCAACGTGCTGCTGGCCGGCGTGGTGGCCGGCATCGGCGGCGCGTCGTACACCCTGGCGCTCTACAGCTTCACCAAGAACATGATCGGCGGTAAGGGCTTCATCGCCCTGGCCGCGCTGATCTTCGGCCGGTGGAGCCCGACCGGCGCGCTGCTCGCCGCGCTGTTCTTCGGCTTCGCCGACCAGCTCGCCACCTACCTCGGGGCGATCGGCAGCAGCATCCCCAACCAGTTCCTGGCGATGCTGCCCTACCTGGCGACCATCCTCGCGGTGGCCGGGCTGGTGGGTCGGGTCCGGGCACCCGCCGCCGACGGCAAGCCGTACGTCAAGGGCTGAACGACGGCCCCCGTGCGGGCCCGGCGGGGACCTCCCCGCCGGGCCCGTGCCGTTCTCGGCGGGCGGGGCCCGACTCCCGCAGCGGGCCGGCGCGGACACGGCGGACGGCCGACCGGCACCCTTCCCGCACCCGTGCGGGGTGACCTGGGCAGAATGAGGGGATGAGCGAGATCGACTGGGAACGCCTGCGGGCCGCCGCGACCGAGGTGATGCGGCACGCCTACGTGCCGTACTCGAAGTTCCCGGTCGGCGCGGCGGCCCTGGTCGACGACGGCCGGGTGGTGGTCGGCTGCAACGTGGAGAACGCCGGCTACGGGGTGACCCTGTGCGCCGAGTGCGGGGTGGTCTCGGCGCTGCACGCCACCGGCGGCGGCCGGCTGGTCGCGATGTCCTGCGTCGACGCCACCGGGGAGCCGTTGATGCCGTGCGGCAGGTGCCGGCAACTGCTCTGGGAGAACGGCGGCCCGGAGTGCCTGGTCGAGTCGAGGACCGGTCCGCTGCGGATGGCGGAGCTGCTGCCGCACGCCTTCGACGTGGCCGACATCGAGGCGGTCGTCGGCGAGAACCCGGTGCCGGTGGTGCCGGACCGGTTGGCCGCCTGGCGGGGCCGGGGCACCGTCTTCGTGCACCCGGACCTCTCCGCCGGGCAGCAGATCTGGACGGCGTACTGGGAACGGTCGGCGGGCGACAGCGACGAGGCCGGGCCCGGGGTGCTGGAGGAGGGCCCGAGCTGGGGCGACCCGGCGGAGGCGATCACCTGGGGGCTGGCCCGGACGCCCAGGGTCGTGGTGGTGGACGCCGAGGGCACCATCTTCTGGGCCGGTGAGGGCGAGCCGCCGGTGGAGATCCCGGCCCGCTGGGCCGCGTCCTGACCCGTCCGGCCCGCGCGCCGGTCACTGCAACGACTTCAGAGGGAACTCAACGGTGAGTGCTTTTACCGCGGTCGACGTCATCCGGGCCAAGCGGGACGGGGGTGTGCTCAGCGACGGCCAGATCGACTGGGTGGTCGACGCGTACACCCGGGGGCTGGTGGCCGACGAGCAGATGTCGGCGCTGGCCATGGCGATCCTGCTGCGCGGCATGTCGGTGCCGGAGATCGCCAGGTGGACCGCCGCGATGATCGCCAGCGGCGAGCGGCTGGACCTGTCGGCGGTGGACCGGCCGACTGTCGACAAGCACTCCACCGGCGGCGTCGGCGACAAGATCACCCTGCCGCTCACCCCGCTGGTGGCGGCCTGCGGCGGCGCGGTCCCGCAGCTCTCCGGCCGGGGGCTGGGGCACACCGGCGGCACCCTCGACAAGCTGGAGTCGATCCCCGGCTGGCGGGCGGCCCTGAGCAACGACGAGTTCATCGCCCAGCTCCGCGACGTCGGCGCGGTGATCTGCGCGGCCGGCGCCGCGCTCGCCCCGGCCGACCGCAAGCTGTACGCGCTGCGCGACGTCACCGGCACCGTCGAGGCGATCCCGCTGATCGCCAGCTCGATCATGAGCAAGAAGATCGCCGAGGGCACCGGGGCGCTGGTCCTCGACGTCAAGGTGGGCTCCGGGGCGTTCATGAAGACCGTGGCCGACGCCCGCGAACTGGCCCGGACGATGGTGGCGCTCGGCGACGCCCACGGGGTGCGCACGGTCGCCCTGCTCACCGACATGTCCACCCCGCTCGGCCTGACCGTCGGCAACGCCGTCGAGGTGGCCGAGTCGGTGCAGGTGCTCGCCGGCGGTGGCCCGGCCGACGTGGTGGAGCTGACCCTGGCCCTGGCCCGGGAGATGCTCGACGCGGCCGGCCTGCCCGACGCCGACCCGGCCGCCGCGCTGCGCGACGGACGGGCGATGGACGCCTGGCGCACGATGATCCGCGCCCAGGGCGGCGACCCGGACGCCAAGCTGCCCGCCGCCAACGAGGTCGAGGTGGTCCGCGCCGACACCGACGGCTTCGTCGAGTCCGTCGACGCGTACGCGATCGGGGTGGCCGCGTGGCGGCTCGGCGCGGGGCGGGCCCGCAAGGAGGACCCGGTCAGCGCCGCCGCCGGGGTGGTGCTGCACAAGCGGCCCGGCGACCCGGTGCGGGTCGGTGAACCGCTGTACGAGCTGCGTGCCGACGACACGGTACGGCTGCCGGCGGCGCGTGCCGAGGCGGCCCGCGCGGTCCGGGTTTCGGCCACCGCGCCGTCGGTGTCGCCGCTGGTCATCGAGCGGATCGGCTGACGGTCGGCGACACCGGCCACCGGTCGGCCCGATGGGGGCCGGCCGGCATGGTGCCGGCCGCGACGGAACGCTATCCTCCCTGGTCAGGGGGACCGAACGGCGGTGACGCCGCGTGAGCAGACAGGGAATCCGATCGTGCTGGTAGCCGCGCCCGATCCCCGCGAGGTCCGCGAGGCGAGCCTCGACGAGTTGTCCCGGCTGCGCCTGCCCCTGCCGCCGGCCCAGTTTCCCCTGGTCTGGGAGCCGGGCGACGAGATCGAACTGCGACCCACCGGGGAGATCGAGGCGCGCATCGCGGTGCTGCACCTGATCCTGGCCCGGTGCTTCGGGATGCCGGCGCAGACGGCGATGAGCTGGCTGCTCGAATCCCACCTGGTCGACATGGTCACCCCGCCCGAGTGGCAGTTCGTGGTGGGCGGCAAGGGCGACCACCGCTCCTTCGTCCTGCACCACGACGCGCTGTTCTCACTGTCCTGGGTGCTGGGTCTGAGCAAGCAGCTCGACCCGACCATCCCGGTGGACGAACGGCTGGTGGAGCGGATGCCGTACCTGGCCGGGGGGGAGACCTTCGGTCAGTGGCAGGCCCGCATCCTGGCCGCCCCGCAGCACCCGGCGGACGCCGCCGCCCTGCTCGACCTGCACTACTGCCTGGACTGGGCGTACCTGGAGGTGGAGAAGTCGGGGCACCGGCTGCCGGGCCTGGTGGACGCGAACGCGATCGGCCAGCGCCGGTGGGCGTTGGAGTGGGCGGTGGTGCTGCGCGGCCCCTACCACGACGAGCCGCCCGGCTGGGAAGAGGTCGACCTCTCCACCTGATTGTTGCCGCGCCCGCGGTGGCGTCGCCTGCCCGTGTCCCGTCACGTCGTGGTGCGGGGACGCCAGGTGGTCAGGCGTACCGACGCGGTCACCGTGACCGGCGTGGGCAGCGCGTCGATCGCGGCGGCGAGCCGCGCCGGGTCGGTGTGCCAGGCGCTCGGCCCCATCCCGACCAGGGTGCCGACCTCGGCCCGGTCGAGGGTGAGCCGGGCGGTGTGCACGGCGGTGTGCTCCGGCGTGAACCGCCCGGCGAGGCTGTCGGCGACCCGGTCGGCCTTGGCCGGGTCGACCCGCAGCAGCCCGAGGACGTCGACCAGCTCGGCGAGGTGGGCGTCGGTGGGGGTGACCACCAGCAGCACCCCGGCCGGGTGCAGCACCCGGTGGAACTCGTCGCCGTTGCGCGGGGCGAAGACGTCGAGCAGCACGGCCACCGACCGGTCGGCCAGCGGCAACCGCTGCCAGGTGTCGGCGAGCGCGGCGGCGGCGCGCGGGTGGGCGCGGGCGGCGCGGCGCAGCGCCGGCTTGGCGACGTCCAGGGCCAGGCCGACGGCGTCCGGCCATGCCGAAAGCACCGCCGCGAGGTGCCGGCCGGTGCCCGCCCCGGCCTCCACCACCAGCGGGTACGCCCCGAAGCCCGCCCGCTCCGGCCCGTCCGCCCCGGCGGGGCCGGTCGGTGCGCTCGCCCCGGCGGGGCCGGTCGGTGTCGCCAGGGCGGAGGTCGCCGCCTCGGCCAGGGCGGAGGAGATCACGTCGTAGTGCCCGGCGGCCAGGAAGTCGGCCCGGGCGGCGACCATGTCGGCGGTGTCCCCGACGTGCGGGGCGCGGCCGGCGAGCAGGGTGACGTACCCCTGGCGGGCCAGGTCGAAGCTGTGCCGGCGGGGGCAGCGCAGGGCGCGGGTGTCGGTGGCGGCGGCGAGCGGCAGGGCGCAGACCGGGCAGCGCAGCCGGGCAACGATCTGCGGGTGCGTCGCGTCGACGGGCTGCTCGAACGGGTGCGGCGCGGTCACCCGCAGCAGCCTACGGCGCACCCCCGACCGGGCCGACGGTGTGCCTGCCCGGCGCGGGCGTCCCTCCCGGCCTCGGGAGCCCTGCCCGGCGCGGAGGTGCCTCCCGACCTCGGGAATCCTGCCCGGCGCAGGTGGGACGAGGTGGCGGCATCCGTTCGCGCGGACACCGCCGTATCGGCGACGTTGCGCGCCCGACGTGCGCCCGACGTGCGGACCGTGCGGGCCGGGCGGCGCGCGCGAGCCTGATCGCGGGCGGTCGGGGGGCGTGACTAGGGTCGGGGGATGGTCGCAATCCGATACGAGGACATCGTCAAGGTCCCGAAGGCGCTGCTGCACGATCATCTCGACGGCGGCCTGCGGCCGGCGACGGTCGTCGAGCTGGCCGCCGAGGTGGGGCACGAGCTGCCGAGCACCGATCCCGACACGCTCGGCCGGTGGTTCGCGGAGGCGGCGCACTCCGGCTCGCTGGAGCGCTACCTGGAGACGTTCGCGCACACTGTCGCGGTCATGCAGACCGCCCCGGCGTTGCGTCGGGTGGCCCGGGAGTGCGCGCTCGACCTGGCCGCCGACGGCGTGGTCTACGCCGAGGTCCGGTTCGCCCCCGAGCAGCACCTGGAGCAGAACCTCACCCTGGACGAGGTGGTCGAGGCGGTCGTCGCCGGTTTCGTGGAGGGCAGCGCGGAGGCCGCCGGGGCGGGCAACCCGATCCGGGTCGGCACCCTGCTCACCGCGATGCGGCACGCCGCCCGGTCGCAGGAGATCGCCGAGCTGGCCGTGCGGCACCGTGACGCCGGGGTGGTGGGCTTCGACATCGCCGGCGCCGAGGCCGGGTTCCCGCCCACCCGCCACCTGGATGCCTTCGAGTACCTCCAGCGGGAGAACTTCCACTTCACCATCCACGCCGGTGAGGCGTTCGGGCTGCCGTCGATCTGGCAGGCGATCCAGTGGTGCGGGGCGGACCGGCTCGGCCACGGGGTGCGGATCGTGGACGACATCACCCCCGGGCCGGTGCCGAAGCTCGGCCGGCTGGCGGCGTACGTGCGGGACAAGCGCATCCCGCTGGAGCTGTGCCCGTCGTCGAACGTGCAGACCGGGGCGGTGGCGTCGATCGCCGAGCACCCGATCGGGCTGCTGCGGGAGATGCGGTTCCGGGTGACGGTGAACACCGACAACCGGCTGATGAGCGGCACCTCGATGTCGCGCGAGATGGCACTGCTGGTGGAGAACTTCGGCTACGGCTGGAAGGAACTCCAGTGGTTCACGGTCAACGCGATGAAGAGCGCCTTCATCCCGTTCGACGAGCGGTTGGCGATCATCGACGAGGTGATCAAGCCGGCGTACGCGAAGCTGATCGGCTGACTCAGCGGTGCGGGTGGCCGGCGACCAGGTCGGCCACCCGGCGCAGGAATTCCCGCGCGTGGGCCGCCTCGGCACCGAGGCCGGTCTGCCGCCGCAGCACCGCCGGTTCGGCGCGCAGCAGCGCCAGCCCGCGCCGGATCAGCACCCGCGGTGCCTTGCGCTGTTCGGACAGGTCGCGGGCCAGCCGCCGGACGAAGGTCGCCCCACGCGGCCGGCGCAGCGCGTACGCCCCGGCGAGCAGCCCGCGGCGGCGGCATTCCGCGACGATCTCGGCGGCGAAAATCCCTTCGGCGATGAAGAGTGGCGATCCGGTCACCTCGAATGGCCGGGTGGCCACCCGTCGATCGGCACCGATCGCATAGACCGGCACATCGGCCCGGCCCTGCTGGGCCAGTTGGGCAATTGTCTCCACCGCCGTTCCCGCGTCCCACGACTCGGGCGCGTCCCAGTCGACCAGTCCGTTCTGTCGCGGCAACGTAGGGTCATCACCGTTCTTGTAGAAGTCGTCCAGGCAGAGCACGGGAAGGCCGGTTCGTTGCGCTATGTACGACTTTCCGGACCCGGAGGGACCGGCGAGGAGGACGACGCGGTGGCGATATTCCATTACTTTGGGTAACTCCGGAAAGACGGATTGCGATCAAATTGCATCAACATCTCATCACACCTCCGGCGACCGACAACCTGGGCTTTCTCTTTCAGGGGAGGCGTGATGGAATCTCGGAGGTCCGACCCGCCGGGTCGGCCGCTGGGCGTTGCCCGTGGCAACGCGGAGACGCTGTAATCGCGAGGGCGGTGACGTGAGCAAACGGCCAACGACGGCGAACTCCTTCCTGTCGCGTCTGCGTCGGCCGGCCGGCCGGCTCCGCGACATGCCGATCTGGTCCAAGCTCGGGCTGATCATGATCGTGCCGACCATCGCCACGGTCGTCGTGGGCACCAGCGGCCTGGTGGACCACCTGCAGACGCTCAACAACGCCAACCGGGCCGGTGACCTGGCCAACCTGGTGGGCTACTCAGGCGACCTCGTCAACACCCTCCAGGACGAGCGCACCAACGCGGTCCTCCTGCTCGGCTCGCCCAAGGGGCAGGCCCGCGCCCAATACCAGGAGGCGTACAACCGGGTCAACCAGCGGGTCGACCAGTCCAAGGCGCCGTACTCGCAGCAGCGTGCCGAGATCGAGGGACTGCCGGCCACCCTGGAGACGCAGCTCGACCGGATCGACAGCGACCTGACCGAGATGCCCGGCATCCGCAGCCAGGTCTACAACGGCAAACTGCGGCTCAGCGAGGCGGTCAGCCGGTACACCGGCCTGATCAACAACCTGATCACCATCCGTGACTCGGCCACCCAGCTCGCCGGCGACAACGACCTGAGCGACCAGATGCGCGCCGCCGCCGCGATGGCCCGCGCCAAGGAGTACGCCTCCGTCCGCCGGATCGCGGTGCACCAGGTGCTGCTCCAGCGGGCGTACACCCCGGCCCTGCGTGAGCTGTACATCTCCAGCAACACCGGTGAACAGCAGGCCCTGCAGAGCTTCCAGGCCGTGGCGAGCCGCGCCGAACGCGAGTTCCAGGACCAGACCGTCTCCGGCTCCGACCGGCGGCAGGCCGACATCTACGCCGGCCAGGTCAGCGCGCTCAACAGCGACAAGCTCGACGGCCTCACCTTCAGCACCGACCAGTGGGACGCGGCCATGGTCGCGTACGCCCAGCTCAACCGGGCCGTCGAGGTACGCCTCGACAGCGACGTGGTGGCCAAGGCCGACGAGTTGCGCTCCGACGTGCAGCGTCAGGTCTTCCTGGAGACCGGCCTGCTGCTGAGCATGCTGCTGCTGGCGATCCTCTTCGCCTACCTGGTCGCCCGGTCGATGGCCCGCTCCCTGCGGGAACTGCGCCAGGGCGCGCTGTCCATCGCCCAGTTCGGCCTGCCGCAGGCGGTGGCCCGGCTGCGCGACCCGCAGTTCACCGGCCAGCAGTCCCCGGCCCAGCTCGCCAACCAGATCGCCGAGCCGCTGCCGGTCCGCAGCCGCGACGAGTTCGGCCAGGTGACCGAGGCGTTCAACGCCGTCCACCTGGAGGCCGTCCGGACGGCCGCCGAGCAGGCCGCGCTCCGCTCCTCCGTCGCGACGATGTTCGTCAACCTCGCCCGCCGCTCGCAGATCCTGGTCGACCGGCTGATCGGCCACCTCGACCGGCTGGAGCGCGGCGAGGAGGACCCGGACCGGCTGGCCGAGCTGTTCCAGCTCGACCACCTGGCCACCCGGATGCGCCGCAACGACGAGAACCTGCTGGTCCTCGCCGGTGCCGACTCGACCCGGGTGCAGCGCGAACCGGCCGCCCTGATCGACGTGCTGCGCGCCGCCCAGTCCGAGGTCGAGCACTACACCCGGATCGAGTTCGGGGTCATCGACCGGGACATCGAGGTCTCCGCGCACGCGGTCAACGACCTGGTGCACCTGGTCGCCGAGCTGTTCGACAACGCGACCGCGTTCTCCCCGCCGGACTCCCAGGTGATGGTCGAGGCCCGGCGGGTCGGCGACCGCGCGTCGCTCTACGTCGAGGACCGGGGCATCGGCATCAGCGCCGAGCAGTTGACCGACCTCAACGAGCGGCTCGCCACGCCACCCCAGGTGGACGTGGCCGTCTCCCGGATGATGGGCCTGGTCGTGGTGGCCCGGCTGGCGTCCCGGCACGGCGTCAAGGTCGAGCTGCGGCCCGGCACCGACCGGGGCACCGTGGCCGAGGTCGTCCTGCCCACGTCGGTGCTGGTACCCCGGGCCCTCAGCGGCCGGGCCCCCGGCACGCCGGGACTGCCGGCCGGCGGCCCGCAGTTCGGCGGCGGGTCCGCCCCGGCGTTCGGCGGCGCTGCCCCGGCGTTCGGTGGCTCCGGTGCCGCGTCGGCCTTCGGCGGTGCCGGCACCCCGTCGACCTTCGGTGCGCTTCCCGCGCTCGGCAACGGCCAACCGCCGGCCCCCCGGCCGGGCGACTCCGGCAACCAGGTCACCCTCGGCGGCCGGCCCTTCGACCCGGCACCGCGCAACGGCTCGCCCGCCCCCGCCAACGGCGGACGCGGGATGCCCGCCTGGTCCGACCTCACCGGCGCCAGCGGGATCAACGGTGGTGACGGCTTCACCAACCCGCGGGCCACCAACGGGCAGGCGATCGACCCGCTGCCGCAGCGGCGGAGCACCGACGACCCGGACAGCACCGGCCAGCAGCCGGTCATCCCGCGCCAGCTGCCGAGCAGCCCCGAGGCCCGGCCGTACAGCTCGCCGCCGGTACCGCCGGTGTCGGCCCCGCCGCTGCCGCCCGCGTACCCGGTCGCGCCGGTGTCCGGCCAGCCCGTCTCGGGTCAGCCGGTCTCCGGTTACCCGGTGTCCGGCCAGCCGGTCTCCGGTCAGCCGGTCTCCGGCCAGCCGACCTACGGCTACCCGGTGTCGGGTCAGCCCGCACCGGGCTACCCGGTGTCGGCGTCCCCGTACTCCGGTCAGCCGGGTCCGGTCGCGCCGGTCTCCGGGTCGCCCACCGGCCCGCTGCCGTCCCGGCCCACCTCGGGCGGGGCCGCGCCGGGCGCCGCCGCCCCGCCGGCCTGGCCGCCGGTGGCGAACCCGGAGCGGGACACGGCCACCCCGCCGGTTCCCGAGCGGCTCGCCGCCGCGCTGGACATGACCACCGAGCTGCCCCGGGTGCCCCGCTCCGAGCCGGCGGCACCGGTCACGCGGCAGCCCGCCCCGCCGGTGCGGGCCGCCCAGACGACGCCGGTCAACCGGCCGTCGGCACCGCAGCAGGTTCCCCAGCAGCGGTACGCGGACGAGACGATGGAGCTGCCGATCTTCCGGGAGCTGGAGTCGGCCTGGTTCCGTACCCGTAAGCCCGGCCCCGAGGACGCGGCCGGCGCCAAGCAGGCGGCCAACGGCACGACGGCCACCCATGCGGCCGTCGACACCGCCGGTCACCCGGCCCAGTACACCGCACCAGGGACGACAGGTAGCGCACCGATGGCAGACACTGCGCCGGCCGGGGGCGTGCCGCGTGACAACGGGTCGACAGTGAACGGCGGCGGGTTCCCCGGGCGCGGCGACGGCCCGGCGACCCGACGTTCCGCCGCGCCGCCCGCCGGCTGGCAGACCGCCGCCGACGAGGGCTGGCGGGCCGCCGTGGCCGCGACCGAGGCACCGGTGGCCGGCACCACCCAGACCGGCCTGCCGAAGCGGACGCCGATGGCGCAGCTCGTGCCGGGGGCGATCGAGAAGCCGACCACGTCGGTGCAGCGGCGGACGCCGGAAGCGGTCAGGGGTCTGCTCTCGGCCTACCATCGAGGTGTGCAACGCGGCCGGACCACCTCGGACAACCCCACCAACCCGGACGCGACTCCGGGCGGGCAGCAATCCTCGTCGTCTGGCTCCGGCCTGGCGGGCGGGAGCGGGCAGAAGGAGCAAGAAGGATGACAAGTACGCAGGATCTGGGTTGGCTGCTGGCCAACTTCGCCGACCGGGTGCCGGGTGTCGCGCACGCGGTCGCGGTCTCCGCCGACGGCCTGCTCCTCGCTTCGTCGCGTGACCTGCCCCGGGACCGGGCCGACCAGCTGGCCGCGATCGCGTCCGGCCTGGTCAGCCTGACCCAGGGCGCGGCCCGCTGCTTCGAGGGCGGCGCGGTGTTGCAGACCGTCGTCGAGATGGACAACGGTTTCCTGTTCCTCATGTCCATCTCGGACGGCTCGTCGTTCGCCGTCCTGGCCGCGCGCAGCTGCGACGTCGGTCAGGTCGGGTACGAGATGGCGCTGCTGGTCGACCGGGTCGGTGACGCGCTCACGCCGCAGGCCCGTACGGCTGTCGGGATGATGGGCTGACCGGGCTGACCGCCTGGTCGGCACGGAACGACAAGAACGACGGGTTCCACCGGGCGAGAGCCGGTGCCGGGGACGAAGGAGGTGAGCGGCGACATGGTCGATCGTGACGAACCGACAGGTGCGTTGGTCCGGCCGTACGCCGTTACCCGCGGTCGTACCCGTCCCCGGCTCGACATCGCCCTGGAGGCGCTCGTCGAGACGACGGTGCGCGGTCGCGCTGCTGCCGGTGGCAACGGCGGTCAGGGCCGGGAGCACCAGTACATCGCCGCGCTGTGTGACGGACGTGTGCAGTCGCTCGCCGAGATCGCGGCGCGGATGCAGCTTCCGCTCGGCGTGGCCCGGGTGCTCATCGCCGACATGGCGACGGACGGCCTGGTCGCGGTCCACGAGCCGACCATCTTGGACGACTCGGACGACGCGGTGGGCACTGAACTGCTGGAGAGGGTGCTGAGTGGACTTCGCAGGCTCTGACATGTCGCAGCGGCCGCCTGCCCCGAACGGGCGCGTGACGTCGGCGAAGATCGTTATCGCCGGTGGGTTCGGCGTCGGCAAGACGACGCTGGTCGGCTCGGTCTCGGAGATCACGCCGCTGACCACCGAGGCCATCATGACCTCCGCCGGTGTGGGCGTCGACGACACCCGGCAGGTGCCGGGCAAGACGACGACCACGGTGGCGATGGACTTCGGCCGTATCTCGATCGACCGGGATCTGATCCTGTACCTGTTCGGTACACCCGGTCAGACGCGGTTCTGGTTCATGTGGGACGAACTGGTCCGGGGTGCCATCGGTGCCGTGGTGCTGGTCGACACCCGCCGGTTGGCCGACTGCTTCGCGGCGATCGACTTCTTCGAGCACCGGCGGCTGCCGTACCTGGTGGCGATCAACTGTTTCGACGGGATGCAGTATCACGACCCGCAGGACGTCCGGGACGCGTTGGCGATCTCGACCGACGTGCCGGTCGTCGCGTGCGACGCCCGTAACCGGGAGTCGACCAAGCACGTGCTGATCTCGTTGGTCGAGTACGTGCTGACCATGCGTCGTTCGCGCGCGGTCGCCCCGGCCTGACCGACCTCGTACGCGCCCGGTGGCGGCTCCGGCCGCGACCGGGCGCGTCCGTGTTTCCCGACCCGTACGCCGGGAGCAGACCGGCGGCCCTGCGCCGTCGTGCTCCCGTGCCCCGGGCCCGCGTGCGGTGGTGGGGAGGGCCTGCGGTGCCCCGGCCCGTGCGCCGGCTCTGCGGGCCGCTGTGCGGGGTCGACGACCTTAGGAGAGAGTCCCGGGGTGGGGCGGGTGCGGTCAGGCCCGCACGACGGCGCTGGCCCGACCGGAGGAACCGGTCGGGCCAGCGGTGAGCCGTCAGAGGGTCAGGAGCGGTAGCCGGCGGAGCGGAACTCGTACTCCCGGTCGTCGTCGCGCTCGGTCGGGTCGCGGCTGAAGTCCCAGCCGCCGGCCGCCTCCCGGCCGGGTCGGCCGCCGACGGCGAAACCGCCGATCTCCTGGCCGCGACGCCAACCACGGAAGTAACCGGTGGTGTTCTCGGCGAGGCTCGCCGCGTCCCTGACGATCCGCAGCGGACGCTCCTCGCGCAGCGGGGAACCGGGCACCAGGTTGGCCTGCGGAACCCGCTTGGGCAGCCCGGCGGATGTCTCCGCGCCGACAGCCGGCTGCGCCACCTTCTCGGCGGCCTGCCAACCGGTGTCCGCGGTGGACGACCACTGCAGGTCGCTCTCGTCGCCGTGCCCGACGAACCAGGCCGACTTGGCCTGGGCGAAGATCAGCAGGTCGCCGTCGCCCTCGTCGGAGACCGGCGGCGGGCGGTGCTCCATCGGCGCGGGACGGCGCTCGACCGGTTCCGGTCGCCGCTCCAGGCCCGGCCGTTCACCGCGCGCCGGCCGCTCGACCCGGTCGAGCAGCTCCGGCCGCTCCGCCCGGTCCAGACGTTCCGGGCGGTCGAGCCGGTCGGCGGGGCGGTCCAGCCGACCCGGTCGCTCGGCCCGGGTGGGGCGGTCCAGCTGTTCCGCCCGCTCGGCCCGGTGGGGTCGCCCGGCCCGGCCGGCCTCGTCCCGGTCCACCAGCCGCAGCGGCGGGGTGTCCAGGTGCGGGTCGGCGGGGGTGTCCAGCCCGTCCCGCAGGGCCCGGTCGGCCAGCGGCGGCGGCTCGACCAGCCGCAACATCGGCGGCTCCTGCGGCAGGTCGTCGGCGAGCCACGGCGGGGTGATGCGCCGCCCGGCACCGGTGTCGGTGGGGGCGTCGGCCGACCGGCCGGCCCGCTCGCCGTACCCCGGCACCACCGGGTTGTTGGCGGAGCTGTCGGCCGGGTCCTCCGGGTTGTTGACCAGAGGCCAGTTCGCCCGCGACCCGGGCGGGGCGGTGGGCTGCTCCGGCTCGGGCCGGCTGACCGGCACCGGGACGTTCAGGTCGGTGGCGCTGAATCCGCCGGTGGGGGTGGAGAGCGCACCGGTGGTCTTCGGCCGGGGCGGGATCACGGTGCGCTGCCGCTCGGCGCGGGCGTTGTTGATCGCGGCGGTGGTCAGCGTCGGCCGGAACGGCTCACCGGCCTCGGCGGGTGGCACGGTGCCGCGCTGCGCCGGAGCGATCGGGGTGATCCCCGGGGGAGGCGGCGGCGGGGCCGACACCGGCCGGTTCGCCGGGGCGTCCATCCCGCGACGGATCGGCGGGATCATCGTGGTCGGCGCGTCCGACCCGCGACGGACCGCCGGCATGCCCGGGTCGGTACGCGCGGGCGGCACCGAGGTCGGCAGGCCGGCCGCGGCGGCCGGGGTGACCGGTGCCGGGGCCACCGGGGGCGGGGTGATCGGGGCGGGTGCCACCGGCGGCGGGCCGAGCGGTCGGGGTGCGGTCGGCATACCGCTGCCGGGGACCGGCTCGGGGCGGCTACGACGACCGGTCGGTACCGGTGGTGCCGGCTCGGCGGGCCGGACCGGACGCAGCCCGGGACCGGTGCCGCTGATCCCGGTCAGCTCGGCGACCTGCTCGCCCCGACGGGCGGCGGCGCGGCGACCGGGCAACGGGCTCGGGGCGCTGACCCGGGTGGCGAGCGCGCCCACCAGGGCCTCGCAGCCGGCGTCGCAGGCGCGGACCGCGGCGACCGACTGCCTGACGGTCTCGGCGACGGCGGAGGTGAGCGCCCGGTTGACGGCGGCCCGGCGCGGGGTCTCGGAGATGGCCACCCGCAGCGCGGTCACCGCCGCCTCGATCTCCCCCGCCTCGGCGACGCCGTCGGCGGTGAGCCGTGCGGTGACCGCCTCGGCGGCCACCGACATGTCCCGGCCCCGGGCCGACGTGCCGGTGAGCATGTTCGGCTCGGGCAACGCGTCGAGGACGGCCAGCGCCACCGGCTCGGCCGGGTCCGGGTAGGCCCGCAGGGCCGCCGGGTAGAGCTCGCGGAGCACCTCGCGCAGGGCCACGGCGGCGGAGTGCCGGCCGCTGGACAGGGCGGCGTGGGCGGCGAGGACCTGCTTGAAACCGGCCAGGTCCCGGGGGGTCGGCAGGGTGACCGCGGAGAGCGCGCCGGCCTGGAGGGCGCGGGCCAGGCCCACCGCCCGCCGCTCGGCCGGCGCGGACTGCATCTCCTCCAGGGAGTCGTCGTCGGCGAACCGCTCGGCGAAGTCGTCGACCGAGTCGTCGTCGGCGATCGCGAGTGGACGGCCGGCCGCGCTCAGCAGTGAGGTGACCGCGTGGTCGTCGCTGTCGGCGGCGATCGCCACGCCACTCGGCCCGCCCGACCGCTCCACGAACAGCGTGACGAGCCGGGCGTAGCCGGCCGCGTCGTCGCTGATCTCGTAGACATGCAGCAGACGGCCTGCGTCGTCGACCACGGCGGACGTCAGCGTCGATCCGGCCGAGGCCGGTCGGTCGGCCGGATCTGCCGAGGCCAGACCGCAGTACACGCGCACGAGCGCCAAGGCGTCGTCCTCCTCCCGGGACACCGGTCTATTCACTGCCAGCCACTGATGCTCCCCGCTCGGGGTCAGTCGCGCCAGTCCACGACGGCAGAGATCTTGCCGACAATGGTGCGCCATCCCAAGCTTGCGGTCTGGGCCCCGATTTTTTTCAGCCGCCTACGGCCGAGAAAACCACCGACTCCGCCGTTGACAGAAGCGCGCAGCGCCTCGTCGAGGTCGTCCAGGCTGGAACCGGCCGAGAGCATGTCCAGCACGGCGGGTAGCCGCAGCGCGTACGACAGGTCGCGGGCGACCTCGCCGGCCTCGATGAGCAGGGTGGGATCCCACGTGTCGTGCCCGCCGCGCAGGTTCTCCACGACCAGGTCGAGCTCGTAGGTGTCCTCGTCGCGCGGGGCGATGTCGGCGGGCTCCACCCGTTCGGACAGTTCATTCCAACCGTCCAGTTGAGACATGTCGTTGGGCGCGCCGGAGCGGACGAAGCTGACCAACGACTCGGGCGTCTTGAACAGCAGCAGCCGGCCCTTGTGGCTCAGGAAGACCGGCACCTCCTCGTCGCCCTCGGCGTCGGCTTCCTCGTCGCCGTCGGTGTCCGCGTCCGTGTCGTCGTCGGTGGCGTCGGCGTCCGGGTCGACGGTGTCGGTGTCGCCGTCCGCGTCGGCGGTGTCGCGCTTGCGGTCGGCCCGCTTGCCGTCGCCCCCGGCCTTGGCGTCCGCCTCGTCGTCCTCCGCCGTGAGGGCGGCGAACTCCTCGTCGAGGATGACCACCTCGTCGTCGTCCTCGGCCTCGACGACCTGACGGCGGGCCAGGAAGGGGTCGTCCTCGTCGCGCTCGACGACGTCCGTCGGGGTCAGCTCGCGTGCCGGCCGGTACGCCCGGAGGGTGAAGCCGGTGCCGGCGGGCAGGGCGATCTCGACCGGATCGATGTTCAGCTCGTCCCAGAGCGAGCGGTCGACCGGGCCGGGCTCCACGTCGGGCCCGGCCGGCCCGTCGGTGTCGTCGAGCTCGGGTTCGTCGGCGTCGGGCCGTTGGGGCGACTGGCGGACCACGCTGACCTCCGTGTGCGTCGGGTTTGCCCACCCGGCGGCCGCGCGGTCGCCGAGTGACTCTGGGCACATACCCTAATGGGCGTCCCTGCGTCGGCGGACCCCGCACCCCGGCGGCGGCGCGAACCCGCACCTCGGCGGCACCGGGAGGCGGCACCCCGATGGCGTCCGGGGCCCGTGTCCCGCTGGCGGTCCGGCGGGCCGACAAGTAGCGTAACTACGCATGAAGGCTCAGGCGCTGCACGGTCACCTCGACGCCCTGCTCCTGGCCGTGCTGGAGCAGGGTGAGCTGCACGGCTACGCCGTCATCGAGGCCCTGCGCGTCCGCAGCGACGGGCAGCTCGACCTGCCGACCGGCACCATCTATCCCGCGCTGCGCCGGCTGGAGCGGGCCGGTCGCGTGGCCAGCTCCTGGAGCACCGTCAACGGTCGGGAGCGGCGCACCTACCGGCTCACCGACTCCGGCCGGGCGTCGCTGGCCGGTGAACGGGCCGGCTGGCGCGAGTTCAGCGCGACCGTCGGCCGGTTCCTCGACCCCGCCGCCCCACCGTCCGCGCCGGCCTGACCGCCGGTCTGACCCCGGGCCGGCCGGGCGGGCGGCCGCCGGGACGTGGCGTCAGCGGGCGGCCACCAGCCACAGCCGGGTGGCCCGGAAGAGCGTGAAGTAGGCGGCGCCGGCCAGCACCGAACCGATGATCATCGGCGGCCAGGTCAGGGCCGCCTCCCACAGCCCGGCCGACCAGGCGAACAGCGCCACCCCGGCGAGCGCGCCGACGACCAGCGTGCCGGCCAACCCGAGCCCGAGCACCCGCCCGGCCGGCGCGGCGGTCCGGCCCCGTCGGGCCGCCCAACGCCCGCCCAGCAGGGCCGCCAGCGCCAGCCCGCCCACGACCAGCCAGATCCCGTCCATCGAAGCGGCGAGCACCTGGTAGCCCGGCGGTGGGGGCGGCCCGCCGCTCCAGCTCGACCCCCGCCAGGTCAGGTCACCGCCGAGGGTCAGCACCACGGCGATCAGCAGCGCCCGCCGGGACAGCCCGCGCAACGCCCCGGCGGCCAGTTCCGCCTGGTACGTCGGGGCCAGCTCGGCCGGCGTACCGAAGTCGGCCACGGCCCGCCGCTCGGCCTCCCGTGCCGGCAGCCCCCGCTCCCGGTACGCCTCGGCGGCGTCGTCCAGCGCGTCGCGTACCTCGCGGAGCAGTCCGGCCCGTAGCCGCGCCGGACCCCGCAGCCGGGACCCCAGGTCCCGCAGCCGCTCGTCGATCCCCGTCCCGTCGCAGGCACGCATGGCACCACCCTGTCACGCGTCGGTGCGCCCGCGCGTCGGGGAGATCCCCGGACCCGCGCTCCGGGGCCGGCCCGGTACGCCGCGACGGGTCAGGGCGTCAGGGCCAGGTAGCCGCGCTCGGCGGCCGCCTGGAGCAGCCACTGGTCCCGGTACCAGCCGGGGGCGGCCACCAGGTCGGTGTGCCGTCCCCGCTGGACGACCCGCCCGGCGTCGAGCACCACGATCTCGTCCAGCCCGGCCAGGCCGCTGAGCCGGTGGGTGATCACCAGCACCGAGCGGCCGGCGGGGGTGGCCGCCAGCGTCCCGGCGAGCACCGCGTCGGCGGCGACCGGGTCGAGCCCCTCGGTCGGCTCGTCCAGCACCAGGACGCCGGGCGCGGCGAGCAGTGCCCGGGCCAGCGCGAGCCGCTGCCGCTGCCCCCCGGAGAGCTGACCGCCCTCCTCGCCGACCACGGTGTCCCAGCGCTCCGGCTGCTCCCGTACCCAGTCCAGCAGGCCGGCGGCGCGGGTCGCGTCGACGAGTTCCGCCTCGCCCGCGTCCGGCCGGCCGAGCAGCAGGTTCTCCCGGACCGAGGCGTGGAAGACGTACGCCTCGGCGAGCAGGCCACCGACCATCCGGGGCAGCTCCTCGGGCGGGTACGCCGAGACGTCCCGGCCGGCGAGGGTGACCCGGCCGGCGTCGGGTCGTACCGATCCGGTGAGGACGGCGGCCAGGGTGCTCTTGCCCGCCCCGCTCGGCCCGACCACCGCGATCCGGCGTCCGGCGGGCAGGTCGAGGTCGAACCCGGCCAGCGCGGGCGCGGCCCCCTCCCGGTACCGGACGACGACCCCCTCGAACCGCACGTCCGCCGCCTCGGTGCCGGGCTCCGGCGTCGGCCGCCGACCGGACCCGGCCCCGGGGTCACCGTCGGCGTCGGCGGTGGGGGCGTCGTCGAGCAGGGCGGCCACCCGGGCCAGGCCGGCGCGGAGCTGGGTGTGCTGACGTGCCGCGCCGACCAGCGCCAACGCGATCTCCACCGCGGCGAGGGTGCCGACGGCGAGCACCCCCACCAGCACCCCGGACACGTCGGCGCGGAGCGCGGCGAGCACCACCCCGGCGGCGGTCAGCCCGGCGACCAGCACCCCGGCCGCGTCCACCGCGAACCCGGTCGCGGCGAGCCGGCGCTCCAGCCGGGCCAACCGGTCGGCGCGCCGGGTGGCGGCCCGCAGCGCCTGGTCGGTGGCACCGAAGGCGGCCAGGTCGGCGGCACCGTGGGTGAGGTCGACGGCGTCGGTGGCGAGCGCGCCGCGCAGCGGCGCGACCTCGTCGGCGGCCCGGCGGGTCAGCGCGGTGGCCAGCACCGGCAGCGCCACCCCGGCGACCAGCAACCCGACCGCGAGCACCCCGGCGGCGGGCAGCGAGACCAGCGCGGCCCCGCCGACCGCCAGCACCCCGACCAGGGCGGCCGCCGCTCCGGGCACGAGCACCCGCAGCAGCAGGTCCTGCACCGCCTCGACGTCGGAGACCAGCCGGCTCAGGGCGTCCCCGCTGCGCTGACCGGCCTGCCCGCGGCGGGCGGCGAGGCTGGCGAAGACCCGGGCCCGCACGTCGGTGATCATGCGGAGCACGGCGTCGTGACCGGCGAGCCGTTCGGTGTAGCGCAGCACGCCCCGGCTCACGGCCAGCGCCCGGACGGCGACGATGGCGACGGTGAGCCGGTCCAGCGGTGGCTGGCCGGCGGCGCTCATCAGCAGCCAGGTGGCGGTGGCCATCAGGGCCAGCCCGGCGAGTTCGGTGGCCGACGCGAGCAGCCCGGCCCCGACCAGCCGGCCCAGGTACGGCCGGGCCAGCCGCAGCACCACCCGCTCGGGTCCGGTGCCCGGCGGCGGGCCTCCCGCGCCGGGGGCAGGGGCGGTGCTCACCGGCCGGCCTCCGCGGTCGGGGTCAGCTCGGTGACCCGGCCGGCGTCGACGTGCAGCACCCGGTCGGCGTCCGCCAGCAGGGCCGGCCGGTGCGCCACCAGCAGGGCGGTACGCCCGGCGACCAGCCGCCGGGTGGCGTCCAGGACGGTCGTCTCGCTCGCCGTGTCCAGCCGGGCCGTCGGCTCGTCGAGCAGCACCAGCGGGGCGGCCCGGAGGAAGGCGCGGGCCAGGGCGACCCGCTGCCGCTGGCCGCTGGACAGTCCGTGGCCGCGCTCGCCGAGCAGGGTGCCCAGCCCGTCGGGCAGGGCCGTCACCACCTCGTCCAGCGCGGCGTCGGTGACCGCGCGGGCCAGGTCGGCGTCGGGGGTGTCGGGTGCGCCGAGCCGGATGTTGTCGGCGAGCGTGGCGGCGAACAGGTGGGCGCGCTGCGGCACCCAGGCGATCTGCCGACGCCAGTCGTCGGGGTCGACGTCGGCCAGGTCGACCCCGGCCACGGTGATCCGGCCGGCGGTCGGGGTGACGAAGCCGAGCAGCAGGCCGAGCAGGGTGCTCTTGCCGGCACCGCTCGGCCCGACGACGGCGATCCGTTCGCCGGGCCGGATGGTGAGCGTGACGTCCCGCAGGGCGGTGGTCCGCTCGTAGGCGACGGTGACGCCGGAGAGGACGATCTCGCCGTCGCCGGACGGCGTCCGGACGCGTCCGGTGGCCACCGGGGCACCTCCGGCCGGTACGGCGGAGACGGTCAGTGCCTCGTCCAGCGCCGTCAGCCCCTCCATGCTGGCGTGGAACCGGCTGCCGGCGGCCCGCAACGGCAGGTACGCCTCCGGGGTGAGCAGCAGCACCAGCAGCGCGGTGGCGAGGGTGATCCCGCCGTCGAGCAGCCGGATGCCGACCGGCACCGCGACCAGCGCCACCGACAGGGTGGCGACCAGCTCCAGCACCAGCGCGGAGAGGAAGGCGATGCGCAGCGTCCCCATGGTTGCCACGCGGTGCCCGTCGGCCATCCGGCGGACCACCCCGGTCTGCGCCCGCGCCCGGCCGAACGCGCGCAGGGTGGGCAGCCCGGCGACCATGTCCAGGAAGTGCCCGCCGAGCATCGACAGCCGCCGCCACTGCCGTTCGGTGGCGGCCTGGGCCTGCCAGCCGAGCAGCGCGCCGAAGACCGGGATCAGCGGGAGGGTCAGCACGATGATCAGGGCCGAACTCCAGTCGGCGAAGACCAACCGGGCGAGCACGGCGGCGGGCACGGTGACGCTGAGCACGAGCTGGGGGAGGTAGCCGGTGAAGTAGGCGTCCAGGGCGTCGAGGCCGCGCCCGGTGAGGGTGGCGAGCTGCCCGGCCCGCTGGCCGGCGACCCAGCCGGGCCCGTGCCGGCCGACGGCGGCGAGCAGGTCGGCGCGGAGCGTCGCCTTGACGGTGGCGGCGGCCCGCGCGGCGACGGTGCCCTGCCCCCAGGTGACCAGGGCCCGGCCGCCGACGGCGGCGACGAAGCCGGCGAGCGCGCCGGTGGCGAGCCGGCCGTGGACGGCGGCGGCGAGCACCGTGGCCAGGGCGGTGGCCTGTGCGACGACCAGCAGCGCGGTGAGCCCGCCGAGGGCCGCGAGCACGGCGAGGTCGCGCCGGGCCGCGGGGACCCGGCGCAGCAGACGCGGGTCGAAGGGACGGCGGTTCACCAGTACACCGGTGCCCTGCCGTCGGTCCGTCCCCGGAACACCCACCAGCTCATCGCCTGGAAGCCTAGTAGGGCCGGCAGGAGGGGCAGCAGCAGCCAGCCCAGCAGCCGCAGCGTCGACCCGCTGGCCGCCGCGTCGGTGACGGTCACGGTGGCCGCCGGGTCGACCGTGGAGACCAGCACGGCCGGCCAGCGGGCCGCGCCGACGAGGGCCACCGGTAGCGCGAGGGCCGCGCCGGTGGCGGCCAGGGCCACCCCGGGCCGACCCCGGCGCAGCGCCGCGCGGGCCGCCAGCAGCGCCCCGACCAGCGCCACCACCAGCAGTACGGCGGGCAGCGGCTGGCGGGTCGCCGCGCGTACCCGGTCGGAGAGCAGGCCCAGCGCGGTGGCCGTGGCGACCGCGGCGAGCGCCCCGACGAGCAGCCGGCGGGCCAGCCGGGCGGTCGCCGGGGCGTCGGCGGCCGGCAGGCGCAGGGTGAGGAACGTCGCACCGTGCGCGGCGGCCAGGGCGAGCAGGGCGAGCCCGGTGGCGGCGACGAACGGGGTAGCCAGGTGGGTCTGCCCGGCGACGTGGCCGGCGGCGTCGATCGGCAGGCCCTGGAGCAGCCCGGCGAGCAGGGCGCCCCAGCCGAAGGCGGCCAGCGCGCTGCCGGCCACGATCACCCGGTCCCAGCCGCGGCGGGCGGCCGGGCCGCTCGGCCGGCTGCGTAGCTGCACCCCGACGGTGACCAGGATCACCCCGGCCAGCGCCCCGGCCACGGCGGGGTAGTGGCCGGAGAGGAGTTCGCCCTCCAGGGTGGGGAACGCGCCGAAGAGGATGCCGACGGTGGCCACCAGCCACACCTCGTTGCCGAGGAAGAACGGGCCGAGCGCGGTGAGCCCGGCGCGGTGGGCGGCCGGGGTGTCGCGCCGGGCGAGCAGCAGCCCCACCCCGTAGTCGTAGCCGGCGAGGACGAGGTAGCCGGCGAAGAAGAGACCGAGCAGGGCGTACCAGAGCAGGGGCATCGGGGGTCCTCTCAGGCGAGGGCGGGGATGGGCCGGGAGCGGTCGTCGTCGGGTGTGCCGGGCGGGCGGCCGAGCGCCGGGTCGACCGCGCCCCGGGCGGCGTGCCGGGCGAGCAGCGTCCAGTTGGTGACGGCGAGCGCGCCGAGCAGCAGGCTGAAGCCGATCAGCGAGGCGAGCATCAGGCCCGGGTCGACGCGGGAGACGGCCTGGTCGGTGGGGAGCAGCCCGTACGCGGCCCAGGGCTGCCGGCCGACCTCCCGGGCGAGCCAGCCGAGGATCACCGCGACGAACGGCAGCGGCAGGGCGAGCAGGGTCAGCCAGAGCGGGAACCGCAGCCGGATCAGCCAGTCCCGCCAGAGCAGCGGCAGCAGCAGCCACACGCAGCCCAGGGTGAACCCGATCAGGATCATGAAGCCGAGCCCGACGTTGGACAGCACCGGCGGGGTGTAGTCACCGGGGCCGAACCGGGTGGTCCACTCGGCGATCCGGGCGTCGGCGGTCGGGCCGGCGTCGAACTTGGTGGGTTGCAGCTCGCCGACCGGCCCGAACTGGGCGAAGCCGAATCCCTGCACCAGGCTGACCGACAGGGCGGCGGTGACCAGCCCGATCCGCAGCGCGGTGCGGTGCAGGGCGAAGTCGGCGGTCCGCCGGATCAGGTGCCAGGCGCTGACGGAGGCCATCAGCATGCCGCCGGTGAGCAGGCTGGCGGCGATCACGTGGCCCAGCGCCATGCCGAGGGTGGGGTTGGTGAGCAGCGCTGCGAAGTCGGTGAGGTGGGCGACCCCGTCGCGCACCCGGTAGCCGACCGGGTGCTGGAGCCAGGCGTTCGCCACCATGATCCAGAAGGCCGAGGCGTACGCGGTGAGCGCGACCCCCCAGAGCAGCGCCAGGTGTACGCCCCGCCGCAGCCGGTGCCAGCCGAAGATCCACATGCCGAGGAACGTCGACTCCAGGAAGAACGCCACAAGCGTCTCGATCGCCAGCGGGGCCCCGAAGACGTTGCCGACGTAGCGCGACAGCCCGCTCCAGTTCAGGCCGAACTGGAACTCCAGCACGAGGCCGCTGGCGATGCCGAGCACGTAGTTGATCACGTAGAGCTGGCCCCAGAACCGGGTCAGCCGTTCCCACTTCGGGTCCCCGGTCAGCACCCAGGTGGTCTGGAGGCCGACCAGCAGGGTGACCAGGCCGAGGGTGACCGCCACGAAGAGGAAGTGGATCGAGGTGGTGGTGGCGAACTGGAGGCGCGCGAGGAGCAGGGTGTCCATGGACCTCTCCAGAGGTAGTCCCGCTTGTCGTAGGGATGCTACACGTAGCTTGGCTACCTATAGGCGCGCGCGGAACCGCCGCCCGGTACGCGGGGCGTCAGCTCAGGAACAGCGAGATCGGCAGGGCGGCCAGGGTGGTCGTCACCGCCAGCGCGGCGGCCCCCAGCAGCCGGGGCGGCCGGTCCGCGACCAGCAGCCGCTGCACCCGGACGTCGAGGTCCCGGTCACCGAGACCGAGCGTGCCGGCCGGGGCGATCCGGTGCCCGGCGGCGGCGAACCGGCGCAGCGCCCCCGCCAGCGGAGCCTCGGCGTGCAGCGCACGGGCCTTGTCGTCGGCGCGCATCTCGACCAGCAGGGCGACCCGCTCGTGGGCGGCACCGACCCAGCGGAACCACGGCAGCGCCCGGCGCAGTGCCGTGAACGGCAACAGCACCAGGTCGTGCCGCTCCTGGGCGTGCGCCCGCTCGTGGGTGAGCACCGCCGCCAACTCGGCCCGGTCCAGCAGGCTGAGGGTGCCGGCACTGACCACCACCCGGGGCCGCACCCCGGGCAGGCAGTACGCGGCGGCGCCGGGATGGTCGAGCACCAGCGCGCCGGGGATCGCCGGGTCCCGGCGGGCGACCAGGGTGAGCAGGTCCCGGTGCCGACGCTGGGCCCGCACCGTGGAGTGCACGCTGCGGGCGGTGGTGCCGAGCAGCACCGCGCCGATGCCGAAGCCCACCCCCACCAGGCCCAGGTGGACGGCGGTCACCCCGGCCGGCAGCGTGCCGTGGGCCAGGTCGTCGGCGAGGGCCAGCAGCGCCCCGCCGGTCGGCCGGTCGTACGCGGTCAGTCCCAACGCCATCGGCAGGCCCATCGCGGACAGGCCGAGCGCCAACCCGACCGCCTGCCAGCAGACGATCGCGACCCGGGGGGCCCGCCACGTCCAGGTGGCGCGGGCCAGCACCTGGGCGGTCAGCCAGCAGGCCAGGACCGCCCCGGCGAAGTGCACGGCGTACGCCACGGCGCTCGCCCTACCGGTCCGTGGCCTCGTCGACGGCCCTGGGCCGGCCGGCGCGCGGGTCCCCGACCCGGTCGGTCAGCCCGGCCCCGGTCGACCCGGCGTCGGGTCCGGCCGGTGCGGGGCCGGTCAGCCCCGCCTCCGCGCCGAGCGCCGCCCGCAGCACCTCGGCCTCGGTGCCGGTCACCGAGCGGGCGAAACGCACCAGCGCGGCGTCCCGGCTGCCACCGAGGTCGAGGGCGTCGAGCATGAGCTGGGCGATGTGCGCCTCGCGGCTGGCGGCGGCCCGGTAACGCCAGGCCCGCCCCTCGCGTTCGCGCTGCACCATGCCCTTGCCGGCGAGCCGGTCCAGCACGGTCATCACCGTCGTGTACGCCAACTCGCGTCCGTCCAGCGCCTCGGCGACCTCGCGCACGGTCACCCCGTCCGACGTGCCCGGGACCCCGTCCCAGAGCACGTCCATCACCGCCCGCTCAAGATCGCCCAGCCGAGTCACCAGGTAATCCTACCCCCGGTAGTACGACCGGTTGTCGGACCACCTGGCGACCGACCGACCCGGCCGGACCGCACGGACGATCCGGGGCCGTCGGGTGGAAGCGGGTGGCCCCTCGGGTCGGTGCGGACGCCGGCCGATTGAGGCCGACCGGGGCCGTTCGGACCTGATCCGGCCCGGCGCTGTCCGTTGCCGGACCGTCCACTGTCGGAGGTCCGACCCCGGCTGGTAGACGATCTCCAGTCTGTGAAGGAGGCACCGTGAAGGCTCACGTCCGTCGGCTGACCGTCGTCCTCGCCGCGACGGTTCTCGGGTCGTTCCCGGCCGTGCCGGCGTCCGCCGCCGGGGTGCCGGCCGCCCCCGTCTCCGTCGCGGCCGAGGTCGACGGGCTGGCCCTGCGGGTCGAGTGGACACCTCCCGCCGACCGCAGCGGCATCACCGGCTACCGGGTGAGCACGGTCCCCGCCGGGCTCTCCCTCGACCTTCCGGCCGACGCGCACCGCGCCGTGCTCGCCGGGGTGCGCCCGAACACCGGCTACGTCGCCCAGGTGACCGCCCTGGCCGGGGCCGAGCAGTCGACCCCCACCCGGGCCGGTGGGGCCGTCACGGTGGCCGCGCCCGGCGGTTCCCTGGTCGCGGTGCCCCCGGCCCGGCTACTGGACACCCGCTCCGGGCTGGGCGCGCCGGCCGGTGCCACCCGGCAGGTGACCCTGACCGTGGCCGGGCGCGGTGGCGTCCCCGGTACGGCGGTGGCGGCGGTGGCGTTGAACGTCACGGTCACCGCCCCGGCCGGCGGTGGCTTCGTCACGGCGTACCCGGGCGGCACGGCCCGGCCGACGGCCTCGAACGTGAACTACGCCCGGGGGCAGACGGTGGCCAACCTGGCCGTGGTGCCGGTCGGCGCGGACGGCACCGTCGTGCTCTACTCCTCCGCCCCGACCCACCTGGTCGCCGACGTCGCCGGCTGGTTCTCCACGGCCGGTACGGCCTCACCGGCCGCCGGCCTGTTCCACGGCCTGGCCCCCGCCCGCCTGGTCGACACCCGCGCCGGGCTCGGCGGCGTCACCCCCGGCCCGGACGGGCAGCTCGACGTCCAGGTGACCGGGGCCGGCGGGGTGCCCGCCTCCGGGGTGTCGGCCGTGGTGCTCAACACCACCGTCGCCGGTGCCGACACCGCCGGGTTCGTGACGGCCTACCCGACGGGGCAGCCCCGCCCGACCGCCTCGACGCTGAACTTCGTGGCGCGGCAGGTCCTCGCCAACCGGGTGATCGTGCCGGTCGGGGCCGACGGCAGGGTGAGCTTCTACAACCGGGCCGGATCGACCCCGCTCGTCGTCGACGTCACCGGCTGGTTCAGCGACGGGTCCGACCCGTCGGTCGGTGGGGCCTACCTGGCCAGCGTCCCGCCGACCCGGATCGTCGACACCCGCAGCGGCCTGGGGGCCGGGAAGGGGCCGGTCGCCGGGGGTGCCTCCCTCCCGGTGGCCGTGGCGGGACGGGCCGGCCTTCCGGCGGCCACCGCCGCGCTGCCGCCCACCGGGTTGGTCGCCAACGTGACGGCGGTCCAGCCGACCAGCGCCGGGTTCCTGACCGTCTACCCGTCCGTCACCGCCCGCCCGACCGCCTCGGACCTCAACTTCACCCCGGGCACGGTGGTGCCCAACCTCTCCGTCGCCCCGCTCGGTGTCGACGGCGGCGCGCTGGTGCACAACTCGGCCGGTGCCACCCACGTCGTCGTGGACGTGGTCGGCTACTTCCTCGGCGACACGGCGGTGCCCAGCAGCACCCGCCAGGTGAGCGCCGGTGACGTCCGCGCGGTGACCGGCGCACCCGACGGTGACCGCCAGGTGGTGCTGGCCCCGACGGCGGCGACGCCGCAACCGGGTGAGGTGCTGTCCGCCGGGCCCGGCGCGGCGACCCCCGACGGGCTGCTGGTCAGGGTCGTCGACACGGGCACCGACGCCCAGGGCAACCGGGTGCTGGCCACCGAACCGGCGACGTTGCAGGAGGCGTTCGGGGCCGGGCATTTCGCGATGTCGGCCCCGCTGTCCGCCGACGACGTCGTGGCCGCCGGGACGCCGGCCGGGGCGGGGCCCGCCCCCCTCACCCCGGACCGGTTGCGTCGACGGCTCGCCGGGCGGGAGGCGACCAGCCCGGTGGGGCAGGGCATCAACCGCACGGTGAGCTGCTCCGGGGGCGGGTCGGTCGCGGTGGTGGGTAGCGTCAGCGTGAGCCCGTCGGTCGACCTCTCGGTCGAGTGGGGCTGGTTCTCGGTGCAGTCGGTGACGTTCACCGGCACCCTCTCCCAGGATGCCGCGCTGACCGCCACCGCGAAGGCGGCGAGCGGCTGCCACCTCGGGCCGGTGCCGCTGCTGCCCACGCCGATCCGGTTCACGCCGATCACGTTCAGCATCGGGCCGGTGCCGGTGGTGGTCACCCCGCAGGTGCAGTTCTACCTGTCGGCCGAGGGCACCGTCAGCGCCCAGGTCACCGCCGGTGCCAACCAGCACGCCGAGGGCACGCTGGGGCTGTCCTGGTCCGGGGCCACCGGCCTGCGGCCGATCGCCCGTACGAACAGCAGCTTCACCTACACGACGCCCACCCCGTCCGGCGGCGCGTCGGTGGCCGCGCGGGTGGGCCCCCGGCTCGAACTCTTCCTGTACGGGGTGGCCGGCCCGTACCTGACGGCGGACGGCACCGTCGGCCTGTCGGCGAATCCGGCCGCCGAACCGTGGTGGACGCTGACCGGTGGCCTGGACGCCGGGGCGGGCATCGCCCTGCCCTCGCTCGGCTTCGACCAGAGCAACCCGTCGATCCTGCGTTACCGCCGGACCCTCGCCCACGCCCCCTGGCCGCAGCACCTCTACGCGGTGGAGTGCGTGAGCAGCGACTGCTACACCTCGCTGCGCCTGGTGCAGACCGACGACCGGGGTGGCGGCAGGCGGCAGATCGGCGGCACCTTCTCCGGCGGGGTGACGGGTCTGGCGGTCAACCCGGCCGGTACCGAGGTGGTCTACGAGCGGACCTTCTCCGGCCGGGGCAAGCCGCTCTTCGTCCGTAACGTGGCGACCGGGCAGGACCGCCAGCTCACCGCCCAGGACCCGAAGTGCACAGGCATCGACACCTTCGACACGTTCCCGGTGTGGTCCCCGAACGGCGCGAGCGTCAGCTTCTCCCGGAGCAGCAGCTTCGGGAACTACACCTGCCCGTCGGACGGCACATACGTGGTCCCCGCCGGCGGCGGCACCCCCACCCGGGTCAGCGCCAACCGGTGGGACGGGCCGCCGTCCTGGAACCCGACCAGCGACCGGTGGGCGGTGACCACCGCCACCCAGCCCGCGACGCTCTACACCAGCGCCACGAACGGCAGCGGGAAGAAGACCCTCCACACCGGGGGACGCGACGAGGGCTTCAGCCCCGCCGCCTGGTCGCCGGACGGCGCGACGATCGCGTTCGGCACGGACAGCGGCCGGGTGTACGGCTACTCGCCGGCCGGCGCCCGGCTGTGGAGCCTGACGCCTGCCAACTACTGCACCGGCTACCCGGTCGCCTGGTCCCGGGACAGCGAGTCCGTCTTCTACCTCGGCTGCCAGGCGGGAAACAACTCCCGCACCGTCTACCGGATCAACGCGGCCCCCGGTGCGGCCCCCGCCCCGATCACGTTCGACCGTCCGGTCGTCGCGCTGGCGGTGGGCCGCTGACCCGGCACCCGTGACCCGGCCGGTCACACCCCCTTGGGGTGCCAGACCGTCTTGGTCTCCAGCAGGGCGGTCATCCGGCCCAGGCCCGGGTCGCCCGTCCAGTCGTGGTCGGCCGGGGTCGGCCGGAGCACCCGCTTGAGGTTCTCCGCCGCCCTGGCCTCCAGGTCGGTAGCCAGCTCGGGGTCGGCCACCCCGGCCAGGTCGATCGCGTTGACGTCGAGGTGCGCGGCCAGCGTCGGCGCGGTCTCGGTGATCCGGCCGGTGAGCAGGTTGACCACCCCGCCGGGCAGGTCCGAGGTGGCAAGCACCTCGGCCAGGGTCACCGCCGCCAGCGGAGCCGACGGGGAGGCCGCCACCACCACCGTGTTGCCGGTGACGATGGCCGGGGCGATCACGCTGACCAGGCCGAGCAGCGCCGGGGATTCGGGGGCCACCACGGCCACCACCCCGGTCGGCTCCGGCGCGGACAGGTTGAAGTACGGCCCGGCGACCGGGTTCGCGCCGCCGTACACCTGGGGGAGCTTGTCGGCCCAGCCGGCGTACCAGACCCAGCGGTCGACCGCCGCGTCCACCTCGTCGCCGGGGACGCCGAGCGCGACGAACTGCTCGCGCCGGCCCTCCAGCATCTCGGCCACCCGGTAGAGGATCTGACCCCGGTTGTACGCGGTAGCCCCGGCCCAGCCCTTCACGGCGGCGCGGGCGGCGACCACGGCGTCCCGCGCGTCCTTGCGGGAGGCCAGTGACACGTTCGAGTCCTGCACGAGATACGACCGTCCCGACTCGCTGCGCGGGAACTTCCCGCCGATGAAGAGCTTGTACGTCTTGCGTACCGCGACCCGCTCAGACATTGAGGTACGCCTCCAGCCCGTGCCGGCCACCCTCGCGGCCGTAACCCGACTCCTTGTAGCCGCCGAACGGCGAGGTCGGGTCGAACTTGTTGAACGTGTTGGCCCAGACCACCCCGGCGCGCAGCCGGTCGGCGGTCCACAGGATGCGGGAGCCCTTGTCGGTCCAGATCCCGGCCGACAGCCCGTACGGCGTGTTGTTGGCCTTCTCGACGGCCTCGGCCGGGGTGCGGAAGGTCAGCACGGACAGCACCGGGCCGAAGATCTCCTCGCGGGCGACCCGGTGGGCCTGGGTGACCCCGGTGAAGATGGTCGGCGCGAACCAGAACCCCCGCTCGGGCAGCTCGCACGGCGGCGACCAGCGCTGCGCGCCCTCGGCCGCTCCGGCGTCGGAGAGTTCCCGGATGCGGGCGAGTTGGGCGGCCGAGTTGATCGCCCCGACGTCGGTGTTCTTGTCCAGCGGGTCACCGACGCGCAGCAGCGCCATCCGCCGCTTGAGCGCGTCGAGCACCTGCTCGGCGACGTTCTCCTGGACCAGCAGCCGGGAGCCGGCGCAGCAGACGTGGCCCTGGTTGAAGAAGATGCCGTTGACGATCCCCTCGACGGCCTGGTCGACGGGCGCGTCGTCGTAGACGATGTTGGCGGCCTTGCCGCCCAGCTCCAGGGTGACCTTCTTGCCGGTGCCGGCCACCGACCGGGCGATGGCCTTGCCGACCTCGGTGGAGCCGGTGAACGCGACCTTGTCCACGCCCGGGTGCTCCACCAGCGCCCGGCCGGTGTCGCCGGCGCCGGTGACGATGTTGACCACGCCGGCCGGCAGGTCGGCCTGCTGGCAGATCTCGGCGAACAGCAGCGCGGTCAGCGGGGTGGTCTCGGCGGGCTTGAGCACCACCGTGTTGCCGGCGGCGAGCGCCGGGGCGACCTTCCAGGCCAGCATGAGCAGCGGGAAGTTCCACGGGATGACCTGCGCGGCCACCCCGAGCGGTCGCGGTTCGGCCCCGAACCCGGCGTACGGCAGCTTGTCGGCCCAGCCGGCGTAGTAGAAGAAGTGCGCGGCGACCAGCGGCAGGTCGACGTCCCGGGACTCCCGGATCGGCTTGCCGTTGTCCAGCGACTCCAGCACCGCCAGCTCGCGGGAGCGTTCCTGGACGATCCGGGCGATCCGGAACAGGTACTTGGCCCGGTCCCGGCCCGGCATCGGACCCCACACCTTGTCGTACGCCTTGCGGGCGGCGCGGACCGCGCGGTCGACGTCCTGGGTGCCGGCCCAGGTGACCTCGGCGAGCACCTCCTCGGTGGCCGGGTTGACCGTCTTGTCGAGGGTCTCGCCGTCGACGAACTTACCGTCGATGAACAGACCGTAGGACGACCTGATGTCGACGATCGCGCGCGACTCGGGCGCAGGGGCGTATTCGAACATCATGCTCAGTCCAGGGTGAAGTAGTCGGGACCGGAGTAGGTGCCGGTCGTCAGCTTGGTGCGCTGCATGAGCAGGTCGTTGAGCAGGCTGGACGCGCCGAACCGGAACCAGTCCGGGTCCAGCCAGTCACCGCCGACGGTCTCGTTGACCATCACCAGGTACTTGATCGCGTCCTTGGTGTTCTTGATCCCACCGGCCGGCTTGACGCCCACCTGCCGCCCGGTGGCGGCCCGGAAGTCGCGGACCGCCTCCAGCATCACCAGGGTCACCGGCAGGGTGGCGGCGACCGGGACCTTGCCGGTGGAGGTCTTGATGAAGTCGCCGCCGGCCAGCATCGCCAGCCAGGAGGCCCGCCGGACGTTGTCGTAGGTGGCCAGCTCGCCGGTCTCCAGGATCACCTTGAGGTGGGCGTCCCCGCAGGCTTCCTTGGTCGCCACGATCTCGTCGTAGACCTCCTGGTAACGCCCGGCCAGGAACGCGCCCCGGTTGATCACCATGTCGATCTCGTCGGCCCCGGCGGCGACGGCCGCCCGGGTGTCGGCGAGCTTGACGTCCAGCGGCGCCTGCCCGGACGGGAACGCGGTCGCCACGCTGGCCAGGTGGACGGCGCTGCCACGCAGCACCTCGGCCACGTGCGGCACCATCGCCGGGTAGACGCAGACCGCGCCGACGTGCGGGCAGGTCGGGTCGGCCGGGTCCGGCCGCAGCGCCTTGGCGGCCAGGGCGCGGACCTTGCCCGGGGTGTCGGCCCCCTCCAGGGTGGTCAGGTCGACCATCCGGATGGCCAGGTCGATCGCCTGCGCCTTGGCGGTGGTCTTGATCGAGCGGGTGCCGAGCTGTGCCGCCCGCTGCTCCGCGCCGACCTGGTCCACCCCGGGCAGGCCGTGCAGGAAGGTCCGCAAAGCGGTCTCGGATCGCCCCAGCTCGGACAGGTCCGACCGGGCCGACGTCGTTGTCGCCGTCATGCCCCGAATACTACGCAGCCGCGACCCGGGTGATCCTGGTCACAACCTCTCGGGGTGACCGGCCCGACCCACCCGGCCGGGGGGTGAGCGACGTCGCCGCCCGCCGCGCACCCGTACTGCCGGCCGACCGCGACCGGTAGGTTGGGCGATCGTGGACGTACACGTCATTGACCACCCGCTCGCCCAGTCCCGGCTGACCGCCATGCGGGACGCCCGGACCGACTCGTCGTCGTTCCGGGCCGCGCTGCACGAACTCACCACCATGCTGGTGTACGAGGCCGCGCGCACCTTCCCCGTCGAGAAGTACCCGGTGCAGACCCCGGTCACCGGTGCCGAGGGGACCCGGCTGGCGAACCCGCCACTGCTGGTGCCGGTGTTGCGGGCCGGCCTCGGGATGGCCGACGCGGCGCTCGGGCTGCTGCCGGAGTCGTCGATGGGCTTCGTCGGCCTGGCCCGCGACGAGGAGACGTACGAGCCGCGCGCGTACATGGAGTCGCTGCCCCGGGAGCTGGCCGGCCTGCCGGTGCTGGTGCTCGACCCGATGCTGGCCACCGGCGGTTCGCTGGAGCACTGCTGCCGGCTGCTCGCCGACCGGGGCTGCACCGACATCACCGTGCTCTGCGTGCTCGCCGCGCCGGTCGGCATCGCCCGGCTGGAACGGTCGGGGCTGCCACTGCGGCTGGTCACCGCGTCGATCGACGAGGGGCTGAACGACAACATGTTCATCGTCCCCGGCCTCGGTGACGCCGGTGACCGTCAGTTCGGCGGAATGCCCCGCTTCTGACCTGCCCACCGCCGGTGTTTCCGACCTGCCGGCGGCCGGTGCGGCCGGCGTGGGCAGGCGGCCGGCCGGCAGGTCGTGGGGGAGTGGTCGGGCCGGTCGTGCGGGTTGCCCTCCCACGGAGAGCGAGTCGGTGAGCGCGGGGTGCGTTCAGGCGCTACCGTCTCGGGCCATGACTGGTGTTGCGCTGGCCGAGGAGTTGTTGCTCCTCGCGTATGACGATGAGACCGGCAAGGCGACCATGCCCCGGATCAGCCTCGACCTGGGGATGGCGGCTGCCGTCCTGGTCGAGCTGGCCCTTGCCGGCCGGATCGCGTACGTCGATGGGAACCTGGCGGTGACCGACCCGACGCCGGTCGGCGAACCCATCCTGGACGGAGTGCTGGGCCGGATGGCCGCCGACACCCCACACAGCCCCTCCTCCTGGGTGCAGCGGCTGCGGCACGGCCTGCGTGACCGCATCCTCGGCGACCTCGTCGACCGGGGTGTGGTGCGCGACGTCGAGGAGACCGAGCTGGACTTCATCGTGGTGCACCGCTACCCGACCACCGACCCGTCCGTGGAGCAGGACAGTCGACGGCGGCTGGCCGAGGCGCTGGCCGGCGAGCAGCTTCCCGACGAGCGGACGTCGGCGCTGGCCACCCTGGTGGCGGTGCTGCGGATGGAACCGGCGCTGGGCCTGACCGGCAGCGCCGCGCAGGACGCCAGGCGTCGGCTGGAGGAGATCGCGGGCGGGGCCGGGTTCTCCGGCACGATCAGCCTGGAGGAGTCGGTGGTCCGCCCGTCGGTCGCCCTGGTGGTCACCGCCCTCGGGCAGGCCGTCGACCAGGCGCTCGGCAAGCGCACCGTGAGCTGACCGCCACGCGGACGGGTTCCGCAGGCGCACCGTGGGCCGACCGGACCGCCGTCAGGGGGTGAGCCGGTGCGCCTTGACGTCGGTGACGAAGGCGGACCAGGCGGTGGGTGGGACGGTGAGGGCCGGGCCGGTCGGGTCCTTGCTGTCCCGGATGCCGATGATGCCGGGGAGGTTGTCGGCCACCTCGACGCACTCGCCGCCGTTGGTGCCGCTGCGGGTGCTGGTGCGCCAGCGGGCGCCGGTCAGGTCACTCATGGCACTCTCCCCGGATCGCGTCGATCAGCTCGGTCGATTGTCCCGCGTCGAGGGCGAGGGAATCCAGCCCCTTCCATACCCGCTCGTAGGCGGCGATCTCCGCCGGCTGGTCGAGGTAGAGCGCGCCGGTGAGCCCTTCGACGTAGACGGTCGGCGGCTCGCTCGGGCTGCCGAGCGCCGAGGGCGGGAAATCGAGCAGCACGAAGGTGCCGGCCTCGGCGGCCAGTGGCGGCCCGGCGGCCAGCGGCAACACCCGGACCATGATGTTGTGCCGCTCGCCGACGGCCACCAGGTGCCGGAGCTGGTCGGTCATCACCGACCGGCCCGGCACCGGGCGGCGCAGCACCGCCTCGCTGAGGATCACCGTCAGCGTGGGGGCCGGGGGGAGTCGCCGGGCCAGCAGCCCCTGCCGCTGGAGGCGGAAGCTCACCGCTCTCTTCTGCTCCTCCTCGCCCAGTTCGGGTCGGTTGTGCTGGAAGAGCGCGGTGGCGTAGGCGGGGGTCTGCAACAGCCCCGGCACCAGCTCGGCGTTGTAGTAGCGAATGCTGCTGGCGACGTTCTCCAGGCCGACGTAGAGCGAGAACCAGGCCGGCACGGCACTTCCGTGGGCGTGCCACCAACCCTCGGCCCGGCTCACCTCGGCCAGCCCCAGCAGCACGCTCGTCTGGTCGGGGGTGGCCTGGTAAAGCTCGCAGAGCACCCGGACGTCAGGCGTCTTGGCCGACGTCAGGCCCCGCTCGATGCGCCAGAGCTTCTGTCGTGAGCAGTCCAGCTCTCCGGCCGCTGCTTCGATGCTGAGCCGGGCATCCTCCCGCAATTGGGTGAGCAGCCTGCCGAGCTGCCGTCGTGGCACGGTCGAACTGTTTGTTTCACGCACCGTGCAACACCTTTCCGGCTGAAATGAAACAACGGGTCGCCGCCGATGCAACATCAGAGAGAACGCATACCGGTGACGTCAGGAAATGGCGAGATCGATGCGCTGATGCTAATCACGCAAGCGGTTGGTGTGCAAGAGGTGACACCCGGTGATGCCGCTGTTGGTCCCAGGTCGGTGGCCCCGACCGTGCCCTGCCCCGCCACCCTCGGCAGGCTGCCCAACCAGCCCGGGGTGGGCTCGGGGGAATTCGGGGAAGAGTTGCGCCATGTCACCGATACAGCGGTATCCCCGGGCGCGGATACCGCTATTTAACCCACATCGGGTTGACCGCATGGCCGGGCGCACCGCACCCGACAAGACCGCCTTATCGCGGTCGGCCGATTCGGTCGATAAGGCCGCACGATGTCGCCGATATAGCGGTATCCACCCCGTCCGGATACCGCTATATCGGCGACATTGAGTTGATCATGCGCTTGCCGCGTGGCGAACGGTGCGGCGGGCGGGGATCAGATGCCGAGGGCGGTGGCGACCTCGGCGCGCAGCGTGGTGAGCGCCGCCGCCGCCCGGGTCCGGGCCGCCGGCACGTCCCCCTCCGCGACCGGCTCCACCACCTCCAGGTACGCCTTGAGCTTCGGCTCGGTCCCCGAGGGACGGATCACCACCCGGGCGGCGGCGGTCCGCAGGATCACCACGTCGGCGTCGGGCAGCAGATCCCGCGCTTCGGTGACCGGCGCACCGAGCAGCGTGGTCGGGGTGGCCGCCCGGACCCGGGCCATCGCGTCGGCGATGATCCGCAGGTCGTCCACCCGTACCGACAACTGGTCGGTGTGGTGCACGCCGAACTCGGCGGCCAGCTCGTCCAGCCGGTCGGTCAGCGTGCGCCCCTGCGCCTTCAGCCCGGCGGCCAGTTCGGCGACGGTCAGCGCGGCGGTGATGCCGTCCTTGTCGCGTACGTGGTCGGGGGCCACGCAGTAGCCGAGCGCCTCCTCGTAGCCGTACGCCAGCGGCGGGGTACCGCCCCCGGCCCGGACGATCCACTTGAACCCGGTCAACGTCTCGTCGTACGCCCGGCCCCGGGCCGTGCACAGCGCCCGCAGCAGGGACGACGACACGATCGTGGTCGCGTACAGGCCGTCGACGCCACGGCGCATCAGATGGTCGGCGAGCAGCACCCCCACCTCGTCCCCGCGCAACATCCGCCACCCCGTCCCGGTGCCCGCCGGCTCGCGGATCACCACCGCGCAGCGGTCGGCGTCCGGGTCGTTGGCGATCGCCAGGTCGGCGTCGGTGGCGTCGGCGAGGGCCACCAACCGGTCCACCGCGCCGGGCTCCTCCGGGTTGGGGAAACTGACGGTGGGGAAGGCCGCGTCCGGTTCCGCCTGGTCGGGCACCACCCCCGGGGTCGGGAAACCCGCCCGGGCGAAGGCCGCGGTCAGCACCGCCGCCCCTACCCCGTGCAGCGGGGTGTACGCCACCCGCAGGTCACGCGGCCCGCCCGGGGCGATCACCGCGACGGCCCGCTCCACGTACGCGGCGACCAGGTCGTCGCCGAGCACCTGGCCTGGCGGCCCCAACGGCACCTGCGCCAGCGGGCCGACCGCCCGGATGGCCGCCTCGATGCCGGCGTCGGCCGGCGGCACGATCTGCGCCCCCGCGCCGAGCGCCCCACCGAGCTGGGCACCCAGGTAGACCTTGTAGCCGTTGTCCTGCGGCGGGTTGTGGCTGGCCGTCACCATCACCCCGGCCACCCCGCCGAGCCTGCGCACCGCGTAGGCCAGCACGGGGGTGGGCAGCGGCCGGGGCAGCAGCAGCGCCGGCCGGCCCGCGCCGGTGGCGACCCGGGCGGTGCGTTCGGCGAACTCCCGGGAACCGTGCCGGGCGTCGTACCCGATGACCAGCGGACCCTCGCCGCCCTCGGCGGCGAGCCAGCCGACCAGCCCGGCCGCCGCCCGGGTGACCACCGCGAGGTTCATGCCGTTCGGCCCGGCGCGCAGCGGGCCGCGCAACCCGGCCGTGCCGAAGGTCAACGGGCCGGCGAACCGGTCGGCCAGCTCCGGCGCGCTGGCCGGCAGCCGGTCGAGCACGGCCCGCAGCTCGTCCCGGCTGGCCGGGTCGGGGTCGTCGTCGAGCCAGCGTCGAGCCTGGTCGCGCATCCGGTCGAGGTCAGTGGTTTCCGCCGCCATGCCCCTTGATAGCACGGCGGCGGATCACCGGGTCCGGTCGACCCGGATCACCCCGTCCGGCGGACCGGCCCGCCCCGCGAGCCTGCTCAGCTCGACCCGGTGAGCTGGAACGACTTGACCATCTCGTCGAAGATCGGCTTGCTCTCGGCGAACCTGGCGTCGCTCGCGGTGAGGTAGAACGAGTAGACCTTCCCGTCGTGCACCACCCCGCGCCAGACCCCGTGCCGCTTGTCGTCGCCCTCGCCGCAGGTGTACTCGAACTCGGCGGCCGACTTGCCGGCCAGCTCCTTCTCACCCATCGCCAACTGCTCGTAGGGCTTGGCGCAGGAACTCTTCGGTTTGCGGAGGTTGTCCGCCGCCACCTCGGCCCAGCGGGTCGAGGAACTGCCGAACCTCTCGGTGAGGATGCGCACCTTGCGGCCCTTGTCCTGCGGGTCGACGTAGTCGATGTAGACCCCGCCGGTCGCCCGCTGCCAGTCCTTCGGCACGTTCACCCGGATGCCCCGGGCGCTGTGCTCCTGCATCGGCGGCAGCGCACCGCCCCCGGCGGTGGGTGCGCTCGGGCCCGCCTGCGGGGGTGGGGTCGACTCCGGGTCGCCGCCGCTGAACAGCGCCACCGCGCCGATCAGCAGCACCACGACCAGGCCGCCGGCCGCCGCGAGCTGGAGCTTGCGCGGCCAGCCCTTCACCGTGCCGACGAGTCGACCGCCGACGCCCTTCGCCCGCCCGAGCGCGCCACCGTCGGCCCCGCCCGGCGGCGGGGGCGGCGACGTCCACGACTGGCCGGTGCCGGGGATGGACCACTGCCCGCCGTACACCGCCTGGGTCGGCTCGGCGTTCCCGCCGTAGATGGCCTGGGTCGGCTCCGCCGCCCCGTAGGCGGGGCGGCCGCCCGGGGTGCCCGTGCCGATCCGCTGGGTGGCGTCGGCGGTGCCGCCACCGATGCGCTGGGTGGCCTCCGGGGTGCCGGGGGCGATCCGCTGGGTGGCGTCCGGGGTGATCCGCTGGGTGGCCTCGGTCCTGCCGTACGTCCCGGCGGTCGGGCCGGTCGGCAACGCGCCGGCGGCAGGCCCGGTCGGCGGCGGCATCGCGCCGGTCGGGGTGTGCAGCGGGCCGGCGAGCGCGTCGGCGCTGGTGTCGTCGAGGGCGGCGGCGGAGGAGGTCGCCACCGGCTCGGGGCGTTCACCCCGGCGCAGCTTCGCCAGCCGGTCGGTCAGCGACTCGCCGGCGGCCAGCATCGCCCGGCCGCCGATCTGCCCGCTCGGCTTCGACTCGGCCGGCGGCGCGGCGATGGCCGGCGGCCCCGACGGCCGCTGCACCGGCACCACCGAGTACGGGTCGGTGATCGAGTTGACCGCCGTCGCCGTGCTGGTCAGCGGGCCGGCGAGGAGTTCGCGCAGCATCGCCCGCGCGGTGTGCACGTCGAGCCGGCGGGCCGGGTCCTTCTCCAGCAGTCCCATCAGCACCCGGGTCAGCGGGCCGCTGCGCTGCGGGGTGGCCGGCGGGTCCTCGACCACCGCGTGCATGGTCTCGATCGGGTCGCCCTTGTCGAACGGGGGACGCCCCTCGACGGCCGTGTAGAGGGTCACGCCGAGCGAGAACAGGTCGCTGGGCGGGCCGAAATCCTGCCCCATGGCGCGCTCGGGGGAGATGAAGTGCGGCGAGCCGAGCACCATCCCGGGGGTGGTGAGCTGGACGTCGGTGGGCATCCGGGCCACCCCGAAGTCGGTCAGCACGCAGCGGCCGTCGGTGCAGATCAGCACGTTCGCCGGCTTGACGTCGCGGTGCAGCACCCCGTTGGCGTGCGCCACCTCCAGCGCACCGAGCAGCGCGATGCCGATCTTGGCGACCGCGCGCCCGGCCACCGGGCCGTCCTCGATCACCATGTCGGCGAGGCTGCGGGCGTCCAGCAGCTCCATCACGATCCACGGCCGGCCACCCTCGGTGACCACGTCGTACACCTGGACCACGGCCGGGTGCTGGATCGCGGCGGCGGCGCGCGCCTCGCGCAGGGTGCGTTCGTACATCGCGTCCCGGTCGCTGGGGGCCAGCCCCGGCGGCAGGACGACCTCCTTGACCGCCACGTCACGTCGCAGCAGGGTGTCTGTCGCGCGCCAGACCGTGCCCATGCCGCCGTTGCCCACCGAGGAGCGCAACTCGTACCGGCCGCCGATGGTGGTGCCGGGTGCTGCGCGTCCGTTGGGAGGACTCACTGGTCCGCCGCTCCACGTCGGGATCTGAGTCACAGGAAAAGCCACCGGGAAAGTCGAGGGGGCTGGGACACAACCTCTCTATCTTGCTGGTTCCGACGCCCGATGCGAAACCCGACGCGGCGGACCTTTGTGCTATCCGACCGTACCCAGCGCCGGGTCGAACGGTGTGTACCTGGCCGTTCACCTCCCGTCGACCGATGCCGAACCGAGATGTGCGCCATCCCTCACCCCACCGACGGCCCCACGCGTCCTACCATCCGTGGATGAGTGAAGCGCGGGCGAGCGAGTCGGGGTTCCCCATCAAGGGTGTGTACACGGCTGCGGACCTCCCCCCGGAGCTGGACTCCCGCCTGGGCGAGCCGGGTCGTTACCCGTACGCCCGGGGGGTCTACCCGACGATGTACACCTCCCGGCCGTGGACGATGCGGCAGTACGCCGGCTTCGGCACCGCCACCGAGTCCAACGCGCGCTACCACCAGCTGCTGAAGGCCGGCACGATGGGCCTGTCGGTCGCCTTCGACCTGCCCACCCAGATGGGGTACGACTCCGACGACGCCATCGCGCACGGCGAGGTGGGCAAGGTCGGGGTGGCGATCGACTCCATCGAGGACATGCGGCTGCTCTTCGACGGCATCCCGCTGGACAAGGTCTCCACCTCGATGACCATCAACGCGCCCGGCTCGGTGCTGCTGCTGCTCTACCAGCTCGTCGCCGAGGAGAACGGCCTGTCCGGCTCGGCGCTCAACGGCACCATCCAGAACGACATCCTCAAGGAGTACATCGCCCGGGGGACGTACATCTTCCCGCCGAAGCCGTCGCTGCGGCTGGTCGCCGACACCTTCGCGTACTGCCGCAAGGAGGTGCCGAAGTGGAACACCATCTCCATCTCCGGCTACCACATGGCCGAGGCCGGTGCGACGCCCGCGCAGGAGATCGCGTTCACCCTGGCCAACGGGGTGGAGTACGTCCGGGCCGCGCTGGCCGCCGGGCTGGCGGTGGACGACTTCGCCCCCCGGCTGTCGTTCTTCTTCGTGGCCCGCACGACCCTGCTGGAGGAGATCGCGAAGTTCCGGGCCGCCCGGCGGATCTGGGCCCGGCTGCTGCGCGACGACTTCGGCGCGAAGGACCCGAAGTCGATGATGCTGCGGTTCCACACCCAGACGGCGGGGGTGCAGCTCACCGCCCAGCAGCCCGAGGTGAACCTGGTCCGGGTGGCGATCCAGGGGCTGGCCGCGGTGCTCGGCGGCACCCAGTCGCTGCACACCAACAGCTTCGACGAGGCGATCGCGCTGCCCACCGAGAAGGCCGCCCGGCTGGCCCTGCGTACCCAGCAGGTGCTGGCGTACGAGACGGACCTGACCGCCACCGTCGACCCGTTCGCCGGGTCGTACGTGGTGGAGGCGATGACCGCCGAGATCGAGACGGCGGTCAACGACCTGATGGACCGGGTCTTCGACCACGGTTCGGCGGTGGACGCGATCGAGGCCGGGTTCCAGAAGCGGGAGATCGAGCAGTCGGCGTACCGGTTCGCCCAGCAGATCGACGCGGGGGAGCGGGTCGTGGTCGGGCTGAACCGCTTCCAGATCGACACCGAGGAGCCGTACGAGCCGCTGCGGGTGGACCCGACGATCGAGGCGACCCAGGCGGAGCGGCTGGCCCGGCTGCGGGCCGAGCGGGACGGCGCGGCGGTCGAACGGGCCCTGGCCGAGCTGCGGGCCGCCGCCGAGGGTGACGAGAACGTGCTCTACCCGATGAAGGAGGCGCTGCGGGCCCGCGCCACGGTGGGCGAGGTCTGCGGCACGCTGCGCCAGGTCTGGGGGACGTACCGTCCGAGCGACCGCTTCTGATCTTCGGGCCGACCGCCGCGGTGCCGGTCGGTGCGCCGCCCGCGACCCGGCGGGCGCGCCGACCGCGACGTTGACCCACACGGCGGCCCCCGCCGGCAGTCCGCTGCCGGCAGGGGTCGCCGTCGTCGTCCGGTCGGGGCCGCTAGGGGTCGCCGGGCAGGGTGGGCGGGGCTACCGTCGGTGACAACCTGGCGATGGTGTGCCGGTCGGGCCGCCCGGATGGTGGGCGGTCCGCGTGGCCGGGGCGTGCCGGGCGGGGTTCGTGGGTAAACCCGAGCGGGTGAACGGGACGGACAGCATGTCCGGGCGCGCCCGGAGCCGCCGTGTCACCGTCGGGAACCGGTTGATCACCCGGCGGCGTCGGCTAATTGTCGGACCGGCGGCCAACCGGGGCGACCAATGCGACAATTCGGATACGACGGCCCCGGATCGACGCCGATTTCGCGACCGCCCAATCGGTTACGCGTTGTAGGAGGTGGGGGGCAGATGACGGCGTCCGACCGCGATCTACCTGCTGTCCCGCAGATATTCGAGCCCTCCCACCAGGGCTTACGTGACGCTGTGCGCTCTGATCGCTACCGTAACGAGGTTGCGCAGCGTCACCATCGGAGGTCTAGGCTGTCTGCTGTCCTCCCCGAAGATCCATCCATTTCTAGTGATCGAGAATTCGACGTGACGAGTGCGTTGACGCTGCCGAACGGCAGCCAGCTGGCGTCGTCCTGGCCGGAGGCGCCGTCCGGGTCCCAGCCCCTGCCCCACGATCTGGATCACCTGCTCGCGCTGCGGGTACCCGGTCTGATCGCCACCCGCCGCCACCTCCACTCCCACCCGGAACTGTCCGGGGAGGAGTTCGAGACGGCGGCGCTGATCGCCCGGGAACTCACCCTCGCCGGGTTGCATCCCCGACTGCTGCCCAAGGGCAACGGGGTGATCTGCGACATCGACGGGCGGCCGGACGGCCCGGTCGTCGCGCTCCGCGCCGACATCGACGCGTTGCCGCTGACCGACCCCAAGGAGGTCCCCTACCGGTCCACCGTGGAGGGGGTCTGCCACGCCTGCGGTCACGACGTGCACACCGCGGTGCTGCTCGGCGTCGGCATGATGCTGGCCCAGCTCGCCGACGCCGGCCAGCTCGACGGCCGGGTCCGGCTGATCTTCCAGCCGGCCGAGGAGATCCTGCCCTGCGGCTCGCTGGAGGTCATCGAGGCCGGTGGGCTGGAGGACGTCGTCCAGATCTTCGCCCTGCACTGCGACCCCAACCAGCCGGTGGGGAAGGTGGGCCTGCGGGTCGGCCCGATCACCGCGGCGGCCGACAACGTCACCGTGAAACTCAGCGGGCCCGGCGGGCACACCGCCCGCCCGCACCTGACCGTCGACCTGGTCGACGCGCTCGGCCGCCTGGTCACCCAGGTTCCGGCCCTGGTCAACCGCCGGGTGCCGGCCAACAGCGGGCTGCTGCTGGTGTTCGGCCACGCCTCGGCCGGCACCCGGTACAACGTCATCCCGTCCGAGGCGTGCGCGGCCGGCACCCTGCGGGTGATGGACCGCGACACCTGGGAGCGGGCCCCCCAGATCGTCGCTCAGGTCGTCCGGGACGTCATCGCGCCCACCGGCGCCACCGTCGACCTGGAGTACCTGCGGGGCCGGCCACCGGTCAGCAACGACGCCCGCGCCATCGGCATCCTCACCGCCGCCACCGCCGCCGCGCTCGGCCCGGAGGGGATCGCGGAGACCCCGCAGAGCATGGGCGGCGAGGACTTCTCCTGGTACCTGGAACACGTCCCCGGCGCGCTGGCCCGGCTCGGCGTCGGCCGGGTCGGCGGCCCCACCGTCGACCTGCACCGCGCGTCGTTCGACGTCGACGAGCGGGCGATCCCGGTCGGGGTACGGCTCATGGTGCAGACCGCGTTGCGGGCACTGGCGGCGGTCCGCTAGGCACCGGCGGGTGGCCCCCGCCGCCGCCCGGTCCCACCGGCGGGTGGCCCCCGCCGACCGGTCCCGCTGGCGGCGCGGGCCGCCGCTGGCGGCGTCGCCGACGCAGCAGCACCACGGCCGCCGTCACGGGCAGCCCGATGAGCAGCACCCAGGGCAGCAACGCCCCCAGCACGGTGAGCAGCACGCCCATCGAGGCGAGGAAGACCGTCCAGCCGCCGCGCAGGCCCACCATGAAACCGGTCCGGTCCTCCTCCTGCTCGTCGTCGGCCGTCGAGGCGTCCCGGCCGACGAAGGTCACCGTGACCGTGGAGAGCGCGGTCAGGTCGGCCAGCCGACGCTTCTTCGCCTCCAGCGAGGCCAGGTCCGCCTCCCGGCGGCCCACCTCGTTCTCCAGGGAGACCAGTTCGGGCACCGTGTCGGCCCGCGCCAGCAGCCGCCGGGCACTGTCCACCCGGGCCCGCTGCGTGGTGATCCGGGCGTCCAGGTCGACCGTCTCCTCGGTGACGTCCTGGGTACGGATCTCGCGGCGCTGCTGCCGCCCGTAGGTGGCCAGCTCGTCGACGAGCGCGGTGAACTTTGCCGCCGGGACCCGCAGCTCCAGCTCCGCCTGCGCGGACGCCGAGACGCTGCGCCGCTGGTCCCCACCGACGAACCCGCCGGTGGCGGTGACCGCCGCCACCGCCCGCCGGGCCGCCGCCTCCACGTCGTCCACCTGCACCCGCATCGTTCCGGTGTAGATGATCGCCCGCTGGTCGACCCGCAGGTCCGGCGCACCCGTACCGGCCTGTCCCGCGGCCGCGTCCCGGTCCGGTGCCGCGCCGCCCGGCGCCCCCTGCACCGGTGCCTTCTCGGCCGGTGCCGAGCCGGCCGAATCGCCGCCCCGGTCGTTCGCCCCGCACCCGGCCAGCAGCAGCGCCGCCAACCCCAGCGCCGCCAGGGCCCGCGTCCCGGTTCTCGCCGTCCTCAGTGTCATCCCCGCTCCCGTCGTCGTCCGTCCCCCGGTTCCGGGGCGATAGCTCGGACGCGGCGCACGGCCGCCCCGGTTCCGGCAGACTGCGCTGAGGACATCACGATTCGATATTCGAGGAGTCACGATGCGGCTCACCAAGTACACGCACTCCTGCCTCCGCATCGAACGCGACGGGGCGGTGCTGGTCGTCGACCCCGGCGTGTTCAGCGAGGCGGCGGCGCTGGACGGGGCGGACGCGGTGCTGGTCACCCACGAACATCCCGACCACCTCGACGTGGCCGCGCTCACCCGCCGGCTGGACCGGGAACCGCTCCCGGTGTACGGGCCGGCCGCGCTCGGCGCGGTCCTCGGCGACGCGGCGCAGGCGCTCACCCCGGTCGCCCCGGGCGACACGTTCACCGCCGCCGGCATCCCGGTCCGCGCCGTCGGCGGCCGGCACGCCGTCATCCACCCCGACATCCCGGTGGTGGAGAACGTCGGCTACCTGTTCGACGGCACGGTCTACCACCCCGGCGACGCGCTGCACGTCCCCACCGACGTCGAGGTGCAGACCCTCTTCGCCCCGATCCACGCGCCGTGGTCGAAGTTCTCCGAGGTGGTCGACTTCATCCGGGCGGTCGCCCCGCGCCGGGCGTACGCCCTGCACGACGCGTTGCTCAACGACAACGGCTACGGCGTGCTCGACCGGCAGTACACGGCGCTGTCCCGCACCGACTACCAGCGGCTGGAGCCGGGCAGCCGGATCGACGCCTGACCCGTGGCCGTCGACGAGTCCGAGCTGGCCCGGCAGCTCTACCGCACCCCGCCCGACCGGTTCGTGGCCGCCCGGGACGCCGCCGTCGCCGACGCCCGACGGGCCGGTGACCCGGCCACCGCCCGGCGGATCGCCGGCTGGAAGCGGCCCACGGTGGCGGCCTGGCTGGTGAACCTGCTCGCCCTGGACCGTCCCGAGCTGGTCGCCGACCTCGGGCCGCTGGCCGAGGCGCTGCGCACCGCCCAGCGTGACCTCAAGGGCCCCCGGCTGCGGGAACTCTCCGCCCAGCGGCGGGAACTGGTCGCCGCCCTGGTCACCGAGGTACGCCGGATCGTCGCCGACCTTCCCGACGCGCCGCCCGCCGCCCGGCTCCCGCTGGCCGAGGTCGAGGCCACCCTGCACGCGGCGCTCGCCGACACCGCGGTCGCCGAGCAGGTCCGCACCGGACGGCTGCTGAAGGCGGTGCACCACTCCGGCTTCGGCGAGGTGCCCCGTCCGCAGCTCCGACTGGTCACCGGCGGCGGGGAGGCGGCTGCCGGCGGCGGGGCGGAGCGTGCCGGTGGCCGGGCGGCGCACGGCGTTCCGCAGCGGGAGGCCGACCGGGGCGGGGCGCGGCGGGCCCGGGACGCGCAGGCGGCGGCGCGGGCCGCGCGGGCCGAACGGGCGAAGCGCCGCCGCGCCCTGGACCGGGAGCTGGCGGCGGCACGGGCCGCCCAGCGTCAGGCCGAACGGGACCTGGACGGCACGACGACGGCCGAGCGGGACAGCGTCGCGGCGCTCGACCGGATCGAGGGTGAACTGGCCGAACTGGAGCGTCGTCGGGCCGTCGCCGAACAGGAGCTGAGCCGGGCGAAACTGGCCCGCCGGGCGGCCGAGCGGACGCTCACCGCGGCCCGCCGCCGCACCGGTGAGGTGCAGGGCGCGATCGAGGCGGTGGACGCCGAGGAGGCGGACCCCACGGCGGGCGGTGAGGAGGCAGACTGAACGCGATGAATGCGTGTTACGGGCGTGCGGGATGACGCCGGAACAGGTGGCCGCCGGGAGCAAACCCGCCGTGCTGGAGCTGGGGGAGTTGTTCACCCGCTGCCCGGGGACCCTGCGCCGGGCCAGGACGATGGGCATCCCGGGCTGGGCGTTCTACGTCACCGGGCGGGCCGGCGCACTGGGCGACATCCGCGCCGAGACGGTGGCGGCGGCGCTCGGCTTCCTCGCCCCGGAGGCGGTCGCCGACGGATGGGACACCGCCGTGCGGGTGGTCCGGCCGCTGGAGGTGGCCACCGCCCACCTGACCGAGTGCTGCCGGTGGGGCGCCCAGCATCTCGACGACCTGCCCGGCACGCCCCGGCTGACCGCCCTGCTGGAACGGGTGGTGGCCGCCGCCGACGCGACGGGCATGCCGCTGTTCGCCGCCTGGCGGGCGATGCCGCTGCCCGCGCACGCCGAGGGCGCCCGTGCCGCCGTGGCGCTGCTGCTGCTGCGGGAACACTTCACCGGGGCCTACCTGCTCGCCGTACGGGCCGCCGGGATGACCCCGCTGGAGGCGGTGCTGGCCGGGCCGGAGGGGGAGGCCGGGGCGGCGGCGTGCGGGTGGTCCCCGCCGTATCCGCCGGTCGGGCCGCTGGTGCGGCGTCGGCTCTGGGCCGAGGCGGTGACCGACCGGTTGGCCGCGGCCGGGTTCCGGGCACTGCGCCCGGCGGAGGGCCGGGAACTGATCGAGCTGCTCACCGACGTACGGGCCCGGCTCCGCGCCGAGGCGGACGGCTGACCCGCCCACCCGGCCCGGTCGGCCGACTCCCCGCCGGCCCGGCGCGACCGGTCTCGGCCCGACCTGATGCGCCGGAGGCCCGGCTGGTCCCGGCCCGGCCCGATGGACGGCGGCCCGGCGTGACCGGCCGGTGGCCCGGAAAATCGGCGGCGGGGCGGCGGGCCGGCTGCCAGGATCTGCGGCGTGACGCTCCCCGCCGGCTGGACCGCCCGCCGCCCCACCCTGGACGACGTGCCCGCGCTGCTCGCCGTGGTGCACGCCGCCGACACGTTCGCCATCGGCCACCCCGACTTCGACGCCGACGACGTCCGGGCCGCGCTGACCGCGCCGTTCTTCGACCCGCAGCACGACTCCTGGCTGCTGACCGATCCTGATCAGCAGGTGGTGGGCTGGAGCGTGGTCGACAACCCGACCGGGGTGGGCCGCGAGTACGTCGACGTGTTCGTCGACCCGGAGCGGGCGACGGCGCTGCGGGCCGTGCTGCTCGACCGGATGCTGCACCGGGTCGCCGAACGCGCCACCGAGCGGGGCCGGCCGGCGCTGACCGTGCGCGCCGCCGCCTGCGCGCCGGAGACCCGCTGGGCCGGCGAGCTGACCGCCGCCGGGTTCACCCGGGCCAAACGGTACGTGCGGATGAGCCGGTCGCTGGCCGACCTGCCCGCCGAGCCGCCGCCCCCGCCCGGGGTGACCGTCCGGCCGCTGCGGGCCGGTGACGAGGCCGACCTGCGGCTGTTCCACCACATCCACGACACCGCCTTCCGGGACACCCCGGACTACGAGCCGGCCGGGTTCGAGGGCTGGCGGGACCGGCTCACCGACGGCGGGCGGGTCTGGGACGAGTGGTTCGTCGCCGAGGTCGACGGCGAGCCGGCCGGCGCGCTCAACTCGTCGGACCAGGCGCTGGAACAGGACATGGGCTGGGTGCGCACGCTGTCGGTGCTGCCCGCGTACCGGCGGCGCGGGGTGGGGGCGGCGCTGCTGCGGCGGGCGTTCGCGGTGTACGCGGCCAAGGGCCGGGGGCACGCCGGGCTCGGCTTCGACCTGGCCAACCCGACCACCCCGGTCACCCTCTACCGCGCGGTCGGGCTGCGCGAGACCCGCTGGATCGACCTGTACGAGCGCAGCGTGCCCGCCGCCTGAGCGGGCCGGCACCGGTGCGGGCGGGCTGCCGTCGGCCGGCCCGGTGTGGGCCGGGTGACGCCCGGCGGGGTCGCCGTCGGGTGGCCCCGCCGCCGGGAGCACACTGGACGGGTGCGATACGCGTTACGCCGAGGCGGTGCCGGTGGGGCGGGACCGCAGCTCGGAGACGTAGTCGTCGGGCGCGCCCGCCTTCTCGGCGGCGTTGGCGATCTCCGACAGGTACCAGGCGGTCGGCAGGCCACCCTCGTAGCCGTCGAAGACGTACACCCAGGCGGTCACGTCCCCGTCCAGCGTCGAGACCCGCACGGTGAGCTTGCGGTACGTGCCGGCGGTGACGCCCTCCAGCTCGTCGAGTTGGGCGGCGTCGTACGGGTCGATGTCGTACAGCGCCACGAAGACCCGGTCACCCGGGGACTCGACCACGGTGCTGACGGACCCCTCCCAGCCGATCACGTCCTCACCGGCGAAGGTCAGCCGCCACCCCTCCAGCCAGCCGACGCCCACCATGGGCGAATGCGGGCAGTAGGCCCGCATCCGGGCGGGGTCCAGGTTTGAGCCGTAGGCCGCGTAGTGACGCACGGCGATGACGATAGCCCGGCGGACGGGTGGGGGAGAATACGACAGTGCGTGTCGGACGGGTCGGGGAGAAGAAAGTCACTGTGAGCACCGAGGAAGGACGAGGGCTGTGAGCCACATCGTGATCATCGGCGGGGGGCCGGCCGGCTACGAGGCGGCCCTGGTCGCCGCCCAGCTGGACGCCGACGTCACCGTGGTGGAGGCCGAGGGTGCCGGCGGGGCGTGCGTGCTCTCCGACTGCGTCCCGTCGAAGACCTTCATCGCCAGCTCGGAGGTGGTGACCGGCTACCGGGACACCGAGGAGTTCGGCATCCACTCCGACGGCCTGGAGGCGGTCACGGTCGACGCGCGGGCCGTGCACGCGCGGGTGAAGCGGCTCGCCCTGGCCCAGTCCGCCGACATCCACACCAAGCTGATCAAGGCGGGCGTGACCTTCGTCGCGGGCACCGCCCGGATCGGTGAGGACACTCTCGGTCATACCCACCGGGTCGTGGTCACCCCCGCCGACGGTGGCGCCCAGTACACGATCGACGCCTCCACCGTGCTGGTCGCCACCGGCGCCACCCCGCGTCAGCTCCCCACCGCGCTGCCCGACGGGGAGCGCATCCTCACCTGGCGGCAGGTGTACGACCTGCCCGAGCTGCCCGCCCACCTGATCGTGGTGGGTTCCGGCGTCACCGGGGCCGAGTTCGCCAGCGCCTACCTGGCGATGGGGGTCGAGGTGACCCTGGTGTCCAGCCGGGACCGGGTGATGCCGCACGAGGACGCCGACGCGGCGATGGCCATCGAGCACGTCTTCCGCAGCCGGGGCATGACCATCCTCAACAACTCCCGCGCGGACGCGGTCCGACGCGTCGGCGACGGCGTCGAGGTGGTGCTCTCCGACGGTCGGGTGGTGACCGGTTCGCACGCCCTGATCGCCGTCGGTTCGATCCCGAACACCGCCGACCTCGGCCTCGCCGAGTACGGCGTCGAGCTGGCCAAGGGCGGCTACGTCACCGTCGACCGGGTGTCGCGTACCAACGTCCCCGGCATCTACGCCGCCGGCGACTGCACCGGGGTCCTGCCGCTGGCCAGCGTCGCCGCCATGCAGGGCCGGATCGCGATGTGGCACGCCCTCGGCGAGGCGGTCCGGCCGTTGCGGCTGCGGACCGTCGCCGCGAACGTCTTCACCGACCCGGAGCTGGCCACCGTCGGCGTCTCCCAGGACGAGGCGGACGCCGGCCGTACCCTGGCCCGCCAGGTGATGCTGCCGCTGACCGGCAACGCCCGCGCCAAGATGGACGACCTGGCGGACGGCTTCGTCAAGCTGTTCTGCCGCCCGTCCACCGGCCAGGTGGTCGGCGGCGTGGTGGTGGCTCCGAAGGCCAGTGAGCTGATCCTGCCGATCACCATGGCGATCGAGAACAACCTCACCGTCAACGAACTGGCCCAGACCATCACGATCTACCCGAGCCTGTCCGGTTCGATCACCGAGGCCGCCCGCCAGCTCATGCTCCACGAACTCGAATGACCCCCTGGCCCGGGTCGGGCGTCGGTCGTGCTCCGGCCGATATCCGACCCGGGCCGGGACGGCGTGCGGTCAGGCCACGTTGAGCCGGATGTTTCCGATGCGGGCGACCACGTCCACCTGGCCGCCGAGGCCGGTGACATAGGCGCGGAGCGATTCCAGGCTGGTGTGCTCGCCGTTCTCGATCTGGCTGATTCGGGCCTGGGACAGGCCGGCGGCCTCGGCGAGCTGTTGTTGGGTCATGCCGAGCTGCCGGCGGATGTCGGCCAGTTGCGCGCCGCTGACGGAGGCGAGCATCCGTTCCCGGAACCGACCACGACGGGTGACCCGCTCGGGGTCGTCCCAGGATGGGTCGATCTCACGCGCCTTGGCCCTGACCTCACGCCAATCGGAACCGTTGCTCATCGTTGCGCTTCCTTAAGTGCGATCAGGTGTTCCTCGAACCTTGTGTCGGCGAGCGGCACGGCCTTCCGGTACCAGCTCTGCCACTGACCCGACTTGTCGCCGGCGACCAGGAAGACCGCCTCACGTAGCGGATCGAAGGCGAAGATCATCCTGATCTCCGTGGTGCCACTCGACCCTGGTCGCAGCTCTTTCATGTGATGGAACGAGCTGCCCTTGAGCCGGTCCACCAGTGGACGTCCCAGCGCCGGGCCGTGCTCGGCGAGCAGGTCGATGGCCTCACCCACCAGATCCGCGCTGGCCGGATCGACGCGGCACAGGTCGAGGAACCACGCCTCCACCTCGGGATGCAGCCTGACGTCCCACACCTGCCAAATATAAGCGATCCTTATGGGCTTGCCGAGGTTTCCCGCACCGGAGACCGGGCCGGTCGCGCTGGCCACGGCCACCGTCGGTGACCGCGTGGCTGCGCACACCAGGGTGGTGTGCCGCCCGCCGCACGACGGCTGCCGCCCGGCGCGGCCGTCGGGAGGGGGTCGGCGAAGCGGAGGGCGTCGGCGTACCGTTGAGTACGCGGCCCCCACACCGTCAGGTCCCCCGTTCCTGACGAGCGGGCCGCCGAGGGTCGCCGGCAGGTCCCGTGCCGGCGACCCTCCCCCTTTCCGGCACCGCCACCACGACGGGTACGTGTGTCACTGCCGGTGCGGCGCATCCGCGCCGAAATCGGCGGAGGGATGATCGCCGTTCGGTCACGGCGCTTGTCGGCACGCGGACAGCAGGCTCCGCCCACGGGTGCCGCTCGGATAGCGTGCCGGGCCCAACCGACATTTCTTCCGGAGGCTCGCAGATGCTTTCCACGCTGGTGCGGGGTGCGCTCGTCGTGACCCTGGCGCTCGGCAGCACCCTCGTCGTCGTGACCGGCCCGGCCGAGGCGGGGGCGACGAGGTACAAGAACTGCACCGCGCTGAACAAGAAGTACAAGCACGGGGTGGGCAGGAAGGGCGCGAAGGACAAGGTCCGGGGCAGCACCAAGCCCGTCACGAACTTCACCGTGTCCGACTCGGTCTATGCCAAGAACACCCACCTGGACCGGGACAAGGACAAGGTCGCCTGCGAGAAGCGCTGAAAAATGCGGTCGCCCGGGGCGTCGCGGAGGTCGTACGGTGGCGGCATGCGCAGTGCTGTGGTGACCACGACGCCGGGAGATCCCGGCGTGCCGCACTGACGTCTTCCGTCGACGAGGCCCCGGGCGATCCGCCCGGGGCCTCGTGGCGTTCCGGGCACGGTCGCCTCCGGGTCGTACCCGATCAAGGAGCGCGACATGATCGACCACCGTAAGCTCGGCCGCGAACTGGACCTGTTCGTCTCCGACCCGCTGGTGGGTGCCGGGCTGCCGATCTGGCTGCCGGCCGGCGCGGCGGCCCGGCACGCCGTCGAGGAGTACGTCCGCGAGTTGGAGCGCCGGGCCGGCTACCAGCACGTGTATTCGCCACCGCTGGGCAGGCGCGAGCTGTTCGCGCTGTCCGGGCACCTCGGTCACTTCGCCGACGAGATGTTCCCACCGATGCGGCTGGGCGGCGACGAGTTGCTGCTCCGGCCGGCGCTCTGCCCGCACCACGCCCTGGTCTACCGGGCCCGGGGCCGCTCCTACCGGGAGTTGCCGCTACGGGTCGGCGAGTTGGGCGGGATGTACCGGGCGGAACGGTCCGGGGTGCTCGGCGGCCTGGCCCGGGTGCGGGCGATCTCGCTCAACGACGCGCACAACTTCTGCACCCTGGAGCAGGTCGGCGACGAGGTGCGGGAGATCCTGCGGCTGATCCGCCAGGCGCACGCGGCGCTCGGCGTCCGCCCGGCCGGGTTCCGGCTGTCGCTGCGCGGGCCGGGCGCGAGGTACGTCGGCGACGACGCGTCCTGGGCCCGCGCCGAGGAACTGCTGAGGTCCGCCCTCGACGGGGTGGACCACGTGGCGGCCCCCGGCGAGGCCGCGTTCTACGGCCCGAAGATCGACATCCAGGTGGTCGACGCGGCCGGCCGGGAGTCGACCATCTCCACCGTGCAGATCGACTTCGACAAACCGGAGAAGTTCGACCTGTCGTACACCGATGCGGCGGGTGCCCGGCAACGGCCGGTGCTGGTGCACCGCAGCCTGGTCGGGAGCATGGAACGGCTGTTCGCCTACCTGATCGAGGCGCACGGGGGCGCCTTCCCGCCCTGGTACGCCCCGGTGCAGCTGCTGCTCCTGCCGGTCGACGCCGGGCAGGCCGGCGCGGTGGACCGGCTGGCCCGGCGGGCGGTCGACGCCGGCCTGCGGGTCGAGGTGGACGCGGGCGGCTCGCTGGGTGCCCGGGTCCGCGACGCGGCCCGCCGCCGGGTGCCGTACGTCGGGGTGGTCGGTGCCCGGGAGGCGGCCGACGACGCGGTCGCCCTGCGGCTGCGCGACGGCCGCAGCCTCGACCCGATGCCGGCGGCGGACGCGGTGCGGCTGATCGGCGCGGTGGTGGCGGCCCGCTCGGCGGAGCTGCTCCCCGCCGGCTGACGGTGCGGGGGTCGGGGGACGACGCCCCCGGCCCCCGCACCGGCCCGTCACTCAGCCCCGGGCCGGAGCCGGTGCCGCCGCTGCCGGCGTGGCCTCGTCGTCGACCACCGCCGCGGCGAACTGCGCCTGGTAGAGCCGGTGGTACGCGCCCCGCGCGGCGAGCAGTTGCCGGTGGGTGCCCTGCTCGACGATCCGCCCGTTCTCCATCATCAGGATCAGGTGGGCGTCGCGGATGGTGGACAACCGGTGGGCGATGACGAAGCTGGTCCGGTCGGAGCGCAGCGCCGCCATCGCCCGTTGCAGCAGCACCTCGGTACGGGTGTCCACCGAGCTGGTCGCCTCGTCCAGGATCAGTAGCGACGGCTCGGCCAGGAACGCCCGCGCGATGGTGATGAGCTGCTTCTCACCAGCGCTGATGTTGCTGGCCTCCTCGTCGATGACGGTGTCGTACCCGTCGGGGAGGCTACGGACGAACCGGTCCACGAAGGTGGCCCGCGCGGCGGCGAGGATCTCCTCCTCTGTGGCGTCCGGGCGGCCGTAGGCGATGTTGTCCCGGATGGTGCCGCCGAACAGCCAGGTGTCCTGGAGCACCATGCCGATCCGGCCGCGCAGGTCGTCGCGGCGCAGTGTGGTGATGTCCACCCCGTCGAGGGTGATCCGCCCGGAGTCCAGCTCGTAGAAGCGCATCACCAGGTTGACCAGGGTGGTCTTGCCGGCGCCGGTCGGGCCGACGATGGCCACGGTGTGACCGGGTTCGGCGACCAGGGACAGGTCGTCGATCAGCGGGGTCTGCGGGTCGTACCGGAAGGAGATGTTCTCGAACTCGACCCGGCCGTGCGGTTCGACGACCCGGGCCGGGGTGGCCGGGTCGGGGCTCTGCTCGTCGGCGTCGAGCACGGCGAAGACCCGCTCGGCGGAGGCCACCCCGGACTGGAGCAGGTTCGCCATCGAGGCGACCTGGGTCAGCGGCTGGGTGAACTGCCGCGAGTACTGGATGAACGCCTGCACGTCACCGAGGCTCATCGCCCCGGAGGCCACCCGCAGCCCGCCGACCACGGCGATCGCCACGTAGCTGAGGTTCCCGACGAACATCATCGCCGGCATGATGATCCCGGAGATGAACTGGGCACCGAAGCTGGCCCGGAACAGTTCCTCGTTCTTGGCGTGGAAGGTGGCCTCCACCTCCGGCGAGCGGCCGAAGACCTTGACCAGTTCGTGGCCGGTGAACGCCTCCTCGATCTGGCCGTTCAGCTCGCCGGTGTGGGTCCACTGGGCGATGAACTTCTGCTGCGACCGCTTGGCGATCTGCTGCGTCACGATCACCGACAGCGGCACCGCGACCAGCGCGACCAGCGCGAGCAGCGGCGAGATCCAGAACATCATCGCCAGCACGCCGACCACGGTCAGCAGCGAGGTGAGCAGTTGGCTCAGCGTCTGCGACAGGGTCTGCGAGATGTTGTCGATGTCGTTGGTGACCCGGCTGAGCAGTTCGCCGCGCGGCTGCCTGTCGAAGTAGGGCAGCGGCAGCCGGTTGAGTTTCTCCTCCACCTCGGCGCGCAGCCGCAGCACGGTGGCCTGCACGACCCCGTTGAGCAGCCAGCCCTGCCACCACATCAGCAGGCTGGCGGCCACGTACAGGCCGAGGGCGAACAGCAGCGTCCGGCCGAGGGCGTCGAAGTCGATGCCCACCCCGGGGACCACGTCCATCCGGGCGACCATGTCGGCGAGGTTGTCGTTGCCGGCGGCCCGCATCCCGGACACCGCCTGGTCGACGGTGGTGCCGGGGGGAAGCTGCCGGCCGATCACCCCGGCGAAGATGATGTCGGTGGCGTGGCCGAGGATCTTCGGCCCGATCACGCTGAACCCGACGCTGGTCACCGCCAGGGCGATGATGCCGCTCAGGGTCACCCGGTGCGGTCGCAGCCGGCCGAGCAGCCGGCGGGCCGACGGCCCGAAGTTCATCGACTTCTCCGCCGGCATGCCGGCGCTCATCCACGGCGGCCCACCGCCGCGCCGGCCGGCCGCCGGCAGCCGCTCCGGCGTGGTCGCCTCCGGGGCCTTCTTCTGCTCGGGTACGGCGGTCATGCCGGCACCCCCGCCGTCTGCTGCGACGCCACGATCTCGGCGTACGTCGGGCAGGTGTCGAGCAGCTCGTCGTGTCGGCCCATTCCGACCACGCCTCCGTCCTCCAACACGATGATCTGGTCGGCGTCGATGATCGTGGAGACCCGCTGGGCCACGATCACCACGGCCGCGTCGGCGGTTACCGGCCGCAGCGCGGCCCGCAACCGGGCGTCGGTGCCCAGGTCGAGCGCCGAGAACGAGTCGTCGAACAGGTAGATCTCCGGCTTACGGACCAGTGCCCGCGCGATGGCGAGGCGTTGCCGCTGCCCACCGGAGACGTTCGTGCCGCCCTGCGCGATCGCCGCGTCCAGGCCACCGGGCATCTGGGCCACGAAGTCCCGGGCCTGGGCGATCTCCAACGCCGTCCACAGTTCCTCGTCGGTGGCGTCCGGGTTGCCGTAGCGCAGGTTGCTCGCCACCGTGCCGGTGAACAGGTACGGCTTCTGCGGCACCAGGCCGATCCGCCGCCACAGCTCCTCCGGGGCCAGCTCGCGGACGTCGACCCCGTCGACCAGCACCGTGCCGGCGGTCGGGTCGACCAGCCGGGGGATCAGGGTCAGCAGGGTGGTCTTGCCGGCACCTGTCGACCCGATCACGGCGGTGGTCCGCCCCGGGGTGGCCCGGAACGAGATGTCGTGCAGCACCGGCGCGCTGGCCCCCGGGTACTGGAAGGCGACGCCGCGCAGTTCCAGCTCCCCGTGGCCGTCGACCCGGGTGACCGGGTTGGCCGCCGGGACCACCGAGGACTCGGTGTCCAGCACCTCGGTGACGCGTTCGGCGCAGACCGCCGCGCGCGGCACCATCATCAGCATGAAGGTGGCCATCATGACGGCCATCAGGATCTGCATCAGGTACGCCAGGAAGGCGGTCAGCGCGCCGATCTGGATCTGCCCGGAGTCGACCCGCTGGGCGCCGAACCACAGCACGGCGACACTGGAGACGTTGAGCACCAGCATCACCACCGGGAAGATCAGCGCCATCAGCCGGCCGACCCGCAGGGCGGTGGCGGTCAGGTCGGCGTTGGCCACCCCGAACCGCTGCGTCTCGTACGGCTCGCGGACGAACGCCCGGACCACCCGGATGCCGGTGATCTGCTCGCGGAGCACCCGGTTGACCGTGTCGATCCGGGTCTGCATGAGCCGGAAACCGGGCACCATCTGGCGGATGACCAGACCCAGCGCGACGGCGAGCACCGGCACGCTGACCAGCATCAGCCAGGACAGGCCGATGTCCTCCCGCAGTGCCATCACCACCCCGCCGACGCTCATGATCGGCGCGGCGACCAGCATGGTGCAGCTCATCAGCACGAGCATCTGCACCTGCTGCACGTCGTTGGTGTTGCGGGTGATCAGCGAGGGCGCGCCGAAGCGGGCCACCTCGCGGGCGGAGAACCGGTTGACCTGCCCGAAGATCGCCGCCCGGACGTCCCGGCCGAAGGCCATCGCGGTCCGCGCGCCGAAGTAGACCGCCGTCACCGCGCAGGCGATCTGGACCAGGCTGACCAGCAGCATCCAGCCGCCGGTACGGATGATGTAGTCGGTGTCGCCCCGGGCCACCCCCAGGTCGATGATGTCGGCGTTGAGGCTCGGCAGGTAGAGCGAGGCCATCGTGCCGACGAACTGGAGCAGCACCACCGCGCCCAGTGGCCGGTGGTAGGGCCGCAGGTAGCGGCGCAGCAGGCTGATCAGCACGGATGGCTCCCGGGCCTCGGGTGGTCGGTCGTTTCCTGGTGCTGTGTTGTCAACCTCTTGTCCTCCCCGTCGGACATGGTCGTGATGACCTCGATCAGGAAATCCCGGATCACCTCGCGTCGGGCCGGGTCGGCGTCGACGGAGGTGAGCGGGGTGTCGGTGCGCATCCGGTCGACCAGGGAGCGGATGTGTTCCCGCCCCTTGTCGGTGAGCGCCAGTCGTACGCTGCGCCGGTCGGCGTCGTCGCGGCGACGCTCGACGAAGCCGTCCCGTTCGAGGGTGTCGACGATCCCGGTGAGGGTGGCCGGCCGGACGAAGCAGCGGTCGGCGACGTCCCGGTGGGTGGCGTCGTCGAGGTGGTTCAGGGTGAACAGCACCCGCATCCCGGCCGGGGTCAGGCCGTGGTGTTCGGCCAGGTATCGACCCCAGCGCTGGTCGACGAGGTGGCCGGCGACCGACAGCAGCCGCCCGATCGGCACGTCACGGAGCACGGCGGGAAAGACGATCAGTGGTTCCCTCTGCACGCTGAGTATGTTAGCTCCCAAATCGTCAGGGGCCAAACAGAATGGTCAGGGCGGTGCCGACGTAGAGAATCTGCATCGCCGTACGCGTGCCGAGCGGGGTGACCGGGCGGCCCGCCAGCGTCAGACGTCGCCGGGCCGCCGAGACGTTCGCGGGGAACATCGCCACCAGTAGCAGCGCCAGCCCGGCGGCGGCGGGACGGGCGGTGGCCGGGATCAGCAACCCGGCCGCGCCGGCCAGCTCCAGCACCCCGGTGACCGTGACCAGCGTGCCGGGGTGGGGCAGTCGGGGCGGGACCATGGCGATCAGATCCTCCCGACGAGGTGACACGAAATGGGCGAAACCGGTCATGATGAAAAGTAGTGCCAGCCCGACGCGGAGTGCGGGGTGCCAGCCGTCGAGCGCGTCCACGCCGGCCAGTCCGGCCAGGCGTGCGACGGCTGTGCCGACGATCAGGGCGATAAACGGAACCACGGATACCTCCTCGGCGCAAATCTTTATGCTGGCAAGATTGGATCGCCGATGGTCTTCTTGTCAATGCAAAGTTATCCTGGTGTCATGACCGTCACCCGGCCCTACCACCACGGCGACCTGCCCCGCGTCCTGCTCCAGGCGGCGGTGACGGCGATCGAGGAAGCCGGGCCGGCGGCCCTGAGCCTGCGCGACCTCGCCCGCCGTACCGGCGTCTCCCACGCCGCCCCGACCCACCACTTCGGCGACAAGGCGGGACTGCTCACCGCCCTCGCCGTCGAGGGGTTCGACCTGCTCGCCGCCACCCTGACCGCAGCCGGCGACGACCTGCTCGACGTGGGCGTGGCGTACGTGGACTTCGCCGTCCGTCACCGGGCGCACTTCGAGGTGATGTTCCGACCCGACCTCTACCGGGCCGACGCCCCCGAGGTCCGGGCCGCCCAGGAACGGGCCGGCGCGGCGCTGCACACCGGCGTGGCGACGCTACCGCCCGACCGGGCCGAGCCGGGCGAGGCGCGCACGGACGCGCTGGCTGCCTGGTCGATCGTGCACGGCTTCGCCACCCTCTGGCTCTCCGGCGCACTACCCGCCGACGTCGAGGCCGACCCCCGCATCGCCGCCCGCACCGTCATCCGCCGCCTCTTCCCCCCACCCTGACCCCCCACCCGCGCCTCCCCTCACGCCCCGCCCCTCACGCCCCGCCCCCTCTCGCCCCGGTGATCAAGAGATTCGCGTCAGATCACCGCTCCGAGTTGACGCAAACCTCTTGATCGCCGACCACCGGGGCGGTGATCAAGAGAAAAGAGTCAACCGGCGGGGTGCGGATGACGCAAACCTCTTGATCACCGGGGCGAGAGGGGGCGGGGCGTGGGTGGTGATCAAGAGGTTTGCGTCAACGGGCGGGGGTGGGGGTGACGCAAATCTCTTGATCACCGGGGCCAGACCGGGGCGAGGGAGAGACCGGGACGGGGGTCAGGCAGGGCAGGAGGAGAAAAAGAGGCGGAAGGGGGAGTTACCAGCTGGTGGGCAGGGGCATGCCTTCGGTGTAGCCGGCGTGACTCTGGACGCCGACGAGGGCGCGCTCGTGGAACTCGTCCAGGGTGCGGGCGCCGGCGTAGGTGCAGGCGCTGCGTACCCCGGAGACGATCTCGTCGATCAGGTCCTCGACGCCGGGGCGGGCCGGGTCCAGGTACATCCGGGCGGTGGAGATGCCCTCATCGAAGATCGCCTTGCGGGCCCGGTCGAAGGCGCTGTCCTCGGCGGTCCGGGCGCTGACCGCCCGTGACGAGGCCATCCCGAAGCTCTCCTTGTAGCGTCGCCCGTCCGGCTCGGTGTAGAGGTCACCGGGGGACTCGTAGGTGCCGGCGAACCAGGAGCCCACCATCACGTTGGACGCCCCGGCGGCCAGCGCCAGCGCCACGTCCCGGGGGTGGCGCACCCCGCCGTCGGCCCAGACGTGCCGGCCGAGGGCGCGGGCCGCCGCCGCGCAGTCCAGCACGGCGGAGAACTGCGGCCGGCCGACCCCGGTCATCATCCGGGTGGTGCACATGGCCCCCGGGCCCACCCCGACCTTGACGATGTCCGCGCCCGCCTCGACCAGGTCGCGTACGCCCTCGGCGGTGACCACGTTGCCTGCCGCCACGGGGACCGGGGGGTCGAGCTTGCGGACCGCCCGTAGCGCGGACATCATCCGTTCCTGGTGCCCGTGCGCGGTGTCCACCACCAGGGTGTCCACCCCCGCCGCGAGCAGCGCCTCGGCCTTGCCGGTGACGTCACCGTTGATGCCGACCGCCGCCGCGATGCGCAACCGTCCCCGGTCGTCGACGGCCGGCTTGTAGAGGGTGGCCCGCAGCGCGCCCTGCCGGGTGAGCACCCCGACCAGGCGGCCGTCGTCGTCCACCACCGGGGCCAGTCGCCGCCGTCCCGCGTTGAGCCGTTCGAATCCGGTACGCGGGTCGGCGTCGGCCGGCACGGTGTGCAGCTCCGTCGACATCACGTGCTGGAGCTGGGCGAACCGGTCCACCTCGTGGGTGTCCGCCTCGGTGACCACCCCCACCGGGCGGCCGGCCTCGTCGACCACCACCACCGCGCCGTGCGACTTCTTGGGCAGCAGGTGGATGGCGTCGCCGACGGTGTCGGTCGGGCCCAGCGTGATCGGGGTGTCGTGCACCAGGTGCCGCTGCTTGACCCACTCGACCACGGTGGCGACCACCTCGATCGGGATGTCCTGCGGGATGACCGCGATCGCACCGCGCCGGGCCACCGTCTCGGCCATCCGGCGGCCGGCCACCGCCGTCATGTTCGCCACCACCAGCGGGATGGTGGTGCCGGTGCCGTCACCGGTGGACAGGTCGACGTCGAGCCGCGAACCCACCTCGGACCGGGCCGGGGCCATGAAGACGTCGTTGTAGGTCAGGTCGTGCGCGGGCACCGCGCCATGAAGGAACCTCACCCGGCCATCATTCCCGCTTCCGGCCCGTCCCGCCGCCGTCGGTGGCTCACACCACCCTGCCCCTGCGGAGCGTACGGCTCAGGAGATGGTGCAGATCGCCGCGCCGGCGGTGAGCACCGCGCCCACCTCGGCGGCGAGCCCGGCGACGGTGCCCGCCTTGTGGGCGTGCAACGGCTGCTCCATCTTCATCGCCTCCAGGACGACGACCAGGTCTCCCTCGGCGACGGTGTCCCCGTCCGCGACGGCGATCTTGACGATGGTGCCCTGCATGGGGGAGGTGAGGGCGTCGCCGCTGACCGCCGTACCCGTGCCGGTGCCGCCACCCCGGCGGGTCGGCCTGCGGGCCGCGGGGGCGGCGGTGGTCGTACCCCCGGTGAGGCCGGCGGGGAGGGTGACCTCCAGTCGCTTGCCACCCACCTCGACCACGACGGTCTCGCGCGCCGCCGCCGCCTCGGCGGGGCCGGCGGTCGGGGTGAACGCCGGGACGGTGTTGTCGAACTCGGTCTCGATCCACCTGGTGTGCACGGTGAACGGCTCGCTGGTGAACGCCGGGTCACGGACGACGAGGCGGTGGAACGGCAGCGCGGTGGCCATCCCCTCGACGACCATCTCGTCGAGCACCCGGCGGGCCCGCTCGATCGCCTCGGCGCGGGTCTCGCCGGTGACGATCACCTTGGCCAGCAGCGAGTCGAAGTTGCCGCCGATCACGTCGCCCGCGCCCACCCCGGTGTCGACCCGGACGCCGGGGCCGGTGGGCAGGCGCAGCGCGGTGATGGTGCCGGGAGCGGGCAGGAAGTTGCGGCCCGGGTCCTCGCCGTTGATCCGGAACTCGATGGCGTGCCCGCGCGGGGTGGGGTCCCCGGTGAACCGCAGTTTCTCGCCGTCGGCGATCCGGAACTGCTCGCGGACGAGGTCGACGCCGGCGGTCTCCTCGGTGACCGGGTGTTCCACCTGGAGCCGGGTGTTGACCTCCAGGAAGGAGATGGTGCCGTCCGCGCCGACCAGGTATTCCACCGTGCCCGCGCCGTGGTAGCCGGCCTCCCGGCAGATCGCCTTGGCGCTGTCGTGGATCTGGCGGCGCTGCGCGTCGGTGAGGAACGGCGCGGGGGCCTCCTCGACCAGTTTCTGGTGCCGTCGTTGCAGGGAGCAGTCCCGGGTGCCGACGACGACGACGTTGCCGTGCCGGTCGGCCAGGACCTGCGCCTCGACGTGCCGGGGCTGGTCGAGGTAGCGCTCGACGAAGCACTCGCCACGCCCGAACGCGGCGACCGCCTCCCGGGTGGCCGACTCGAACAGGTGCGGGATCTCCTCCAGGGTGCGGGCCACCTTGAGGCCCCGCCCGCCCCCGCCGAAGGCGGCCTTGATGGCGACCGGTAGGCCGTGTTCGACGGCGAAGGCGGTCACCTCGTCGGCGTCGGCGACCGGGTCGGCGGTGCCGGGGACCAGGGGCGCGCCGGCCCGTTGGGCGATGTGCCGGGCGGTGACCTTGTCGCCGAGGTCGCGGATCGCCTGCGGGGTCGGGCCGATCCAGGTCAGGCCCGCGTCCAGCACGGCCTGGGCGAAGTCGGCGTTCTCGGAGAGGAAGCCGTAACCCGGGTGTACGGCGTCCGCGCCGGCCCGCCGGGCCACCTCGATCAGCTTGTCGATGCGCAGGTAGCTGTCGGCGGCGGTGTCACCACCGAGGGCGTACGCCTCGTCGGCGAGGGTGGCGTGCAGGGCGTCCCGGTCGGAGTCGGCGTAGACGGCGACGCTGCCCAGACCGGCGTCGCGACAGGCCCGGATGACACGGACGGCGATCTCGCCACGGTTCGCGATGAGTACCTTGCGCACCTGGTGCTCCTCCCGGGGTCGTTGCCTCGGGAGTGTATCGGCAGCCCGGAGGCCCCCTAACGATCACTCAGTGTGGGATGTCGCACTGTGGGACCGGTCGGCTAGTCAAACTTGGTTATTACGCTTGTGTGGTGTCTGCGACTCGGTTGATGATCCTGGGGCTGGTCCGGTGGATGCAGCCCGTGCACGGCTACGACGTACGCCGCGAGTTGTTGAGCTGGGGTGCCGACAGGTGGGCGAACGTGCAGCCCGGCTCGATCTATCACGCGTTGCGCAAGCTGGCCGAGGAGGGACTGTTGCGGGCGGTCGCCACCGAGCAGGTCGGTGCCCGCCCGGCGCGCACCACGTACGAGGTCACGCCCAAGGGGGACGAGGAGTTCGAGACCCTGCTGCGGGCGCAGTGGTGGCAGCTGCACGAGGCGTCGGACCCGTTCGCGTCGGCCTTCTCGTTCCTGCCGGCGATGCCCCGCGAGGAGGCGGCGGCGGCGCTGCGCAACCGGGCGAACCTGCTGCGTGCCGGTGTCGAGTCGATGCGTGCCTCGTTGGACTCCGACTGGGTGCGCAACAGCAGACCGGTGCACGTGACCTGGATGTTCGAGCTGTGGTTGGCCCGGGCCGAGGCGGAGATGGCGTGGTGCGGGCGGATCGCCGAGCGGATCGACTCGGGGGTGTCGTACCTGCCTGCTGGGCTGACGGGGACGGAGGTCTGGCCCGGCTGGACCGACGGCGCTCCACCGCGCGGCGCGACCGACGGCGCTCCTCCGCTCGGCGAGAAAAGTAATAATCAACGTTGACCATAAGAGTTATATCGCGTTAGCCTGCTTTCGGCCCGTTGGCGGGAGCGCGCCGCATGGCGTCACGGGGGCAGACGACGGCCGGCACCACCCGGCCCGGACGACCAGGAGCAGAGATGATCGAGACCAGGGGGCTGCGGAAGTCGTTCCGCTCCCGGCAGGGTCGGGAGACCAAAACGGTCGACGCCGTCCGGGGGGTGAACCTCCAGGTCCCGGCGGGGGAGATCTTCGGCTTCCTCGGCCCCAACGGCGCCGGCAAGACCACCACCCTGCGGATGCTCGCCACGCTGATCGAGCCGGACGGTGGGGAGGCCACCATCGCCGGCGCGGACCTGCGCAAGGACCCGGCCGAGGTGCGCCGCCGGATCGGCTACGTGGCCCAGGGCGGCAGCACCTGGGACGAGAGCACCGCCCGCGAGGAACTCGTCCTGCACGCCCGGATGTACGGCATCGGCAAGGCCGACGCGCACCGCCGCGCCGTCCGCGCCCTGGAGGCCTTCCAGCTCACCGAGTACGCCGACCGCAAGTGCAAGACCTACTCGGGCGGCCAGCGGCGGCGGGTGGAGATCGCCCTCGGCATCATCCACGAGCCGAAGATCGTCTTCCTGGACGAGCCGACCACCGGCCTCGACCCGCAGAGCCGCGCACACATGTGGGACGAGATCCGGCGGCTGCGTACCGAGGGGATGACGGTCTTCATCACCACCCACTACCTCGACGAGGCCGACGCGCTCTGCGACCGGATCGCGATCATGGATCACGGCGAGGTGGTCGCCGAGGGCACCCCGGCCGAGCTGAAGCGGGAGATCTCCGGCGACGTCGTGCTGGTCGGCCTGGACGTGGCGAACACCCCGCAGGCCGCCCAGCTCCTCGACGGCGAGGAGTACCTGAACAAGCTGGAGACCGTCGACGAGGGCGGGCTGCGCCTCTACGTCGACGAGGGCGCCACTGCCATCCCGCAGATCCTGCGCCGGCTCGACCACGCCGGGCTGGTCATGAGCTCCATCGAGCTGCACCGCCCCAGCCTCGACGACGTCTTCCTCACCAAGACCGGCCGCTCGCTGCGCGAGTCCTGAGACACCGGAGACCACGGATGAAATTCGCCCGCGACACCTGGCTGATCTTCCAACGCCAACTCCAACTGCTGCTGCGCAACCCGGTCTGGGTCTTCGTCGGCGTCTTCCAGCCGGTGATGTACCTGCTGCTCTTCGCCCCGCTGCTCAAGCCGGCGTTGAACGCGCCCACCCAGGCCGCCGCCTACAAGATCTTCGTACCCGGCCTGCTGGTGCTGCTGGCCATCTTCGGCGGGCTGTTCCAGGGCTTCGGCCTGATCGCCGAGCTGCGTGCCGGGGTCATCGAGCGGTCCCGGGTCACCCCGATCAGCCGGCTCGCCCTGCTGCTCGGCCGCAGCCTGCGCGACGTCGTCTCGCTGATCGTGCAGGCGGTCATCATCACCCTGCTGGCGCTCCTGTTCGACCTGCGGGTGTTCATCGGGGACCTGCTGCTGGCGTACCTGATGCTGGCCCTGATCGCGCTGATGACCTCGGCCGTCTCGTACGGCGTCGCACTCAAGGTCAAGAGCGAGGACGCGCTCGCCCCGCTGATGAACACGGTGGCCCAGCCGGTGCTGCTGCTCTCCGGCATCCTGCTGCCGCTCACCTTCGCCCCCGGCTGGCTCCAGGGGGTCGCCGAGTGGAACCCGTTCTCCTGGGCGGTCGACGGCACCCGGGCGCTGTTCGCCGGTGACCTCGCCAACGAGAAGGTGTGGCAGGGGCTGGCCATCATCGCGGTGCTCGCCGCCGCCGGGGTCTTCTGGGCGGCCCGCCAGTTCGCCCGCAGCGTCCGCTGAGGGGCGGTCGCCAGGGCGACCGGATCGGCTCAATGTCGCCGATGTAGCGGTGTCAACGCTCGCCGACACCGCTACATCGGCGCACCTGATGTGACCTCGGCGTTGGTGCCCGGTTAGCGCACCCGGGCGAGGGTGACGCCGTCGGCGAGGGGCAGCAGCACCGCGTCGACGCGTACGTCGGCAAGCACCTCGTCGTTGAAGGCGGCGATCGCCCGGTCGGCCTCGTCGCGCGGGGCGAGCACCCGGCCGGCGCGCAACGTGTTGTCGACCGCGATCACCCCACCGGCGCGCATCCGGGGCACCAGCTCCGCCCAGTACAGCGGATAGCCGACCTTGTCGGCGTCGATGAAGGCGAAGTCCAGGTGGCGCTCGTGCGGCAGCTCCCGCAGCGTCTCGGCAGCCGGGCCGATGCGCAGCTCGATCCGGTCGGCCACCCCCGCCCGCTGCCAGTACGACCGCGCGATGCCGGTGAACTCCTCCGAGATGTCGAAGCAGGTCAACCGGCCGTCCTCGGGCATCCCCCGGGCGATCGCCAGCGACGACAGCCCGGTGAACGTGCCCACCTCGACGGCCTGCCGGGCACCCAGCAACCGGGTCAGGAAGGTGAGGAACGCCGCCTGCTCCGGCGCCACCTGCATCTCGGCGTGCGCCGGCAGCACCGCCCGGGTCTCCTCCGCCAGGTCACGGATGATCTCGTCCGGTGGAGAACCATGGGCGACGAGATAGGCCTGTAGTTCCGGCGTCAGCGGCAACGGCTTCGTGGTCATGACCGGACGTTAGCCGAGCGGCTCGACCTCCTGGGCTCCCGGCGCGACCTTCGTCCACAGGTCCGTGATGCTCAGCCCCAGATCGTGCAGGAGCCGACGGAGCAGCGGCAACGACAACCCGACCACCGTGCCCGCGTCACCCTCGATCCCGGTGAGGAACGCCCCACCCAGCCCGTCGATGGTGAACGCGCCGGCCACCGCCAACGGTTCGCCCGTGGCCACGTACGCCGCGATCTCCGCATCGGTGACGTCGGCGAAGTGCACGACCGTCGAGGCCACCGCCCCGACCCGCGACTCGTGCCCCACGTCGACCAGGTAGTGGCCGGTGTGCAGCACCCCGCTGCATCCCCGCATCCGTTCCCAACGGCGCGTCGCGTCGGCCGCGTCCGCCGGCTTGCCGAGAATCTCACCGTCGAACGCGAGCACCGAGTCACAGCCCAACACGAGCGTCCGCACGTCCGCAGTGGAACGCAGCCGGTCGGCGACGGCCTGCGCCTTGAGCCGGGCCAACTCCAGGCACAGATCCTCGGCCCGTTCCGCGACCACCAGGGATTCGTCGACGCCGCTGACCAGCACGTCGGGTTCGATCCCGGCAGCCTGGAGCAACTTGCGGCGGGCGGGGCTCTGCGAGGCGAGCACGAGACGGAGCGGCAGGGAGTTCGACACGGGGCCGACGCTACCGGCTGATTCTCGGCGGCGGGTCGTCGGCACGTCGATGCCGACGCCACACCAGGAACCCGCCTCCGGCCGCCACGATTACCCCCAACGTGACCCACCCCCGCACGGCGGCACCGCCGTCGCCGTCAGCGCCGGCAGGCTGCGCGGCACTCGTCGCGCCGCCCGGCGGGGTCGCCGTCGCACCCTCGAAACCAAGCGGGGGTACGTCGGCGGTGAGCGCGGCCACCAGGTCGATGACGCCGTAGCCGTACTCGTCGTCCCGGCCGGGCGGACCCTTGTCGACAGCGGTCGCGGTGAGCCGGTGGATGACCTCGGCGGCGGGGAGGTAGGGGTACTTCGACCGGACCAACGCTGCCGCCCCGGCCACGATGGCAGTGGCATCGGACGTCCCGGTGCCCTTCCGGTACCTGCCGTTGATGCTGGTGCTGTAGATATCCACGGCCGGAGCGACAACATCAATCTCCGGCCCGCTAACAGAAATCGGTGCATGTTTACCATCGCGCCCAATTCCCCCGACTGCTAACACGCCATCCACTGCTGCGGGGTATGTGACAGTGCTGTCATCGGGAGTGTTGCCAGCAGCTGCAACGATGACCACGTCTGCTTGAAGTGCGGTTTTGACTGCCGCTCGAAGGCGGTCGTTCGCGGGTCCGCCGCTGGATATGCAGATTACTTTTGCGCCCTGTCTGGCTGCAAATTCTATGCCGGCAGCCATTGTATTTGCGGTGGACTCACCTTCTGGTGATACGTAGATAGGTAGTATTTTCGCCTTCGGGGCGACACCCAAGGCGCCTTTGCGTCCCTTGCCATGAGCTGCAATTAGGCCAGCCATGCCAGTTCCGTGACCATCGCGGTCTCGGTGCCCAACGCCTTCCCCTGTGACTAGGTCCACTCCCGGAAGAAGATTGTCAGATAGGTCTGGGTGCGGTGATACGCCAGTGTCTGGGAGTGCGACTACGATGCCCTCCCCTTGGCTAATTGACTGCGCTTCTGTTGTCTTGAGGTAGCGAAGGTGCCACTGGTCTGCCCGGATTCGATCCGAGCTATCCGATGGGAAGTAAGTATGGGGGAGTGAGGCTCCGAACGTTGCGACTGCCGCTAACGTGATAATCGATATCCGGCTCACCGGTTGAACCCGATTGCTGGGCCGGGGTCTATCGGGGGGCCATCTTCGGGCGGTCGAACGATCGGCGTTATGCCCTCTTCAATCTCCCATGGCTGATCAGGGTCCCAGTGCTTCTTAGGCGTGTCGGAACCGCCGAACCGACCGCTCCTCGTCGGTGCCGCGTTCATGGCCCCGCTGGGGCTGCCTCCAATGGGAGGAATGTGTAGGCCCCCTGGTTGCCGCCCGCCCGGTCGTGATCCGGCTCCTCCAGTTGGAGCGGTTCCGGCGGCCCCGCCACCGATTACGCCTCCAACTGGATTAATCTTCCGCGTTGGTGGGTCGGCAGGCTCGTGAGGAGCGCCCATGCCAGGGATGCTGCCGATCAGCCCATTCAGAGGCGTGACGCGCGGAGGGACCCGCTGGTGGGCTCCCGATTGGTTTTCTGTTAGTGATCGGAGAGGGCTTGCGGGTGGCCACTTTTTGGGACCGGTGTAACTTGGGTGGGTTGGTGGAAGCGTGACCGAAGAAATTGGCTGCTGTGCGCCGTTCGGAGGTGTCCCTACCGAAGGAGTGTAGCCTGTCCCAGTGGGAATTTGTTGGGTGGATGTAGCGCCCGCATTGCCCAGCACTGGTCCATTCTGAGGAGCTGGTGGAGTCAGCAGAGTCTGTTTTGTGGATGATGGCTGACGGGTGTCCCCAGCAGTGTTCAATGAAACCGGAATTACGGGAGGAATTACCACATTTCCCGTGTTGTTGTAAACATCTGAATTTGAGGCATCTTTTACTGGGAGTTGGCGAGGTGGAGGAGGGGGTTTTTGGAGCATGGCTTGGGCTTGTTGGAGTTCGCCGCTGAGCCCGAACATCAGCCCCCGTGCCTGCACGTTGAGCCGTTCCAGGTCCGCGTCGGTCACCGGCGGGTCCACCACCCGGCTGCCGGCCGCCGCTTTAGGGTCAGCCAACGTCGCCTCGTACCCGCGCTTGCGGGCGAGCTTCTCGGCGTAGTCGTCGCGTATCCGCTTGAGTTCCGGTCTGGTGCTGTCGATGGCGCGGGCGACGGCGGCGAGGGCGTCGTGGTTGGCTGCCGCCGTGTCGTGGGTGCGCTGCACCTTGCTGATGAGTTCGTCGAGTTCTCCGAGGTACGTCCTGGCGGCGGCGTTCGTGGCCGGCGGCCACGCCTCGGCGAGGCCGGCGCGGTACTGGCGGAGTTGCCGCAGGTGGTTCTGGGCGAGTTCACAGACCTTGCGCCATCCGGCGACGTGCTTCCAGTGCCCCGGCGTCTCCTGGTCCTGGAGGCACGCCCACATGCTGAGCACGTCCATCAGTTGCCAGTCGGTGAGGCCGGACGTCCGGCCGCTGCCCCGTTCGATCACGGCAGCACCACCGGGCCCGGGTTCTCCGGGCTGTTGGGTTCGGGGGCCGTCCACGAGGAACGGTCGGTGACCAGGGTGGACGCGGCGATCTGCGGGTTGTGCAGGGCGCGTTCGACGTCGGCCACCCGGGCGTCGGCGAACGCGTCGGCCCCCTGGTAGTCGGTGGCGATCCGGTGCGCGGCGGCGGCCAGCCGGCCGGTGTTGCCGGCGAGCCCGTGCACCAGGTCGGAGGTGGCCTGCTGGGTCTCCCAGTGTGCCTGGAGGAAGTGCACCAGCTCGATGAAGGCGTCGCACGGGTTGGGCACGGCGGCGGTCATGTCGTCGGCGATGTAGCGCAGGTGCGGCGTGTAGTTCCGGTCGACCTCGTGCTGGAGCCGGTCGGCGAACTCCCGCATCTGCCGGATGTCGGCCTCGATGCCGCCGAAGTCACCCACCCCGGAAGCTGGGCGGCCCTCCTCTGGGATCACTGGTCCTCCCGACCGTCACGACGCCATCTCCCAGAGTGAGATTAGTGGCAAGGCGTCGGTCTCGGCAGCCCCGAGCGGCCCGGGGTCGGCTGCGCGTACCCGGGTCGCGCAGCGGGGGAGAGGGTCAGCGGGGCAGGCCGGAGGCGCGCCAGGCACCGTGACCGGGCGCGGGGGCCGCGCCGGCCGGGCGGGCGCTGCGCGCCCACGTGGACCTGGCCACCGGCGGGGGCGGACCGGCCGGCCGGGAACGGAGCGCGATCGCACCCACCAGCGCGGCGAGTTCCTCGGCGGTCGGGATCCCCCGGACGACTCGGAACAGCGGCTCTTCGGCAGACATGCCGCCAGGGTACGCGTCGACAAGTTGACCCACGTCGCACAGTGGCGTGCCGGCGGTGTACGCGTTGGTGGGGCCGGGTACCGTCTCACCGATGTCTGACGTACCTTCCCAACTCGTCGCTGACCGGTACCGGCTGCTCTCGCCGCTCGGTCAGGGCGGCATGGGCCGGGTCTGGAAGGCCCGCGACGAGGTGCTGCACCGGGACGTCGCCATCAAGGAACTCGTCCCGCCGCCCAGCCTGACCGACGACGAGCGCCGCGAGATGCGGGAGCGGTCGTTGCGTGAGGCGCGGGCGATCGCCCGGCTCAACCACGTCAACGTGGTCCGCATCTTCGACGTGCTGCGCACCGACGGCGACCCGTGGATCGTCATGGAGTACGTGGCGTCGAAGTCGTTGCAGGACACCCTCGCCGAGGACGGTCCGGTGCCGCCGGCCCGCGCGGTGGAGATCGGCCTGGGCGTGCTGGGCGCGTTGAAGGCCGCCCACAAGGCCGGTGTCATGCACCGGGACGTCAAGCCGGGCAACGTGCTGCTCGGCACCGACGGCCGGGTGGTGCTGACCGATTTCGGACTTGCCACCATCCCCGGCGACCCGAACGTCACCCGCACCGGCATGGTGCTCGGTTCACCTGCGTACATCGCGCCGGAGCGGGCCCGGGACGGCACCGCCGGGCCGGAGGCGGACCTCTGGTCGTTGGGGGCGACGCTCTACGCGGCGGTGGAGGGCAAGTCGCCGTACGCCCGGCCGTCGGCGATCGGCACCCTGGCCGCGTTGGCCACCGAGCCGCTGCCGCCGGCCAGGAATGCCGGCCCGTTGAAGCCGGTGCTGACCGGTCTGCTCCGCAAGGACCCGGCCGAGCGGATCACCGCCGAGGTCGCCGAGCGGATGCTGCGCCGGGCCGCCGGTAAGCGGGCCAGGGGCATCTCCCTGCTCGACGGGGTACGCCGGCCGGGGCCGAACGGTCCGCGTGAGCCGCGTACCCCGGTGGTGCCGGCGCCCCGCCCGGCGCAGGGCGGGACCGGCGCGAAGACCTCGTCGTCCCTGGCCGCCGCAGCGGGAGCCGCAACTGGCACCGCAGCCGCGAAGGCGGCAGCCGCCAAGACGGCGGCGGACAGCGCCACCGCGACGGGTGGCGCGGCGGAGCCGACGGTCGTCACCGGCGCGTCGACCGGGGGTGCGGACGCCACCGCGACGGTGCCGGCCGGGGTGGACGCCGGTCCCACCACGAAGGTCACCCCGCCGACCGGGGCCGATGCCGCGTCGACCGGCCCGGCCGATTCGGCCGGCGCTCCGCCGGCCGCCGAGGACGCCGGGTCGACCGGCGAGGCTGTCGCACCGGCCGATCCGGACGCCGCACCGACTAGCAAGATCGACCCGCCGGTCCGCGCCGGCCGGGCCGACCCACCCCCGCCGGCCAACCCCACCGCCGTGCTGGACGCGCCGGTCAGCCCGCCCGCCGGGTCCGCCGGGGTCGCCCCCGTCCCGGTGTACGACGGGACGCCGCCGGACCACAAGCGCCGTAACCTGCTGATCGGCGCGCTGGTCGCGGTGCTGCTGGTGGGCTTGGCGCTGGCCGTCCCGCTGCTCACCCGCTCCGACGACCCGGGGAACGGCACCCCGCAGGCCGGCGACCCGACGAGCGCCGCCGCCTCCTCCGCCGCCCCCACGTCGGCTCCGGCACCCCCGCCCCCGACCAGCGCCGCGCCCAGCCCGACGCCGTCGGCCACCCCCTCCACCGACCCGAACGCGCTGCCCGAGGGCTGGGAGATGTACCAGGGGCCGACGTTCAAGGTCCCGGTGCCGAAGGGTTGGCGGCGCAGTGTCCGTTCCGATGCGGTGGTCATCACCGAGCCGAACGGGGTGCGGGAGCTGTTCATCCAGTGGACGTCCAGTCCCAAGAAGGACGCGGTCGCCGACTGGAGGGAGCAGGAACCCAACCGGAGCAACTACGTCACCAACTACCAGTACCTCGACATCAAGGCGTGCGGCGGCTACCGCACCTGCGCGGACTGGGACTGGCTGGAGACCCGGGACAACACCCGCATCCACGTCCGCAACCGGGGCTTCGTCACCGCCACCAACCGGGGGTACGCGATCCGGTGGGAGGTGGCGGCGAAGGACTGGAACGCCAACCTGGACAACTTCGCCCTGATCACCAGCCGGTTCGTGCCGGACCGGAGGAACTGATCCCGGGGATTCCCGCTGGGGGTGAAATCGTTTCGCATGACTTTCCGTCGTACGGGGTATCTCTCCCGGGACGACGGAAGGAGGTAGCGAGATGAGTTACCGACGCAGGGACGCCCGGCCGAGACTGGCACTGTGGATGCTCGTCGCCCTCGGCGATGTCGTCCTGCTGCTGCTCAGCGCCGGCGTGGCCGCGCTGGTCGTGTCGATCGCCGTCGTGACGGTCGCCGCCGCCGGGGTCGCCGCCTGGCGGCTGAGCCGCCGGACCGCGATGCCCACCGCCACGGATGCCGTGACCATGCCGTTGACCAGCCGGAAGAGCGCCTGACCCGACGGGGTCGTCGACCGCGACGGCGGCAGCCGGACCAGCCATCGACCGTACGGTGATGACCGGTCCCGCTGCCGCCGAGCCGCGTCCGGGGGGGGTGATCAGGTGTTGTTCGCCAGCGCGATCAGCCGGGAGCGGTCGCCGTTCCAGTAGTTGCGGTCGACGTTGCCGCTGATCCCGGAGACGCTGCCGCTGCTGGTGTACTGCCAGAAGCTCCAGACCGGGGCGCCGGCGGGCAGGGTGCCCGGCGCGCTCGCCCAGCGGGCCAGCCAGAGCGGGTGGTTGGCCCACGGGCCCGTCCAACTGCCGGTGCACTGGTTCCACCAGCTCGTGGTGGTGTAGATGACCGCGTACCGGCCGGTGCGGGAGCGGTAGGTGTTGAGGAAGTCCTGGATCCAGTTGCGCATCCCGGTGGTGGACAGCCCGTAGCAGGTGCCGCCGCTGTACGGGTTGGCCTCGACGTCGAGCGCGGCCGGCAGGGTGCGGCTGTCCGCCGACCAGGCCCCGCCGTTGCTGGCGAGGTAGCCGGCCTGGGTGGCGCCGGAGGAGATGTTCGGCCGGGCGAAGTGGTAGGCCCCCCGGATCACCCCGGCGTTGTACGCGTTGACGTAGTTGGCGTTGAAGTTCGGGTCCTTGTAGCTCGAACCCTCGGTGGCCTTGATGTAGGCGAACTCGATCCCGGCGTTGCGGACACTGGTCCAGTTGATGGAGCCCTGGTAGTGGGAGACGTCGACGCCGGCGGTGGTGGCGGCGGCCGCGGGTCCGGCCGTGACGACGAGGGCCGCGGCCGCGGTGGCGGCCACGGTGAGACCGGCGGCGAACAGCCGGCGCAACGACACACTGGTACGGGTCATGGATTCCTCCAGGGACGCCAATCGATTGACGCCAATCTTTGGAGATTCCTGCCCTTGATCGCAAGAGGTCCTAAGGAAACTTTCATCGACAACGGTCGAGTTGACGTACGGTGATCCGAACCGGTCAGGGCAGGTCGGAGGTGGTATCAGGCAGCGGATCGGCTCAGCGCAGCGTGGCCGGGTCGAGCTGCCACCGGAACGGTTCGGCCAGGGTCAGCGTCTCGCCGGCCTTCGCGACCTGGTCCTCCACGTAGTGCCTGCCGTCGAGCCGGTGGAGCCGCAACGAGTGGGCGTCACCGTCCTGCTCGACCAGCAGGTACCACGGGATGCCGGCGAGCGCGTAGAGCTGCATCTTGACCAGACGGTCGGCGGCGGCGTTGCCCGGGGAGACGATCTCGCAGACCAGCGCGACCTCACCGGCCTCGACCACCGTGCCCTCGTCGTCGGTGTCGGCGACCACCACGTCGGGAATGACGATCCGGTCCACCCCGAGCCGCACGTTCACCGCCTCGAACACCAGCAGACCGAGGGGCCGGGCGGCTGGCCGAAGACTGTCGACAAGGCTCCACGACACCAACTGGTGCCGCTTGCTCGGAGCAGGGCTCACGATCAGGCTCCCGTCGAGCAGTTCGATCCGGTTGGGGGTGTCGGCCATGGCGAGGTAGTCGGCCTCGGTCCAGAGGCCGACGTGGTGTTCCAGAGGAGCCGCGCTCACCGGCCCTCACCTCCCGCTCCGCTCGCCGCCCGGTCAGTCTCACACGATACGAGGCGACGACCGTCGAGCGACACGATCCGGCCGGGTAGGCTCCCCGGCCATGGTGTCGATCGACGGGCTGGGCGACCTCTGGGACCGGCTGTTCAGTGCCCAACCCGACCCGCCGCCCCTGCTGGTGGTGCTCACCGCCCTGGCCGCGCTGGCGGTCGTCGCGGTCCGGTCGACCTGGCGGGTCGCCCGCAACGCGGTGACCATCGCCCACGAGGGGGGCCACGCCCTGGCGGCGCTGCTCACCGGGCGGCGGCTGCACGGCATCCGGCTGCACTCGGACACCTCCGGCCTCACCCTCAGCGCCGGCCGCCCCACCGGCCCCGGCATGATCCTCACCCTGCTCGCCGGGTACGTCGCGCCGTCCCTGGTCGGCCTGGGCGGCGCCTGGCTGCTCGGCGGCAACCGGATCACCCTGCTGCTCTGGGTCGCGGTCGCGCTGCTGCTCGCCATGCTGCTGCTCGTCCGCAACGTGTTCGGGGTGCTGTCCCTGCTGGTCACCGGCGGGGTGGTGCTCGTCGTCTCCTGGTACGCCACCCCGCAGGTGCAGGCCGTGTTCGCCTGGACCTCGGTCTGGTTCCTGCTGATCGGCGGCGTCCGGCCGGTCTTCGAGCTGCAACGACTGCGCAGCCGGGGCCGGATGCCCGAGTCCGACGCCGACCAGTTGGCCCACCTGACGCCCTTCCCGGCGCTGCTCTGGGTGCTCGTCTTCGGGCTGGTCAACCTGTTCGCCCTCGCCGTCGGCGCGGTCCTGCTCGCCGGCCCGCTGCTCGCCGAGGCCGGCATCCCGCTCTGACCCCGGTGCGGCATCCCGCTTCGACCGGGCGGCCACTCCGCGCCGACCGGGAGCGGGCCCGGGTGACCGGTGGCACCCCGACCTCGGGTCGCCGACCTGGGCGGATGCGGGCAGAATCGGTCGGATGCGATACCTGGTCATCGGAGCGGGCGCGGTCGGCGGCACCATCGGCGTACTGCTGGGGGAGGCCGGCCGGGACGTGACGCTGGTGGCGCGCGGGCCGCACCTGGCGGCGATCCGGCGCGACGGGCTCACCCTGCGTACCCCCGAGCGGGCGGTGACCTGGCGGGGGCCGGCCACCGACGGGCCGGGGACCGAGCCGCTGCCCGCCGACACCGTCCTGGTGCTGACGGTCAAGTCGCAGCACACCTGGGCGGCCCTGGACACCTGGGTGGACGCCCCGGTCGCCGGGGGCGGTACGGCGGGACAGCGGCTGCCCCTGTTCACCGCGCAGAACGGGGTGGCCAACGAGCCCACCGCGCTGCGGCTGTTCGCCCACGTGCATCCGGTCTGCGTGTGGCTGCCGGCCACCCACCTCGACCCGGGCGTGGTGATCGCCAGCGGTCACCCGTACCCGGGGATGTTGCACGTGGGCCGTTACCCGGGCGGTGCCGACGAGGTCGACGCGGCGGTGGCGGCGGACCTGACCGCCGCCGGGTTCCTCGCCCCCGTCCGGGACGACGTGATGCGGTGGAAGTACGGCAAGCTGCTCAACAACCTCGGCAACGGGGTGCAGGCCCTGTTCGGCGCCGGCCTGCCGGACTGGCTGCTAGACCGGGTCCGGGCCGAGGGGGTCGCCGTGCTCGCCGCCGCTGGCATCGCCCACCCCTCCGACGAGGAGGAACGCGCCGAACGCGGGGACCGGGTCGGCACCCGGCCGGTCGACGGGCAACCGCGCAGCGGCAGTTCCACCTGGCAGAGCCTGACCCGGGCGGCCGGCAGCACCGAGGTCGACCACCTCAACGGCGAGATCGTGCTGCTCGGCCGCCGGTACGGGGTGCCCACGCCGGCCAACGCCGCCGTGCAGACGGCGGTCCGGCGGCTGGCCCGGGAACGCCTCCCCGCCGGCACCTTCCCGCTCGCCGAGCTGACCGACCTGCTCGACGGGGCAGAATGACCGGCTGACCACGCAACCCACCGGGGCGCGGCACGCGTGTCACAGGCGACCGCCACGGGGGAGGTAACCAGGGTGCCGGACGTCGACGGCTTCGACGAGTTCTACCGGGGCAGCCGGCAACGGCTGCTCGGCTTCGTCTACGCGCTCACCGGCAACCTGGCCGAGGCGCAGGACGCCGTGCAGGAGGCGTACATCCGGGCCTGGCAACGCTGGGCGACGGTGAGCGGCTACGACGACCCGGAAGCCTGGGTACGCGTGGTGGCCTCCCGGATCGCGGTGAGCAGGTGGCGCAGCCTGCGCAGCCGGGCCCGCGCCTACCTGCGGCACGGGGTGACGACCGAGAGCGTGCCCGGCCCCGGCACCGAAACCCTGGAGGTGGTCGCCGCCCTGCGGCAACTGCCCGAGGAGCAGCGCACCGCGCTCGCCCTCTACTACCTGCTCGGCATGCCCGTGGCCGAGGTGGCCCGGGAGACCGCCGCCCCGGTGGGCACGGTCAAGGCCCGGCTCTCCCGGGGGCGTGCCGCGCTCGCCGGGCTGCTCGCCGGTGGCGACCTGGAGGAGGTCCGATGAGTGAGGAGCTGACCTTCGTCGACCGGCTGCACCGGGACCTACGCGAGGTCCGCTGGCCCGAGCCGGCGGAGCTGCGGGCCCGCGCCCGCCGCCGCAGCCGCCGTACGGCGGTGCTGTCGACGGTGACGGTGCTCGTCGTGCTGGCCGGTGCCGCCGTGGCGGTACGGGAACGGCCCACCGGGCCGGCGACGCCCACCGCCCCGGTCGCGGCCCCCGGGTCCGCCCCCGCGTCGGCCCCGGCGCGGACGGAGATCCCCCTCGACGCCCTGCTGACCCCCGCCGACCTGCCCACGAAGACCGGCGAGCGGCTCGGCGACACCGGCCTGGGGGAGGCCGTCCGGATCGACCCGCTGCTCGAATCGTGTGGGCGGGAACGCGACGTCAGCGCCCAACTGTCGGTGTCCCGCGCCTCCCGGTCGCAGACCCTGCTCCGCCCGACGACCCGGGCCGGCCAGCCGGCCACGCCCGTGCTCAGCCAGGACGTCTACCGCATCGAGCTGGCCCGGGGGCGGTGGCTGTTCGGCGAGATCGACCGGCTGCTCAACGCCTGCGCCGAGTGGACCCTCAACGCGTCCACGCTCGCCGCCGACCAGCAGCCGGTGGCCACCGAACAGGAGCACCACTGGGAGCCGGCGGCGCGGGACTTCGCCGGTGACCAGTCGGTGCTGCTGCGGCACGTCGCGTCGCAGCCCCGGGCGCAGACCGGCGGGCGACCGGTCGGCGCGGCGGCGAGCGTCGAGACCACCCTGGTGGTCCGGGTCGGTGACCTGGTCACCGTGGTGGTGCCCGCCCCGGACACGGTCGCCGAGGGGGTCGACGACACCGGGATGAGCCAGCAGGACCTGCTCGGGCTGGGCGGGACCGCCGCGAAACGCCTCTGCCCGGCCGCCGACGCCCCCTGCTGACCGGTCCGTGTGGACCCTGGCCGGGCCTGCCCGGCCGCCCTGTCCGCGCCGGCCCGCCAACGACGCGCGGCGGGCCGGCGCGCGGCCGGCGGGCCGCCCGGCTACAGCGGGATGTTGCCGTGCTTCTTCGGCGGCAACGTCTCCCGCTTGGTCCGCAGCACCCGCAGCGCCCGGACGATCTGGGTCCGGGTCTCGTGCGGCGGGATCACCGCGTCGACGTAGCCGCGTTCGGCGGCGACGTACGGGTTGGCCAGGGTGTCCTCGTACTCGGCGATCCGCTCGGCGCGGACGGCGGCCGGGTCCTCGGCGGCGGCCAGCTCCTGCCGGTAGAGGATGTTCACCGCGCCCTGCGCGCCCATCACCGCGATCTGCGCCGTCGGCCAGGCGAAGTTCAGGTCCGCCCCGAGGTGCTTGGAGCCCATCACGTCGTACGCCCCGCCGTACGCCTTGCGGGTGATCACGGTGACCTTCGGGACGGTCGCCTCGGCGTACGCGTAGAGGAGCTTCGCGCCCCGGCGGATGATGCCGTCCCACTCCTGGCCGGTGCCGGGCAGGAACCCGGGAACGTCCACGAAGGTCAGCACCGGGATGTTGAACGCGTCGCAGGTGCGTACGAACCGGGCGGCCTTCTCGGAGGCGGCGATGTCCAGGGTGCCGGCGAAGTGCATCGGCTGGTTGGCGACCACCCCGACGGGACGGCCCTCGACCCGGCCGTAGCCGACCACGATGTTCTGCGCGTAGAGCGGCTGCACCTCCAGGAACTCGCCGTCGTCGAGGACGTGCTCGATGATCCGGTGCATGTCGTACGGCTGGTTGGCCGAGTCGGGGATCAGCGTGTCGAGTTCCCGGTCGGCGTCGGTGACGTCGAGGTCGGCCGGGGCGTCGAGGACCACCGGCTCGTCGAGGTTGTTCGACGGCAGGTAGGACAGCAGCGCCTTGACGTAGTCGACCGCGTCGTCCTCGTCGGTGGCGAGGTAGTGCGCGTTGCCGCTGCGCGTGTTGTGGGTACGCGCGCCGCCCAGTTCCTCCATCGCCACGTCCTCGCCGGTGACCGTCTTGATGACGTCCGGCCCGGTGATGAACATGTGCGAGGTCTGGTCGACCATCACGGTGAAGTCGGTGACCGCCGGGGAGTAGACCGCGCCGCCCGCGCACGGGCCCATGATCAGGGAGATCTGCGGGACGACCCCGCTGGCCCGCACGTTGCGGAAGAAGATCTCGCCGTAGAGGCCGAGCGAGACGACACCCTCCTGGATGCGCGCCCCGCCGGAGTCGTTGATCCCGACCACCGGGCAACCGATCTTCATGGCCAGGTCCATCACCTTGACGATCTTTTCGCCGAAGACCTCGCCGAGGGAGCCGCCGAAGACCGTGAAGTCCTGCGCGAAGACGCAGACCTGCCGGCCGTCGACGGTGCCGTAGCCGGTGACCACCCCGTCGCCGTACGGGCGGGTGCGGTCCAGCCCGAAGTTGGTGGACCGGTGCCTGGCGAACTCGTCCAACTCGACGAAGGAGCCCTCGTCCAGGAGCATGTCGATCCGCTCCCGGGCGGTCTTCTTGCCCCGCGCGTGCTGCTTCTCGACGCCGCGTGCGCCCGCGTGCACCGCCTCGTCGACCCGGCGCTCCAGGTCCGCCAGCTTGCCCGCGGTGCTGTGGATGTTGGTCCCGGTCTCGGTAGTCACCCTGGGAATATAACGATGGTTCAGGCCGACGCCGCTGTGCAGTACGCCTCAGTGGCCTGCGCCGGAGGCGGGCCGGGCGGTGGTGTCGGGCCGGGCCGTAGGCTGGCGGGATGCCGGGTTCGCCGTACACCGATCTGGACCGACCGCCGCTGTCGGCGGCGCGGCTGTCCCGGGCGTTGACCGCGCCGCTGGGCCCCTGGCGGCGGCTGGACCTGCGGCCGGAGACCGGCTCGACCAACGCCGACGCGGTCGACGCCGCGCGGGCCGGCGAGCCGGAGGGCCTGGTCGTGGTGGCCGAGCGGCAGACCGCCGGCCGGGGCCGACGCGGCCGGGCCTGGCAGTCACCGCCCCGGGCGGGTCTCGCGACGAGCGTGCTGCTGCGGCCCGGCGAGGCCGTCACCGACCGCGACTGGCCGCCGGCCGCCCCCACCGGGTACGGCTGGCTGCCGCTGCTCGCCGGGGTCGCGCTGGTCGAGGCGGTCTCCCGGCTGGCCGAACTGGACGCCGGCCTGAAGTGGCCCAACGACCTGCTGATCGGCGACGCCAAGTGCGCCGGCATCCTGGCCGAGGCGGTGCCGGCCGCCGGTGCGGCCGAGCCCCCCGCGATCGTGCTCGGCATCGGGCTGAACGTGACGCTGCGCGCCGAGGAGCTGCCGGAGAACCCGACCGGGCTGCCGGCGACGTCGCTGCAACTGGCCGGGGCCACCGCCACCGACCGGGACCCGCTGCTGCGGGCCCTGCTGCGCGCCCTCGCCGACTGGTACGACAGGTGGCGGCTGGCCGGCGGGGACGCCGACGCGTGCGGCCTGCGGGCGGCGTACCTGGCCTCCTGCGTCACGGTGGGCCGCCGGGTGCGGGTGCTGCTGCCCGACGGCACCGACCTGACCGGGCTCGCCACCGGGGTGGACCCCGACGGGCACCTGCTCGTCGACACCGCCGCCGGGGAGCGCCGGCTGGCGGCCGGGGACGTGCTGCACCTGCGGTGACCGGCGGGCCCGCGGTCGGTTCGTGCGCGGGGTGCACGGCCGACCGCCCGGCTGATCCGGTGGGTCGCCCCGACCGGTTACGGTCAGCGCGTCCGATTGTCGCCGAGGAGGTTCCCGTGGCGTTCCCCGAAGACGTGCTCACCGAGGACGAGCACGTCGTCCTGCACCTGCACCCGCATCCGAAGGCGCTGTTGCGGCCGGTCCTGGTGCTGGTCCTCGGTGTCGCGGCGGTGGTGGCGGGCTGGCTCCTGCTGCCCGACGGCGACGGTGGCACGCTCGTGCTCGCCGTGGTCGCCGGACTGTTCCTGATCGCGGTGCTCTGGCTGGGGTTGTGGCCGTTCCTGGTCTGGCGCAGCACGCACTACCTGTTCACCAACGAGCGGGTGCTGCTCCAGGAGGGTGTCTTCTCCCGGCACCGGCGGGACCTGCCGCTGGCCCGGATCAACGACCACTCGATGACCCAGCGGTTCACCGAGCGGCTGCTGGGCTGCGGCACGCTCACCATCGAGTCGGCCGGCGAGCGGGGGCAGTCGGTGCTCGTCGACGTGCCCCGGGTCGACCGGGTGCAGACCACCCTCTACGAGCTGGTGGAGGCGCAGCACGACAAGCACACGCTGGGCGACGGGGAGATGCGCGACATCCTGGCCGACATGCGGGAGGGCAAGCCGTTGCGGGACACCAGCGGCTGATCCGTGGGACCGGCCCGCCGACCCCGGGTGTCGCGGGGCCGGTCAGGGGCGCTGCGTGCGGGGGGTGGTGCCGGCGTGCAGCTCGGCGGCCAGTTCCGCCTCCAGGTCGCCGCCGGCGACGGCCGGGCCGAGGGTGCCGCCCCGGCCCTGCTTGAACACCGGTTCGACGGTCGGGGCCGGCGTGCCGGTCGCCGGGACGGTGCGGTCCTCGGCCTGGCTCTGGGCCTCCTCCAGCTCGCTGACCGATTCGGCCAGTTCGGCGACCGGGTCCAGCTCGGCCATGGTGTCCCACTCGTCCCGCTTGATGGAGTGCCAGGTCTCCTCGGCGTGCTTGGGGACCGGCTGGAAGACGAAGGTCCGGTAGGACCAGAACCGGAACAGGGTGGCGAGCAGCACGCCGCCGGTCTTGGCCACGTTGAGCGCGAGCAGGCTGTTGAACCCGAGGCCGTACTTGGCGGCGGCGAGGACGCCGAGTTCGATGATCAGACCGGCGCCATTGAACAGGAAAAACAGGGCGTATTCGCGCCGAAGGGCTGCTTTCGGTCGGTCCCGGTACGTCCAGTGACGATTCATCAGATACGACGTGATAGTCGCCACGATGGTGGCGATGACCGTCGCCTTCAGTTGACCGTCGACAAAAACGGTGAGTGCCAGAGCATTGAACACCGCGTAATTGATGACGGTGTTGACGCCCCCGACGATGCCGAATTTGAGCGCCTCGCGGATGAACTTCTGCCAGCGCTCGGGCAGCAGACGGACAAGACGCATGCGCAACACCTTAGGGCTGAGGACGGTGCCGGGAACTCCGGCTGGACGGGGTGGGCGACCGGTCACGACCCGGACGACGGGTCGCTGGTCGCCTCCGTGACGGCGGGAGTTCCCGCTTCGACGAAGACGAACCGTCGGTACGACCAGAACCGGAACAGCGTGCCGAGCGCGGTGCCCACCACGTAGCTGGCGATGTTGTCGGCCAGCGGGGTGCGGAACACGCCGGGCCAGATGCTGCCCAGCCCGTACCGGCTGCCCGCCAGGCAGGCCACCGCGATGCCCAGACCGACCGCGTTGAAGAAGAAGAACAGCGCGTACTCGCGGGCCGGGTTGGAGCGGACCCGGTGCCGCCAGGTCCAGAACCGGTTGCCCACGAACGCGACGGTCGCCGCGATCACCGTGGAGACGACCCGCGCGGTCACCGGCTCGACGCCGCGCCCCAGCGTGAGGTAGTTGAACAGCGCGAAGTCGACCAGGAAGGCCACCCCGCCCACGGTGGCGAACTTGCTCAACTCGCGCAGCAGGTGACCGAACCGGTCCAGCAACGACCGAACCAGACCCGGGCGGGTCCGTGGGGCACCCGGCTGGTCCCCGGTCATCGTCGCGGCCACCTCGCGAGCGTACCGGTAACCGGCGCCGCGGACGGGGCGCCACCGGCGAGCCGCCGCCGCGCCGTTGCCCGACCCGCGTCCCCCGTTGTCCGGGGGGCGTTCCCGCGCCCGTCGACAGTTCGTCGAAGGATTTGCGTGAAAGTGCGCGTGAAAGCGGGTATCAGCTCGTGTTACCGCAGCCGGGCCGCACCTTGTGCAGTTCTTCACAACCAGTCCCACTGACTCGCGGGTCCGCCCGGTTTACGCTGAGGCCAATCCCAGGTTTCCACGAAGGCGACGCGGCCCGCGTCCGCCGAGACTCGTGCATCCCATAAATCGGTCAGCGTCGACCACAAGGAGATGAGTCATGGTTGCTCCGGCTACTGTGCGGGGGATCGATCAGGCCCCCACGACCCACCCCAAGCTGCTCGCCTGGGTCCGGGAGATCGCGGAACTCACCACCCCCGACCGGGTGGTCTGGGTGGACGGGTCAGACGAGGAGTGGCGGCGTCTCACCGACGAACTCGTCGACAACGGCACCCTCGTCCGGTTGAACCCGGAAAAGAAGCCGAACTCCTTCTACGCCCGCACCGACCCCACGGACGTCGCCCGGGTCGAGGAGCGCACCTTCATCTGTTCCGTGGACGAGGCGGACGCCGGCCCCACCAACAACTGGATGGCGCCGGCCGAGATGAAGCGGACGATGACCGAGCTGTACCGGGGTGCGATGCGCGGCCGGACGATGTACGTCATCCCGTTCTGCATGGGCCCGGTCGAGGCCGAGAACCCGATGTTCGGTGTCGAGATCACCGACAGCCCGTACGTGGTCGCCTCGATGCGGATCATGACCCGGATGGGCGCCAGCGTGCTCGACGCGATGGGCGACGACGCCGAGTTCGTGCACGCGCTGCACTCCATCGGCGCACCGCTCGCCCCCGGCCAGTCCGACGTCGCCTGGCCGTGCAACGAGACGAAGTACATCTCGCACTTCCCGGAGACCCGGGAGATCTGGTCCTTCGGCTCCGGGTACGGCGGCAACTCACTGCTCGGCAAGAAGTGCTACTCGCTGCGGATCGCCAGCGTGATGGGGCGGGACGAGGGCTGGCTCGCCGAGCACATGCTGATCCTCAAGATCACCTCGCCGGAGGGGAAGGTCTACCACGTGGCGGGCGCGTTCCCGTCCGCCTGCGGCAAGACCAACCTGGCCATGCTGGAGCCGACCATCCCCGGCTGGAAGGTCGAGACCATCGGCGACGACATCGCCTGGATGCGGTTCGGCCCCGACGGCCGCCTCTACGCGGTCAACCCGGAGTACGGCCTGTTCGGCGTCGCCCCGGGCACCGACTGGAAGACCAACGCCAACGCGATGCGGACGCTGGACCGGGGCAACTCGATCTTCACCAACGTCGCCCTCACCGACGACGGCGACATCTGGTGGGAGGGCATGGGCGAGCCGCCGGCCCACCTGATCGACTGGAAGGGCAACGACTGGACGCCGGAGAGCGAGAACCTCTCCTCCCACGCGAACAGCCGGTTCTGCACCCCGATCACCCAGTGCCCGATCCTGGCCGACGACTACTTCGACCCGAACGGCGTGCCGATCGACGCGATCCTGTTCGGTGGCCGCCGCCGGGACACCATCCCGCTGGTCACCGAGGCCCGCGACTGGGTGCACGGGGTGTACCTGGGGGCGACGCTGTCCTCGGAGACCACCGCCGCCGCGTCCGGCGCGGTCGGCGTGGTGCGCCGCGACCCGATGGCGATGCTGCCGTTCATCGGCTACCACGCCGGTGACTACTTCAACCACTGGATCGAGATGGGCAAGGGCGTCGACGGCGACGCCGCCAAGCTGCCCAAGATCTACTACGTGAACTGGTTCCGCAAGGATGCCGAGGGCAACTTCCTCTGGCCCGGCTTCGGCGAGAACTCGCGGGTGCTCAAGTGGGTGGTCGAGCGCATCGAGGGCAGCGCCGACGCGGTCGAGACCCCGATCGGCATGGTGCCGACCGCCGACGCGCTGGACGTCGAGGGGCTCGACATGACCCCGGAGGACGTCCGGATCGCCCTCAAGGTCGACCCGCAGGAGTGGCGCGACGAGCTGCCGCTGGTCACCGAGTGGTTCGAGAAGTTCGGTGACAAGCTGCCGGCCGTCCTCTGGTCGGAGCTGGACGCGCTGCGCGCCCGGCTCGACGCGGAGCAGCCCCGGTAGCAGGTGTGCCGGTCGCCCGTACCGGGCAAGACCGGAAACCATGAGGACGGCCGCCGTGACCCCACCGGTCCGGCGGCCGTCCGCCGTCCGGGCGCTGACCACCCTGCTCGCGTCGACCGCCGCCGCCACCGTCGTGGTCGAGCTGCTGAACTGGTGGTACGCCCCGGAGCAGGAGTTCGGCCTGGCGGTGCGCACCGGCTGGGCGATGCTGCGGTCGCTGGGTTTCCTGGTGCTGATCGGGCAGGTGAACCGGGGGCGGGCCGGGGCCAGACCGTTCGGGCTGATCCTCGCCGTGACCACCGTGTTCGCGGTCGGCCGGCTGGTGGTGCCCCGGCAGGGTGTCCCGCCGCTGCCCGGCCTGGTCGGCTTCGCCGTGCTCACCGCGCTCTGCCTCGCCGTGGTGGTACTGCTCTACCGCTCCGACACGGTCGCCGGGCACCTGGTGCGCCACCGCCGGGGCCTGGTCGTCGAGGGCGGCACGATCAGCTGGCGGGAGGTCGCCCCGAAACGTCCCGAGGTGACCGGCTGGCTGCTGACCAGCCGGGTGGCCGCGTTCACGTACAGCCCGTTGATGTTGGTGCCGGCGCTGGTGGCCGGCGGTGCGGTGCTGGACGGCCGGCTCGCCGTCGTCCCGGTGGTGCTGGCCTGGTTCGCCGCCGGCATCGTGGTCAGCTACCTGGTGCTGTTCTGTACGGCGTTCCTGCTGCGCGGCAGGCGGTGGGCCCGCCGCCTGCTGGTCACGATCACCCTGGGCGTGCTCGCGGTGAACCTGCCGCTGTGCTGGTGGCTGCTCGGCCTGGACGGCCTGGTCCGCGACGGCGCACCCCTGCTGGCGGCGGCCACCCTCGCCCTCTACGCCCTGCACCGCGCCCCCGCCACCCCCACCACCCCGCCCCGGTGATCAAGAGATTCCGGTCAGTGGACGGCCCGCCGACGACGTATTTCTCTTGATCACGCGCGGAGTGCGCCACCGAGGCACTGATGTTCGGCACGGGTCGCTACCCTGCAAGGTGATGACTCTGCGGAAACTTCTCTACTCCGTCTACGAGCGCCGGCTGACGGCCAGGCTCGCGGGTCGACCGGTGCCCCGGCACGTCGGCGTGATGTGCGACGGCAACCGCCGGTGGGCGCGGGAGATGGGCTTCGTCGATCCGAACGACGGGCACCGGATGGGTGCCGAGCGGATCAAGGAGCTGCTGCGCTGGTGCGACGCGGCAGGCGTCGGTCACGTCACGCTCTGGCTGCTCTCCACCGACAACCTGTCCCGGCCGGCGGAGGAGCTGGACCCGCTGCTCCAGATCATCGAGGATCTCAGCACCGAACTGGCCGAGGAGGGAAACCCCTGGCGGCTGCGGATGGTCGGCGCGCTCGACGTGCTGCCCACCCAGCACGCCCAGGCGCTCAAGGCCGCCGAGGAACGCACCCGGGAACGCACCGGCGGCGCACAGGTCAACATCGCCGTCGGCTACGGCGGCCGGCGCGAGATCACCGACGCGGTGCGGTCGCTGCTGGTGGAGCACGCGGCCAAGGGCGGCACCATCGAGGAACTGGCCGGCACGCTGGACGTCGACCACATCTCCGAGCACCTCTACACCCGGGGCCTGCCCGACCCGGATCTGATCATCCGGACCAGCGGCGAACAGCGCATGTCCGGTTTCATGCTCTGGCAGTCGGCGCACTCGGAGTTCTACTTCTGCGAGCTGAACTGGCCCGACTTCCGGCGGGTCGACTTCCTGCGTGCCCTGCGGTCCTACGGCACCCGGCAACGCCGCTACGGCACCTGACCCGCCGAGGGGCCCGCACCCCGGGCACCCCGGAGCGACGCCCGCGCGGGTGCGGTCAGGTGAGGTGGCCCACGGCCCGGGTGAGAAAGTCGCCAAGCGCGGCGGGGGAGTCGATGGTGAGGTCGGCGGCCTCGGCGACCTCCCGGCCGGTCTCCGGGTTGGCCACCGCCACGCAGATGCCGAGGAACCCCGGGTCGGCGGCCGACCGGGCGCGCAACGCCGCGAACGCCTTGATGTCGGAGACGTCGTCGCCGAAATACCACGCCCCGCCGGCGTCCCGGACCACCTCGCCGATGACCAGACCCTTGTCCCGGTCGACGGGGGGCTTGAGTTCCAGCACCATCCGGCCGGCCTGCACCCGCAGCCCGAGCCGTTCGGCCTGCGCCCGCCCCCACTGCTCGACCGCCGGGCCGAGCTGCTGCGCGGTACGCCAGTGCAGCGCCACGCTCAGCCGCTTGAACTCCACCAGCGCCCCGGCGGGCAGCTCGGCGCGGGCCCGGTCGGCCAGTTCGGCCATGGTGGGCACCCAGGGCAGCGCGGCGGGTTCGGTGACGGTCTCGCCGCCGGAGTGGCTGTGCTCCAGTCCGTACAGTCCGTAGAGGTCGATCCCGGTGAGGCCGCCGAGGTGGTCACGGAGGAAGTCGACGGGACGGGCGGAGACGATCGCCACCCGCTGCACCACCGGGGCCAGCGCCTCCAGGGCGGCGAGCACCTTGGGCGCGGGGCGTACCGCGGTGGGGTCGTCGTCGACCGGCGCGAGGGTGCCGTCGAAGTCGAAGAAGAGGACGGTGTCGGCGGCCCGCTCGGCGGTGGTACGCCAGGCGTGCTCAGCATCCAGCGGGGTCTGCGGCTGCTGGTTACCCAGATTCAACGGCGGCACGCGCGACAGCGTACCCCGGCGGCGGTGGCTGATTCGTGGCTTCGGAGTGGCTTCTTGACACCGCCGGGGTGTGTGGTCCGCGAGTTCTCCTCAGCGTTCGGCGGCTCCCCGCCCCCGCCGCCCCAACGGCACCACGGTGGCCTCGCGGCCCTGGTTGAGCAGGTAACCCTCGACGAAACCGGTGTTCCGGTCGCCGGTGCGGGTCTCGATCTCGTTGAGCCGCGCCACCAGGAACTCGGTGAGCGCGCTGACCCGGTCGTCGAGCCGGTCGTGCAGTTCGGCGACCACCGCCAGGACGACGGCGGTGCCGGCGACGGTCAGGGCGAAGAGGTTGAACACCAGCGGGATCTGCCCGCCCCCGCCCACGCCGGCCACCAGGTTCGCGGTCACGCACGCGGTCAGGGAGACTGCCGCGACCACGACTGCCCACCACTTCAGGGTCATGGACAGACCCCTCCTTCTGTCCCGCAGGGCTGAGTTCGGCCTTGTCCCGTCCCCCCGCCGACGACGAGCCCAAGCAGTACGAATAGGGACGCTAGCGTGCCCGTTGCCGCCCCGGAGCGAAACGATCGGGTCTGATCAGGCGTTCTTTCGCCATCTGAGGAACTACCCGGCCTGCTCTCCGCCCTTTCGGACATCGAGCGGGAGAGTGGGGCGGTATGCGAGGTAACGAATGGTTTCCCGGATGTGGAACTTCTCCGCGTCCGACACGGCGGGGTCGACCAGCCGGCGCAGCAGCGCCTCGACGTCCGGGTCCATCGGGGGCGCGCCGGGGGCACCCCGGGGGGTGGCGGCGCGGTCCCAGCCGAGGGCGGCGAACGCGGCGGCCGGGTTGAGGCCCAGCCCCTCACAGAACGCCACCACCCGTTCCGCCTCGGGGTCGCTGGCCCAGTCGCCGCGCACCCACCGGTTGATCGTCTGGCGGGAGACACCGGTGCGGCGGGAGACCTCGGTGCCGGTCCAGGCGCGCATCGCCCGGGCATCGTCGAGCGCCCGACGAACGAAGGTGGCGAATGCGATCTTCCGGGCGGGGGCGGTCTCGGTCACCCCGAAACCGTACGACCGTAGTGCCCGTCCGGGCTGCCCGGGGCGGATCTTTGTCACGCATATGAGACGCGCTCACCGGGTCGACCGCACCCGCTCAGGAGTCGGTACGAAGGGGTCTCACCTGGGCATAATACCGCCGAGCGAGGCGGCCGGGAACCAGACGAAAAGCTGATACTGTCACGCTCATGGGACAACCTACGGTGTGTCACGTGCTTGAGACGATCAGTGCTCACATGCGTCACGCTCCCGGTGCGAGGGGGACGCGGTGACCGAACTCGCGACCCGTGCCCAGGCCTTCGGCCTGATCGCGGAGGGGGTCGCCGCCGGGCTGAGCGCGCCCTGGCGGCTCTACCTCGCCCGGGGCTGCCGCTACCTGTCACTGAGCGTCGGCGACCGCGACGAGTGGAACGCCTGGCGGACCCATCTCGGCTGCCCGGAGATGAGCGTCCGGGTCTACGACGCCGGTGGTGAGATCCGCCGCTCCTCGATGGCCGAGGTCGTGCTGGACGGCTGTCGGATCAGCGTCGAACTGGTCGAGGAGGTCAGCACCGAGGACCTGGAACGGCTGCTGGTCGTCGACCCGAGCCCGGCCGAGCCGGAGGACCGGTGACCCGGCCGCCGCGGCCCACCGGAGCCGCCCGATGAGCCCCCTGCTCGCCCTGTTCCTCGTCCTCGTCCTCGGAGCGGCCAGCTACGCCGCCGGCCGGCTGCACGGCCAGCTCAGCTACCGCATCGGGTACCGCTTCGGCTACCGGCAGGGCTACTTCGACGGGGACCGGGGCGCCTGGAACCGGCGGCGGCGCGACGCCCAGGCCGTGCTCGCCTCGGCGCTCACCGCCCCGGCCGTGCCGGCCAACGCCGCGCGGCGTCCCACCCCCGCGGTCCGCCAGGGCACCACGTACACCGGCTCCTCGTTCGCGGCCCCACCCGGCCCGGTCGCCGGCCGGCACCCGACCGGCACCCTGGTCCGCCGGACCGGCTGAACCCACGGGAGCCGACGGCCGTCGGTACGGCGTGCCGACACCTGCCGCGTCGACCCGTGACGCGGTGCCACCGGCCGGGATGCGCGCAGGGGGCAGGCATCCCGGCCGGTCCGCGTCGCCCGCCGCCAGGCCGCCTGCCCGGTGCGGGGGAGATCCTCGTCCACCCTCTAGCCGAGGCGGCCCGGCGCCGCTAGCGTCTAGGCATGACCCGGGGTTTTCCCGGGTCAGCCGGCCGCCCGGATCTGCGACCTCGCGCACGGGGTTCCGCATCCGACCCCGTGTCCCCGGGCACCGGAGGAGGCGGAACGCGGATGGCGGATGCCCGTCCGTCGGAGCAGGCCTGTGACGACTCGCCGTACGCCCGCCGGTGTCGACCAGATCCCGGCCGCGACTGCCACGACCCGCCGAGCCACCCGGAGCCGCCGTCCGGCGGCCGCCGCCCCGCCCGGCCCCGAGGAGCCCGGCCCAGCCGGCCAGGTGTTCGTTCTGGACACGTCGGTGCTCCTGTCCGACCCGGCGGCCTTCCACCGCTTCGCCGAGCACGAGGTGGTCCTGCCGCTCGTGGTGATCTCGGAGCTGGAGGGCAAACGACACCACCCGGAGCTGGGCTGGTTCGCCCGCCAGTCCCTGCGCATGCTCGACGAGCTGCGGGTCCGGCACGGTCGCCTGGACCGTCCGGTGCCCGCCAACGAGTCCGGCGGCACGCTCACCGTGGAGCTGAACCACTCGGACGACGGCGTCCTGCCCCCCGGGTTCCGCAACGAGTCCAACGACGCGCGCATCCTGTCGGTGGCGCTGAACCTGGCCGCCGAGGGGCGGGAGGTGACGCTGGTCAGCAAGGACATGCCGCTGCGGGTCAAGGCCGCCTCGGTCGGCCTGCGGGCCGACGAGTACCGGCACGGCCAGGCCAGCGACCCGACCTGGACGGGGATGGCCGAGCTGGAGCTGGGCGAGGACGAGATCGGCCGGCTCTACGCCGGGGACTGCCTCGACCTGGACGCCGCCGCCGGCCTGTCCTGCCACACCGGCCTGGTGCTGCACTCCACCCGGGGGTCGGCGCTGGGGCGGGTGCTGCCCGACAAGACCGTCCGGCTGGTGCGGGGCGACCGCGAGGCGTTCGGTGTGCACGGCCGCTCGGCCGAGCAGCGGATCGCGCTGGACCTGCTGCTCGACGAGTCGATCGGGATCGTGTCGCTGGGTGGCCGGGCCGGCACCGGCAAGTCGGCGCTGGCGCTGTGCGCCGGGCTGGAGGCGGTGATGGAGCGCCGCAGGCACAAGAAGGTGGTGGTCTTCCGGCCGCTCTACGCCGTCGGCGGGCAGGAGTTGGGCTACCTGCCCGGGTCCGAGTCGGAGAAGATGTCGCCCTGGGCGCAGGCGGTGTTCGACACCCTCGGGGCGGTGGTGCACGAGAACGTGCTGGAGGAGGTCACCTCGCGGGGCATCCTGGAGGTCCTTCCGCTGACCCACATCCGGGGCCGGAGCCTGCACGACGCGTTCGTCATCGTCGACGAGGCCCAGTCGCTGGAGCGGGGCGTACTGCTCACCGTGCTGTCCCGGATCGGGCAGGGCTCGCGGGTGGTGCTCACCCACGACGTCGCCCAGCGGGACAACCTGCGGGTCGGGCGGCACGACGGGGTGACGGCGGTGATCGAGGCGTTGAAGGGTCATCCGCTCTTCGCGCACGTCACGCTGAACCGGTCCGAGCGGTCCCCGATCGCGGCGATGGTGACGGATCTGTTGGAGGACATCCCGGGCTGACCGTCGCGGGGGCGGGGTCCGCCCGCCATCGTCCGCATTCACTTTGTGGCGCAGGTCACAATATGCGTGCCGGGTTTCCCATCGGCCTCACTGTGCGCGATCGTGTCCCACGAGCGCCCACGTCCCGGTGGGGGTGTCGGTGACCGTTCGTCCCGTCCTGGGGCCGGTCGCCGCCCTCTGCCGGTGCGTCGGTGGCGACCGGCTCAGGTCGGGGCGCTCGCGGCACGACCGCGCCCGTCCAGGGCCGGTCCGCGCCGCGTCCTTGCCCCCGACGAAAGGGACACTTCGTGAGTCGGCTGTGGAGCCGGTTCGGTGCCCGTACGGCCGCCGTCGCACTGCTCTCCGTGGGCGTTGCCGGCGGTTTCTATCTGGGCGAAGACCGCGAAACCCAGCAACAGGGCCTGACCGCGCAGGTCGGCCTCCAGGTCGACCAGGCCGAGTACGACTACCAGCGCGACCGGCAGGCCGACCACCGGCGGGAGTCCGCCAAGCAGCGGGCCGCCGAGTACCAGGCGAAGCTGCGGGCCGCCGCGGCGGCCAAGGAGGCCGCCCAGCGGGCCAAGGCCGCCGAGGCCGCCGCCGCGTCGCGGAAGAAGGAGCGCGAGGCCGAGGCCAAGGCCAAGGCGGAGGACGGGAAGATCAAGGCCTACGCCGGCCCGGTCCCCGCCTCGTGCAGCTCGTACAGCGGGCACCGCAAGACCGGTTGCGCGATGCTCCTCCAGGCGGGCTTCAAGATCGACCAGATGCCCTGCCTGGACAAGCTCTGGAACAAGGAGAGCGGCTGGAACCCCAAGGCCAGCAACTCCTCGTCCGGCGCTTACGGCATCCCGCAGGCGGTGCCGGGCAGCAAGATGAGCTCGATCGCCAGCGACTGGCGGACCAACCCGGTCACCCAGATCAAGTGGGGCCTCGGCTACATCGAGGGCCGGTACGACAACCCGTGCGGCGCCTGGGCCAAGAGCCAGAGCGAAGGCTGGTACTGAGCGACGACACAGACGGCGGGGCGGGTGGGCGACCACCCGCCCCGCCGTCGTCGTACCCCCGGTGGCACGGGACCCGGGTGGCGGTCGGCGAAGAATGCTGATAGCCATGGTGGGGTGACCCTGCACCCGACGGGCGGCGACCCCGACCGGTTCGGCACCGAGGCGTTCTACGCGTCGCTCGGCCGGGCCTTCGTCGCCATGTGCGCGGTGGTGCCGTTCCTCTTCCTCATCGAGGCCCTCGACCAGGGGCTCGGCTTCGGGCTCGACGTGGCCGCCGGGATCATCCCGCAGCGCGTCCAGGGGCTCGACGGGGTGTTCTTCTCGCCGTTCCTGCACCACGGCTTCGACCACCTCTACAGCAACAGCATCCCGCTGATCCTGCTCGGCACCTTCGTGCTGGCCGCCGGCACCCGCCGCTTCCTCTGGTCCACCCTGGTCATCATCCTGGTCAGCGGGCTCGGGGTCTGGTTCACCGGCTCGCCAAACTCGGTGGTCGTCGGGGCGAGCGGGGTCATCTTCGGTTACCTGGGCCTGCTGTTCACCCGAGGCGTCGTCGAACGGAGCTGGTGGAACTTCGGGGTGGTGCTGCTGGTCGGGCTGCTCTACGGCTGGCAACTGCTCGGCATCCTGCCCACCGACGAGCGGATCTCCTGGCAGGGTCACCTGTTCGGGCTGCTCGGCGGGGTGGTCGCGGCGATCCTGTTCCGGCGTCGTCGCCCGTACGACCCGTACCGGGAGTACCGGGTGGAGTCCACCCTGACGCCCTGAGCGGGCGACCCGCCCGGCCCGCGTGGCGGGGGCGGGACATGCTTGCCCGGGCCGCACGTCGGGCCTACCGTCGGCAGCAGCACGCGTCGCCCGCCACCGGCGCGGCGCACGTTGATCGCCAGCGGAAAGCGACGGTACGCCCATGCGTGAGGTCGATGTCGCCGTGATCGGAGCCGGCCCGACGGGGCTGTTCGCCGCGTACTACGCGGGTTTCCGGGGGCTGTCGGTGGCGGTCGTCGACGCGCTGCCCGAGCCGGGCGGGCAGATCACCGCCATGTACCCGGAGAAGCTGATCCTCGACGTCGCCGGCTTTCCCGCCGTCAAGGGCCGGGACCTGGTCGCCAACCTGCTCGCCCAGGCCGCGCCCTACCACCCGGAGTACCTGCTCGGCACCCGGGCCGAGAAGCTCGCCCACACCGACGGCCGACCGGTGCTGGGCCTGGCCGGCGGCGAGCAGTTGCGCTGCGGCGCGGTGCTGGTCACCGGCGGGCTGGGCAGTTTCACCCCGCGCCCGCTGCCGGTCGCGGACAGCTTCGTCGGCGGCGGGATCGTCTACTTCGTACCGGAGCCGACCGCGCTGGCCGACCGGGACGTGCTGATCGTGGGTGGCGGTGACTCGGCGTTCGACTGGGCGGCCACCCTGCAACCGCTGGCCCGCTCGGTGACCCTGGTGCACCGCCGGGAGCGGTTCCGGGCGCACGCCGCGACCGTGGCCCGGGTGCTGTCGCTGCCGGTGCGGGTCGTGGTCAACGCCGAGGTGACCCGGCTCTACGGCGACGACACGGTCACCGCCGCCGAGATCACCGTCCGGGGCGGGGCGGCCGAGACCCTGCCGGTCGACACGGTGGTCGCGGCGCTCGGCTTCACGGCCGACTTGGGGCCGCTGGCCGAGTGGGGGTTGCGGCTGGACCGCCGGCACATCGTGGTGGACAGCGCGATGGCCACCAACCTGCCCCGGGTCTTCGCCGCCGGTGACATCACCGAGTACCCGGGCAAGGTGCGGCTGATCGCCACCGGCTTCGGCGAGGCCGCCACCGCCGTCAACAACGCCGCCGTCGCCATCGACCCGGCGGCCCACCTCTTCCCCGGCCACTCCTCCGACGCCGGCTGACCCCGCTCTGCGGGCCGACGGGGCCGCTGTGTCTCCCGTGCCGACCTGGCCGTGGTGCCCGCCCGGTCCGCCGTGCGCAGCCTGGCCGTGGGGCCGGCCGGCCCGGGGAGGTGTCCCGGCGGGCCGGGTCAGGGCAGGCCGACGAGGTCGGCCATCAGGGCGGTCTGGTGGTCGAAGTAGGCGTCCCGGTGCGGGACGACCGGGTCGAGGCGGCCGAAGAGGTCGAAGCTGATCAGCCCGAAGAGTTGGGTCCAGCCGGCCATGCCCCGGGCGAGTAGGGCCTCGGGCAGGCCGGGGAAGAGGCCGGCGGCGATCTCGGCCAGGTCGGCCCGGACCGGCTCGGGCAGGTCGTCGTCGGGCGGGGTGATCCGGCCGGCGGCCACCCCGTCGCGGAGGATGCCGAGCAGGGTCAGCGGTGGGCGCTGCGCGGGGAGCACGGTGTCGACCGGGGCGGCGTACCCGGGCACCGGGCTGCCGTAGAGCAGGGCGTACTCGGCGGGGTGGGCCAGCGCCCAGGTGCGGGCGGCCCGGCAGACGGCGTGCCAGCGTCCGCGCAGGTCGGCCCGGTCGACGGCGGCGTCGGCGGCCTCCACCGCGTCGCCGAGCGCCTGGTACGCCTCGATGATCAGCGCGGTGAGCAGGTCGTCCCGGCTGGGAAAGTAGCGGTAGATGGCGGACGAGACCATCCCCATGTCCCGGGCGACCGCCCGCAGGGAGAGGTCGGCCCCGTCGCTGGCGAGGTGGCGGCGGGCCACCGCCTTGATCTCGTCGATCATCTCGGCGCGGACCCGGGCGCGGATCGAGGAAGCCGGCATGCGCCTACTCTGCCACGGGGCAGAGCGCCAATCAAAATAGAGAGCACTGCTCTTGACTCCGGGGAGCCGGGTCGGTCATGCTGGACGCAGCTCAGCGAGAGCAATGCTCTCGATTCGGTCTACCGCTTCGAAAGGTTCTCCCATGTCGCTGCACGTGATCGTCGGTGCCGGCCCGGTCGGCACCGCCACCGCACACCACCTCGCCGAGCAGGGCGAACAGGTCCGGCTCGTCACCCGCCGGGGCACCGGCCCCGTCGACCCGGCGATCGAGCGGATCGCCGCCGACGCCGCCGACACCGACCGGCTGACCGCCCTCACCGACGGGGCGGTCGCGCTCTACAACTGCGCCAACCCCGCCTACCACAGGTGGGCCACCGACTGGCCGCCGCTGGCCGACGCACTGCTCACCACCGCCGGGCGCACCGGCGCGGTGCTCGCCACCGTCGGCTGCCTCTACGGCTACGGCCCGGTCGACGCGCCGATGACCGAGGACACCCCGCTCGCCGCCACCGGCACCAAGGGGCGCGTCCGTAACCGGATGTGGACCGAGGCGCTCGCCGCCCACCGCGCCGGCCGGGTCCGGACCACCGAGGTGCGCGGCTCGGACTACCTAGGTGCCGAGGGCAACTCCCTGCTGCCGTTGGTGCTGCCGAAGGTGCTCGCCGGCCAGCGGGTCGTCCTGCCGGTGAACTGGGACGCCCCGCACACCTGGACGTACGTCGTTGACGTGGTGCGTACCCTGGTCGCCGCCGCGACCGACGAACGGGCCTGGGGACACGCCTGGCACGTGCCCAGCGCCGCGCCGGCCAGCGTCCGCGAGCTGGCCGTCCGGGCGGCCGAGCTGGCCGACGCCCCGCCGCCGAAGCTGACCCGGCTGCCCTACCCGCTGCTCTGGCTCGGTGGCCTGACCGACCCCTTCGCCCGCGAGCTGCGGGAGACCGCGCACCAGTTCGCCAGGCCGTTCGTGATGGACTCGACCCGGGCCACCGCCGTCCTCGGCATCACCCCGACCCCGCTGGACGAGGCGCTGACCGCCGCCGTCCGTACCCTCACCGCCGCCGGGACGCCCACCCCGGCGGGCACGGTCCACTGACCGCCGCCGGTCCGCCCGCACGGACGGTCCGGTCGGGTCGGCGCGGGTCAGCGGCGCGGGGCCGGGCCCAGCGCCGCCACCAGCACCGCGACCAGGGTCAGCGTCGCGCCGGCCAGGGTGGCGGGGCCCGGGTGCGACGCCGACGTCGGCAGCACCACGTCCAGCATCACCGCCCCGACGACCTGACCGGCGATGGTGGCCAGCCCCAGCAGCAGGACCCCGGTGAACCGGACGATCGCCGCCGCGACCGTGATGAAGACGGTGCCGATCGGGCCACCCAGATAGAGCCACGGCTCGGTCGGCAGCGCGCCACCGGGAGCACCCCGGACCGCCAGGTCCACGCCGAAGGTGACCAGCAGGGCCACCGTGCCGACGGCGAAGTTGACGCCGGTGGCGACGAGCGCGCTGTCCGACGCCGCGCGGACCAGCCCGTTGACCGCCTGCTGCCAGGCCAGGCCCAACCCGGCCAGCAGCGGCAGCAGGGCCAGCACCAGGGTGCCCGGGTCACCGAGCCGGTCACCGACCGCCAGCAGCACGGCCAGCACGGTCAGCACCGCGCCGGCCAGCCGGGAGAGCGTCACCGGCTGCCGACCGCCCGGCCCGATCCCCGCCCGGTCCACGGCCAGGCTGCTGGCCGACTGACCGGCGACCACCGCCACGGTGAACACCGCCACGCCGAGCGTCCCGATGGTGAGTCCCTGGGTGGCGACCAGGAACGCCCCGCACACCCCGCCCAGCATCTGCCACGGTCGCAGCGCGCCGGAGCGCAGCGATCCACGCAGTTCGGCCAGCCCACGCCGCCCGCCGGGCAGCGCGGGGACCAGCACCAGCAGCACCACCAGCCCCAGGCCGAAGGAGACCACCGCGGCGGCGATCCCGTCGGCCAGGCGTACGCCCAGTTCGCCGTTGATCCGGGACTGGACGGCCACCCCGACCCCGGCGGCGGTCGCCAGCCCGATCCCGGCGATCCGGCGGGAGGTGGGCAGGACGGGGGGAACCGCCGTGCCGGTCGCTGTCACTCCTGCTCTGCCAGGGGCCTGCCGTCGAAGTCCACCGCCGAGTAGAGGGCCAGCTTCTCCAACCGGTGGTACGAGTCGATCACCCGGATCGTGCCGCTCTTGGACCGCATCACGATCGACTGGGTGTACGCCCCGCCCGCCTGGTACCGCACCCCGCGCAGCAGGTCACCGGAGGTCACCCCGGTCGCCACGAAGAAGCAGTTGTCCCCGGTGACCAGGTCGTCGGTGCCGAGCACCCGGTCCAGGTCGTGCCCGGCGGCGAGCGCCTTCTCCCGCTCCTGCGCGTCCTGCGGCCAGAGCTTCGCCTGCATCGCCCCGCCCATGCACTTGAGCGCGCACGCCGAGATGATCCCCTCCGGGGTGCCGCCGATGCCCATCAGCACGTCGACGCCCGACTCGCCCCGGGCTGCGGCGATCGACCCGGCGATGTCGCCGTCGGAGATGAACCGGATGCCGGCCCCGGTCCGCCGGATCTGCCCGACCAGGTCGTCGTGCCGGGACCGGTCCAGCACGCAGACGGTGACCTCGGCCACCTCGGTGCCCTTGACCTTGGCGATCCGCCGGATGTTCTCCGCCGGGCCCGCCTCGATGTCCACCACGTCGGCGTAATCCGGGCCGACGGCCAGCTTCTCCATGTAGAAGACGGCGCTCGGGTCGAACATCGCCCCCCGCTCCGAGACGGCCAGCACGGCGAGCGCGTTGGGCATGCCCTTGCTCATCAGCGTGGTGCCGTCGACCGGGTCCACCGCCACGTCCACCTCGGGGCCGGTGCCGTCGCCCACCTGCTCGCCGTTGAACAGCATCGGCGCGTTGTCCTTCTCGCCCTCGCCGATCACCACGACGCCACGCATCTGGATCGAGTTGATCAGCTTGCGCATGGCGTCGACGGCTGCCCCGTCGCCACCCTCCTTGTCGCCCCGGCCGACCCACCGGCCGGCGGCCATCGCGGCGGCCTCGGTGACCCGGACCAGGTCGAGGGCGAGGTTACGGTCGAGATCCTGCGGGACCCGCGTCCTGGTGTTCGTCATGGCGGCTTCCTCCTCGCGACGGTGCGGGGTGGGCCGGCGGGACGCAGGTCGCCCC